>CAYSRY010000219.1:0-6076 GCA_964433395.1 uncultured Armatimonadia bacterium | reverse complement strand
TGCGCTCATGCGTTTGTAGAGCGCGTCATGTTCGAGCAGCACGCCAACTCTGCGTCGCAGATCGAGACGATTTTCGAGCGTCTCGCCAAATACCAACGCCTCGCCGGATGTGGGTCGGAGCAGGCCCAGCAGGCAGCGGATAGTCGTCGTCTTTCCCGCGCCATTCGGCCCCAGAAATCCGAAAACCTCGCCCCGCTCAACTTCGAGCGAGATGTCTTTGAGCACAGACAGTTTCCCAAAATCCTTGTGGAGGTTACGTACCTCAATAACGGCCATTGTACCCCCCGAGTGTCATCCAAAGCGGTTACAACTCTCTCAAAGAGTATTTTATTATATCATGCAAAGCCCTTTTTACAGCGCAAACTTTGTGCAAGATGACAGTAAAGCGTTACTTATTATTCTATATATATAATATTGGGAGGAATTGCAGGATTGATACGAGAATACCTGATATGAATTCTCTGTGTTGCAGGAAGCATCCGCCGAATTCATATGTAATGTAGCGGTTCATACTGCGGCAGAGTCCGCATGTTTATTTCATACAGCAATCTGATCTGCGTTGTCTATTGTTGACCGCACTCTCCCACTCATAGTCAGAAGGAGTAGAAAAGATGAGACGGAATGGCTTTACATTGATTGAACTGCTTGTCGTCATCGCGATCATCGCTATTCTGGCGGCGATCCTGTTTCCGGTTTTCGCACGCGCGCGAGAGAAAGCGCGTCAGACAAGCTGTCTGAGCAACACCAAACAATTGGGCCTGGGCTTCATGCAGTACACTCAGGATTATGATGAGAAATTGCCGCTGTGGCGCAACACCATGGGCACTTCCGGTGTCGGTGGCGATGACAGATACTGGTACCAGGTTATTGAGCCATACGTCAAGAACAACCAAGTGTTGATATGCCCCAGCCGTGCAGACCGATCAGTCGGCTATGGCATGAACTGCGACAACCTCGGTTATGGCTCCTCTTCAAGCTGCGGACCAGCAATAGGTCTCGCTCAAATAGCGAAACCGGCGGAAACGGTGTTGCTGATAGACTTGAACTCACCGTGTGCATACTCCCCGGCGCGCTGGATTGCCGGTCCTTCTGATCCGGATTGGGAAGGCCTCTACTTATATTATCTGCCATCCGCAATTCACAATGGCGGGGGCAATGTTGCATTTTGTGACGGCCATTCGAAATGGCTGCAAAGTGATGCGTATCTGCTGGATTCCAGCATCTGGGATCGCGAATAATCGCGGCAGGTGCCGCTGTGCCGCGCTGAGCTCATCAATGTGCTTATCCCGCGAGACCGTGGGATAAGCGATTGAGTGCCCGAAGCAAATGGAGATCAGCAATCAAAGGGGAGGAACGAAGATGAGACGGAATGGCTTTACACTGATTGAGCTGCTTGTCGTCATCGCGATCATCGCCATTTTAGCGGCGATCCTGTTCCCGGTTTTTGCGCGGGCGAGAGAGAAAGCGCGTCAGGCAAGCTGCCTGAGCAATGTGAAGCAGATCATGCTTGCGGTGCTGATGTACACGCAGGATTACGATGAGAGACTTGTTCCCGGTTCGCAGATGCGCAACGGGCAATGGTACGACCTGCTTGCGCCATATACGAAGAATATGCAGATCTGGACATGCCCGAGCTGCAAGGACATGGCAAGCGCGACATATTCGAAATTCCTCGGGTATGGCTGGAACTATGCGGAATTCGGCTACAGGTATAACGAGGGCGAAGCAGACGCGGCTGCAGGTCGCATTCCGCCGCGCTATGGCTGGTGCACATCGCTGGCCTCCGTCGAATATCCAGCCCAGACAATCCTGCTTGGCGACACCGCCGACACACAGACATATGCGCGATACCTGTACCGGCGCAGTGCAAGCTACAGCAGCAAACGCCACAATGGCGGCGGCAACATGGGCCTGCTTGACGGGCACGCCAAGTGGTATTCATATTCTGACCTGGCAAAGAGTGTTCCCGGCGTCGCCGAGCCGTGGCGGTGGGAACCGGGGTATGCGCCGTAGATGAACGCTGCGGGGGCTGGGCACAAGCAGCACATCGCACCGTGATACGGGCTCCTGAAAACATACGCAGTGAGCACAGGCCGGCATCTTCGGATGCCGGCCTGCTTTTTTGTGCGAGGTCTTGACATTGCTTAGCTATTTAGCTAATATGCTAAATAGCAAAATGAATATACTCAGTGAAACAGACAGAGAGATACCAATGGATGAGATGATATACGAGCAGCGGGCAGAAATTCTGAAGGCCATGGCACACCCGGCGCGTCTGAAAATGATCGACGCGCTTTCGAGCGGAGAGAAGTGCGTGTGTGAACTGCAGGAGCTGGTTGGCTCCGCAATGCCGACAGTTTCGCGGCACCTGTCGCAGATGAAGGCGGCTGGCGTCGTCGCGTGCAGGCGAGATGGCAATAATATCTACTATCGCCTGCTTGTGCCCTGTGTGCTCAACGTCTTTGACTGCATAGCCAAAGCAATTGACAGCGACGATGCGAAAATGGCCGAAAAAGCCGAGAGCTCATGCACGTCATGCAAGAGTGATACTGGGGCGCAGTGTCGAGTTGGAGGGGTGTCTGAAGTATGAGTTCAGAAGCAGTGCCGGAAGAAGCAGTACAAGAAATCGAAGAGTTACAGGAGCCGAAACCTCGGCTTTCTGCGACCAATAAATTCCTGCTGGTGGCGGCGTCACTGGTGGCATGGGTATTCCTCTATCGGTCGCTCAAGCCGCTGGTGCGATGGCTGGCGTTCGATGTGATGGGATTTCCCGCGGCAGGAGCGATAGGTTGCTGCGGCCTCGAAGATGCGTCCGCCGCAGAGATACTCGCCAGCGCCGACCCGGACATGATGACAAAGATCGGCTCGACCGTGGCATTTTTCATGTACGACACGCCAAAGGTCCTTATGCTGCTGGTGCTCATCGTGTTTGCAGTCGGCCTCATCCGTTCATTCTTCACGCCCGAGAGAACGCGCGCCATATTGGCTGGCAAAGCTGAAGCTGTCGGGAATGTCATGGCCGCGACGCTCGGGATTGTGACGCCGTTCTGCTCATGCTCGGCAGTCCCGCTTTTCATCGGTTTTGTGACCGCAGGCGTCCCGTTGGGCGTGACCTTCTCGTTTCTCATCTCGGCGCCGATGGTCAATGAAGTCGCTCTGGTGATGCTGCTGGGGCTGTTCGGCTGGAAAATCGCGCTGATTTACCTGCTGACAGGTGTTTTCATCGCGATATTCGCAGGTTGGATCATCGGTCGCCTCGGAATGGAGAAACACGTTGAGGACTGGGTCTATGAGATGCAGGCCGGCGAGGCGAATATAGATACCAGCAAGACCTGGAGTGAACGCATTGATGACGGGCTGGAGGCAGTGCGTGACATATTGGGCCGGGTCTGGATATATGTCGTCATCGGCATTGCCATCGGCGCGGGGATTCACGGTTGGGTGCCAGAGGATTTCATGGCAAACATCATGGGCAAATCGACATGGTGGTCAGTGCCAGCGGCAGTGCTGATCGGTATTCCGATGTACTCGAATGCAGCGGGAATCATCCCCATCGTGCAGGCGCTGATGGAGAAGGGCGCGGCTCTCGGCGCGGCGCTGGCGTTCATGATGTCAGTCATCGCCCTGTCGCTACCGGAAATGATCATATTGCGCAAAGTCCTCAAGCCCAGACTTATCGCGACATTCATCGGGGTTGTGGGCTGCGGCATTGTGATAGTCGGGTATATTTTCAACATGATAATGTAGGCGGACCGCTGCGCAATTCAGGCGAATTGCGCAGCAATTCGCACAGGGAGAGAAAGATGAAAAAAGTCACAGTATATGGCCCCGGATGTGCGAAGTGCAAGCAGACGGCTGAACTCGTTAAGAATGTCATCGCCGAAACAGGCGCAGACGTGGAATTTGAAAAAGTCGAAGATCTGCGCAGCATCATCGCAGCCGGAGTCATGTCTTCGCCAGCGGTGGCAATCGATGGCGAGATTAAAGTCACAGGCCGCGTGCCAAAAGCCAACGAAGTCAAAGCCTGGCTGGATGCCCCCAGTGGGGGTTAACAAAAGGTACGGCATGCGTAACGGCGCGTAACGCGCATTATAAGGTACGGCTGCCAATCTTCATGAAGAGGCCGTTCTTCTAAAAATTTTCGGGGGTTTGGGGGGCTTTTATAAAAGCACCCCCAAGGTCTTCGTCGTTCAGCCTTTCACAAATATCCGTTTGCCGTTGCCGCCTCTGGCGGCCCACTTTAGCTGTTCGCCGTTCATAACATTCTATATAGTGCCGTATGCTGTTCTGTCGTTTGTCGTCTGTCGTTTTGTGTACATCACATTTTAAGGCGGGGTGTGCTTTTCATGTTGAAAGACAACTGCTGTGGTGGCAACGTGTTGATTCTGGCGTGTTCCGGTGGCTCAAACGTCGGGCAGATGTCTAATGAGGCTGCGAAAGCGCTCACGAATTTTGGCATCGGCAACATGTTCTGCGCAGTCGGCGTTGGCGCCGGAGTGGAAGGCCTGATCGGGAAGACAAAGCAGGTCGACACAGTGGTCGCCATTGATGGCTGCCCGATCGGCTGCGTAAAAAAAGGCCTGGAAAACTGCGGCATCAACGCGACCGTATACTCCGTAGTTACCGAGCTTGGCATCGAGAAGAAACCCGGCTTTGAGTGTCCGCCTGAGGACATCGCGACCATCGTTGCAGACATCATGGGCAAGCTGGGCATCGAGGGCGGAAGTTGCTCGTGCTGCTGCGGATGCGATGGCGCGTGACGCGCATCTGAAGGAACGGCTGAAATACGACAAAGTGGCAGAGATGCCCGCCAAAACGCCGGTGCAGAGGGTGAGATGACTGATGGCAACCGCACACGGGAAACTTCACGCAGGGGTCTGTGGATTCGTCACTGAGGTCAACGCGACATGCGAAGATGGTCAGCATGTACGGATAGAAGGCACCAGTGACTGTGAGACATGCAGCAAAATCCTCGCAGCGGTGGCTGAGGTCGACGCATTCGGTGAGCTGCGGGCTGGCTATGATGGCGTGATAGGCAGTGCTGCGCGCAATACAGCAATGGGCTGCTGCGCAGGCTGCGCCATTCCAGCGGGGATCTTCAAGACAATGCAGATAGCGGCGGGGCTCGCCCTGCCCGCGCCTGTACACATGGAATTTGAGCGGGAGTAGCGGCGCAGTAGACATCTGCCGCTCGATGTGACCTGGATGAAAAGAGCGATACATACTCTGCTGATAATTTGCACGATGCTGGCCCTGGCGGCAATGCTTGCCATCGCCAGTGGTTGTGCCGACAAGCAGGCGGCGACGGCCGTACCTGATATGACACCTGATGACACTGCGGTGAACGTGCCCGCAGATGCGCCCGACGCGGTGAACGCGCCGGCGGAGACGCCCGATGCAGAGAACGCGCCCGCCGATGAGGCGAACGCGCTGCCGCGATTCGTGGACCTCGGCGCGACCGGCTGCGTGCCATGCAAGATGATGGAGCCAGTGCTGGCCGACCTGCAGCGCGACTATGGCGACCGCCTGCAGGTCGAATTCATCGACATTACCAAGGACAGCGCGGCCGCGGAGACGTACAAAATCCGCAGCATTCCCACGCAGATATATTTCAGCGCTGACGGGCTCGAACTGGCGCGGCACGAGGGCTTCATCCCGAAGGAAGATGTGCTGGCGAAATTTGCCGAGCTCGGCATCGACCTCGGGACCGGCGGCGTTACCAGCGGCACCGGTGGAGCGGACTAGATGCTGGAACTGTTTTCCACCCTCACTCAGGCAGTGCATGCGACCGCCCCGGTAGCGCTCGGGGCGGCGTTCGTGTGGGGCCTGCTGAGCATCCTGCTGAGTCCATGCCACCTTGCCAGCATTCCGCTGATCGTGGGCTTCATCGGCAATCAGGAGACCCAATCCACGCGGCGCGCATTCTGGCTGTCAACGCTCTTCGCCACCGGGATACTGGTGACAATCGGGCTGGTGGGCGTGGTGACAGCCGCTCTGGGGCGGATGCTGGGCGATGTCGGCGCATATGGCAATTACTTCGTGGCGGCAGTCTTCCTCATCGTGGGCCTGCACCTGC
>CAYSRY010000218.1:0-6113 GCA_964433395.1 uncultured Armatimonadia bacterium | reverse complement strand
CCTGCGTAGTTTTCGATCATAACGCCGATGAAGCGCTCTATGCCCGCCAGAACGACGCGGTGGATCATGACTGGTCGATGCTGCTGGCCATCATCGCCGACATAGTTGATGTCGAAGCGTTCAGGCTGCGTGAAATCGCACTGGATCGTGCCGCATTGCCACATTCGGCCGATCGCGTCTTTGACCTTGATGTCAATTTTCGGGCCATAGAATGCGCCGCCGCCCTCGTCAATTTCGTACTCGATGCCGTGAGCGTTCATGGCATCGATGAGTGCCTGAGTAGCTCGTTCCCACTGCTCGTCACTGCCGACTGATTTGTCGGGGCGGGTGGAGAGATAAGTTTTGTACTCAGAGAATCCGAATACGCTGAGCATATGGGCGGCAAAGTCAATGACGCCGATAATTTCATCCTGCAACTGGTCGAGCGTGCAGAAGATGTGGGCGTCATCCTGTGTAAAACCGCGGACACGCATGAGACCGTGCAGTACGCCGCTGAGTTCGTGGCGATAAACTGTGCCGAGCTCGAAATAGCGGATCGGCAGATCACGGTATGAGCGTGTGCGGGACCTGAAAATAAGCAGATGGCCCGGGCAGTTCATGGGCTTGATGCCATATGACTGCTCGTCGATCTCGGTATAGTACATCGGGTAGCCCTGTTGGGCATGTCCGGATGTATTCCAGACGTCGGATTTGATGAGGTGCGGCGTGCGGAGGAGCTGGTAGCCGCGCGCCAGATGCTCTTTGACCGAGAAGTCAGTGATAATCTGGCGGAGCATGGCGCCTCGCGGGTGATAGTACGGCAGCCCCGCGCCCGCTTCCGGGAAGAATTCGAAAAGGTCGAGTTCACGTCCGAGTATGCGATGGTCGCGGCGTTTGGCTTCCTCAATCCGCTCGAAATGCTCTTTGAGCATTTTCTTGTCGGGGAATGAAATCCCGTAAATTCGCTGGAGCATCGTGTTGGCTTCGTTGCCGCGCCAGTATGCGCCGGCGACGGAGGTGAGCTTGAATGCCTTGATGCGGCCAGCCGATGGCAGGTGTGGTCCGCGGCAAAGGTCAGTGAACTCGCCGTGTGTGTAGTGCGAGACGGTTATGGCATCAAAATTGCCGGAGTTGTTATCGAAGAACTCCTGAATGGCGTCATGTCCGCGCGGAGCGTCCTGATTTGTTTCGGCAGCGACGACATCGGCGGCAAGTTCGCATTTGTAGGGATTGCCGCAACCTTTCCAGTAGCGGACGGAATCGGCGGCGGTGAGTGTGGTGCAGACGAATGGCTCGTCGGCCTTGATGATTTTCTTCATCTCAGCTTCGATTTTCTCGAGATCTTCGTCTGTAAATGGTTTGTCGACTTCAAAATCGTAGTAGAAACCCTCTTCAATCGCCGGGCCGATTGTAAGTTTGGCTCCGGGGAAAAGCCTGCGGACCGCATCGGCCATTACGTGCGACGATGAGTGCCAGTAGACATCGCGGCCTTCGGGCTCATCGAACGTGAGGATGGCAATCTTGGCATCCGCTTCGATGGGCTGCGTGAGGCCGACGACCTCACCATTGAGTTTGGCCGCGCAGGCAGCTCTTGCGAGGCGAGAGCCGATGCCTTCGGCGACCTGCAGAGGGGTAGTCCCCTGTGCCACCTTAATTTCAGAACCATCGGGCAATGTGAGAACAATTTCGCTCATGGGACTCCCTCCTTCCAAGGGGTATATGCTTACGACAGACGCCGTTTTGGAGCCAAATGTAGTTTGGTACAGCTACGAAAAAGCCGCCGGCTTGAAAGCCAGCGGCTGCTGATATCAATGGTGCGCGCTGGTAGAATTGAACTACCGACCTCTACCGTGTCAAGGTAGCGTTCTTCCACTGAACTAAGCGCGCGCCTCGGGACTTCAGAGTATAGCAAACCAAGGCGGTGGTGTAAAGTGTAAATCATGAAAATATCTGGCAATCGGTGTGAATTCCGGCGCCGACCTGATGAAGACTATGCAGGTGGATGTGCTTGTCGGATAGCGATGTATTCCGTATACTTCAGTTGTGTAACACACAAAAGCGTTACGCACAATCTTTGAGGTGAACTGATTGTTCTGGCATACAAAAGAAGGCATGACAGGAAAACCGTTGTACAGGTGGCAGTGGTTGCGCTCGTTCATTATCAATAAATGGGCGATGGGGCTTCCCCACATTAACACGCGGTTTCGGAAATTTCTTTTCAGGCTCGGTGGGCTGAATGTCGGCAATGGCGGATTTATCGGTATGCATGGCTGGTTCGATGACATGTGCCCGCATCGAGTGACTATTGAGGATAACGTGACTATGTCATTCCGCGTGGTGCTTGTTGCGCACGGGCCGAAGCGCGATTCATCGAATATGAATATACTGATTAAGAAGAACGCGTACATTGGATGCAATGTGACGATTTTGCCGGGCGTGACAATTGGCGAGGGCGCCGGTGTTGGCGCCGGTTCGGTGGTGACGAAAGATGTGCCTCCGGGTGCGCTTGTGGCAGGAAATCCGGCGCGGATTTTGCGCATGAAGGAAGATACCACGGAGTCGTGGCATAAGGAAGAAGATGAGATTGCTGCTGAGATAGCCGCAGCGAGAGCGGTTCCGGACTGCGGTAAGCCAGCAATGGGATGATCGAAGCATGGACAGAGAAGTAAAGCCGGTCGATATTCTGAACGCCAAACAGATCGAGGTCGCGAATGCGCGGCGGGATATTCGGCTGGGCGAGTTGCAGGATGGCGTGAGTGCGCTCGTGGATCCGGCGCGGAACCTTGGGACGATTCACGGCGACAGGATCGGCATAATCGGTGAAATCCGGCCTCCAGAGCATGCGCTCGCCAATTTTTTTGACCCGCGAATCTGGGGGCAGGAGCTTGCAGGTGCGGGGTGCACTGCGGTCGCGGTGTGTACGGACAATATTGCACACGAGGGCGATCGCTTTTATTGTCGCCGGGCGCGAAAATACATGCCGCTTCCCATAATCAGGCTTGATTACATTATCAGCGAATATCAGATCTGGGAATCGCGACTGAATCTTGCCGATGCGGTCACAATCACAGAGCCATTTCTGGGCGATTCAGAAATCCTGGACCTGCTCGGAGCCTGTCGGCGTGCGGGGATTGCAGGAATGGTGGCCGTCGAAGATGCAGAAGGGTGTGCGCGGGCAGTGGATCTTGGGGTGGAGTATGTGGTGGCCCTGCCACTTCTATGGGACGAGGATACGTGGATTTCAGAGGAGACAGTGCGTGAGATGATCGCGCTTGTTCCGGAGACAAGTAAATTCGTGGTGTATGCGCCTGTGCTTGAGCCGGAGTATGTGTGCGAACTTGCGGTGGCTGGTGTGAATGCAGTTATCTGCGGCTTCGATGAATATGACCCGACTGTGGCTTCATGTGGCATCAGACAGCTTATTGATGTGGAACGCAGCCAGCGAGACAGGGGTTAGAAGATGTCAGCATATGAGGAAGAAATACCGATTGTTCCGTGGCCCGAGGATGCGCCGGAGGTCTTCGGTTGTCTCTGTGAGATAATCAATGAGACGCTGCCATTTGCAGCGCGAATTGAGCATATTGGGAGCACATCTGTGCCAGGACTTGCGGGTAAAGGTATCATCGATGCGTTGGTAATATGCGGTGAAGGACAAGCCGAAGAGGCAGCACTGTTGTTGCGGCAGGCTGGTTTTGACCACAATGCCGAGATACAGCATGCTGAGGACCGGTGGTACGCGTCCGGGGACGTCGATTTTCATGGCGAGCCCCGGCACGTGCATATTCATATTACCTTCACGGGAAGCGCGGCTGAACGGGATCATCTGGGATTTCCGGCTTACCTGCGCTCTCACCCGGAGGAAGCTGCGCGATATGAGTCACTGAAGCGGCATTGGCGGGAGGCATCCTGCGGAGATCGCGTGGTCTTTACGGAAATGAAAACGCCGTACGTGCGGGAAATACTGGAACGGGCGCATGCAGAGAAGATGGGCGGCGGCGTGAATGGGTATAGTGCAGTAGAGATAATCGGAATGATTGATCATGCGGTGCTGAAGAGCGACTGCACGCGGGTTGATATTCTGGCGGCGTGTGAGCTGGCGAAGAATTATCGGCTCGGAAGCCTTGTGGTACCGCCGATGTGGGCGGAAGTTGCTGCCGCACAGTTGCGAGATTGCGCTACGCCGCTGGGGTCAGTAGTGGGCTTTCCATTTGGGTATAATCTCCCCGGTACAAAGGCGACTGAGGCCGCGGCACTGATGCAGGCAGGCTGCGATGAGCTTGATATGGTGATGAATGTCTCGGCTCTTCGTTCGGGGCAGCTTGACCTCGTGCAGATGGACATCGAGGCAGTAGCCAAAGCGATGGGCGCGCAACAGGGCGGCCCTGTTCTGAAGGTTATTCTGGAAACATGTTACCTGAACGATGACGAGATTGCAGCAGGTGTGAAGGCAGCTGTAGATGGTGGCGCACAGTATGTGAAAACTTCGACAGGATTCGCCACGCATGGTGCGAAAGTCGAGCATGTGGCACTGATGCGGAAATGTGCGCCAGTGCATATTGGCGTGAAAGCAGCAGGCGGGATCCGAACGCTTGCGGACGTGAAGGCCATGCTGGCGGCGGGCGCAAACCGGATCGGCTGCAGCGCAACGCAAGCAATCATTGGGGAACTGGGATTGTAAGCAGCACCGGAGAATACATGCGGCGGGAGCCATATGGCGACCTATTCAACGCTCGGCATCACGCTGATAGCCCGGAAATATAAGGGCACAGGCCGCGTAGTGACGTTCTATACGCCGGATCGCGGAATCGTGGAAGCAGTCGCACAAGGCGTGGGGAAGCCGGGCAGCAAATTTGCCGCAGCAGTAGAGGTTTTCACCCTTTCACGCCTGATGCTCGCAGAAGGCCGGGAACTTGACCGGCTCGCGCAGGCGGAAGTCCTCGAAGCACATTATCCCCTGAGAAATGACATGACCCGACTGGCGTACGCTGCGTATATCGCCGAGCTTATTGCCAGGACCTCTGAGCCCGATCACCCGCTTCCCGGTATTTTTGAGAAATTCGGGAAAACCCTGTCGGCGCTTTGTGATTCGCGCGATCCCGAACTTGTACAGTGGTGGTTTCTGCGGCATTTTTTTGCAGCTCACGGAATTACTGCAGACCTTGCGCGCTGCTCGCGTTGCGGCAACGGATTGGCGGGCCATGCCCGGTATATTCCCGGTGATGGGACCCTTATCTGTGAAGCATGTATTGAATATGGCGAAGGGATGATGCTCAGTCCTGAGGCGCGGGGGCTTTTGACGGGGCTTCCGGCGCTGGCGCTGCAACGGCTTGAACGATTGAGTATGAGTGAGAGTGCGCGCGGGGAGATTCGGCGGATAATGGATGCGCATACAGATCACCAATTCGGCATTGAGACAAAGAGCCGGAAATTCCTGCAGCAGATGCGGAGTTCCGGGCAGTGACGTACTCGTGGGAAATCGCGCCCTGAACAGGAGAATGGCCGAATGACAAATGAAGAAGTCGCGCTGGAACTGGAATCGATCGCCGACCTCCTGGAAATCGCCGCTGCGAACACCTTTCGAATACGGAGCTTCCGGCGTGCAGCCGAAGTCGTCGCGGATTTCGGTGAGGAGATCGCGACTGTCGCTGCCGAAGGGCGCTTAACGGACATAGCGGGTATCGGGAAAGGGATTGCCGCATTCATCGAGCAGTTCATTGAGACCGGGACTTCGGACGACAAAGAGGCGCTGCTGGAGGAGTATCCGGAGAGTTTGCTGGAACTGCTGCGAATTTCCGGATTCGGGCCGAAAAAAGTGGCGTTGGTTTTCAGGGAGCTGAACATCAGCACCGTGGACGCACTGGAAGAAGCGGCGACAGCGGGACAGATTCGAGACCTGCCGGGGATGGGCAAGAAGACCGAGGAGAATATTCTGAAGGGGATAGATCTGCTGCGGCAGGGGCAAGCACGTGCGCGACTTGGAGAAATTGTGCCAATTGCCGAAAAGTTAGTGGCGCAACTGCGCGAGCATCCTGATGTGAAACAGGCCGAATATGCGGGAAGTACACGGCGATGTCGTGAGACTATAGGAGACTTGGATCTGCTGGCAACGTCGGAGAAACCTGCGGAAGTCTGCG
>CAYSRY010000217.1:0-6120 GCA_964433395.1 uncultured Armatimonadia bacterium | reverse complement strand
GATGTGTACATGAACGATTTTCTCTACAGGTACCGCAACGAGTTGTTCGCCGGTGTTACCCGCAGTATACCAATGGAAGCTGTCAAGGAGAATTCCCATCGAGTCGATGCCGACCTCTTCCTCAAATTCAAGCAATCCAATCAGATCATACAGGAAAATATCACCCTCTTTGCGCAATGTAGCAGGGCCGACAAATTCGAGGCCGATACGGACACCATATTTTTCAGCGATCTGCCCTATTTTGCGCCATCGGTCGACCGCCATCTGGCGGAATTCCGCGCCATTGCCTATTGCAACCGGTGGCAACCACGTGCACGCCCTGGGAACGTCGATGTCGATTGCAAATTGGAGCGCCTCAGGAAATGTAGCGAGGGTGTCTTCGAACTCCGCATCAGAACCAAGCCAGTTGACACCTATGCCCACGACGGACGGCTGCACGCCGTATTTGTCAATAAGTGAGTGGACCGCGTCCAGGCCTTCTGTCGCGGCCATCTCAGCAGCGCCGCCTACGCTGTCAATGCCTTCGAAACCATGTTTTGCGGCGAGCGCCAGAAATTCCTCAAAATCCAAGCCCTGACCAAATATGACGCCATTGAGAGAGAGTTTCACCGAATCATTCCTCTTTCGGAAGTGATATGAGTTGCTGAATCTGCAGAGTTAGTCACGAATTGCGCAGCCAGAGTATTTTCCACTCCCAGGGTGCGAGTTCCTGCATGATGGTTGGTGACTTCACATATACTGACCGTTTCATCGTCATCCGTTTGCGCCGCATAATTTGCTGGCGTTTTCGCACGTTATAACAGTGACAAGGAGATAATATAGAGATAACTTCCGCATTGCCGAAGACGTTTCGTTATAGTATGGTTTTCTCGCATCACTTTCCATCGCTCTCAGAAGCGGAAATGGGGACTCTCGTGGACAACCACGGCATTATCGGGAAGCACACCTAATGGGTTGATAATTGCCAAACTCTGTGGAAAATTGTATCGAATAAAAGTGTTGATAATGCTGACGCAGAAAGCGTTAATAATGCCATCTGAGGCTGCAGAGCGCGGCACAGACAAATTTTCCACAACAACTGCAAATCAGATGTCTTTGTGGAAAAACCAGTGGGAAACCCCCTTCGTGGAGGTCGATTCTGTGGATAAGTGACATCAAACGGCCGTTTATAGATTGTGCAGATATGGACTACTCTGCTCGTGGTGATGCTGCAATTTAGATACTGACGGTGGTGACACCTGCAGCGTGTAGTTCACTTTCTGGCGATTTTTCCACAAATGTCTGCTGTAATTCCACTGGAGGTCAAATGGCTCTCAGAAGGGAATTTATTCTGGAATTGCAGAGCCCTCTGGTTTACAATGGCTCTCGCACTCTACATGTTAAGGGAGCACTATTATGGCAAAACAAAAGATTTGGTACATACAGACAGAAAGCCACACCAAGCGAGTATTTACAGACGAGGATTACGCACGCTTTCTGGCCGCCTTCGACGTCACTGTGAATGACACTGGCAAGAATCTAACCTCAGACGAAGTGGCCGAGGGCATAGGCGGCTTCGACGGACTGGTCACTGGTTGGGGCGCTCCCGCTCTGACGCCAGAAGTCATGGAGAACGCTGATAGCCTGCAGATCGTCGCCCATTCGGCCGGTTCAATCAAGGGGCTTGCGCCCAAAGACATTGTCGAGACCTATCTGCGGCCCCGCGAGATTGTGCTTTTTTCGGCCAACGGTGCCATCGCATACAACGTTGCGGAAAGCACTGTGGGCATGTTGCTGATGGCTTCACACCGTTGGGGCGAGCTATCGCAAAGTTTCCGCGAGACCGGCGTCTGGCGTCCTCGACGCATTCGGTGGAACGGGCAATTCCTTATGGGGTCGAAAGTTGGGGTTCTTGGGGCCTCCAAGGTCGGCCGCGAGGTTATTCGCCTGCTGTCGAACTGGCCACTTGAGCTGCTTCTTTATGATCCTTATGTGAGTGATGCAGAAGCTGAGCAGCTGGGTTGCCGCAAAGCAGAGCTCGAAGAGATATTCTCGACATGCGACCATGTCACGATGCATCTGCCAAATGTCCCGGAAACAAATGGTATGGTCACACGCGAGTTGATCGAATCGATGAAGCCAGGCGCAACACTCGTGAACACCTCACGGGCTAACAGCCTTGATCACAATGCACTGCTGGATGCTGCTGCTGCTGGAAAAGTCTACGCGATGCTGGACGTTACTGACCCAGAACCGCTGCAGCCTAACAGCGAATTTCGCACGCTGCGCAGTGTGGAGATTGCGCCCCACGTTTCGGGTGCCGGTTTCTACGGTTACCACATGATTGGAAAGACGACAATTGATGCTCTGGAGGACTGCTTCGCCGGTAATCCGGTACAAGGTGCAGTCAATTACGACAGGTACGACATCCTGGCTTAGAGCAACACACATAGCATAAAGACCGCGGGACTGCAATCGCACAATATGCGGCCCGAGAGCGCATCATGCGTCATTTCGGGCCGCGTTTGTTCTTGGGCCGCACGTATCCGGGAGGAGAAATGCCAGACGGAAGCCCAGACGTATATCTCTCTGTTGTTATCCCTGCGTACAATGAGGAGAAGCGTCTCCCCCCCTCGCTGAACGCCATAGTCTCGTATCTGCATTCAAAAGACTTCTCGTGGGAGATTGTGATTGTGGATGACGGGAGCAGCGACCGGACAGTAGAGCTGGCTGAGGAAATACTCAGTGGGTCCCCCCATCAAGTCCTGCGCAATCCTCAAAATCTGGGCAAAGCTCTTACCGTGAAAAATGGGTTGGAGCAGAGCGTCGGGCGCATTGCATTGTTTACGGATTCTGACCTGTCGACACCGATTGAGGAAGCGGACAAACTCATCGCGGCTATCGAAGATGGCGCCGACGTTGCAATCGGCTCGCGGCAGATGCCAGGAAGTCGTATTGAGACTCACCAGCCGTGGTACAGAGAACTGGCGGGTAAAGCTTTCGGGCTTCTGAACCGGATTATTCTGGATCATGGCATGTATGACACTCAGTGCGGTTTCAAGGCCTTCACACGCGCTGCCGTCAAAGCAATTCTGCCACTGCAGCAGGTCACAGACTGGGCCTTTGATGCCGAGCTCATGCTTATTGCACATCGGCTCGGGCTGAAAATCGCGCAGGTTCCGGTGCGCTGGATAGACTCTCCGGATACTAAGGTAAAAATGCTGGTTGATGGTCCCAAGATGGTGCTTGACCTTTTCCGAATACGCTGGCTTCACCGTAATCTGCGGGCTGTACGACCCATTAACAGCTCTAAGAAATAACCCCTCATGCAAACAAACATTGCCCGCAAAGTTATAGACGCAGTTGTTGGCTTCATCATTATTGGTGCGCTGAGCTTCTACATGCACGTACGGCGGGCGTTCTCGCGCCGGCACCGTACTGCGCTGGATGAGCTCAACGTGCGTTCACTGCTTGTCATCAAACTCTGCTGCCTAGGTGACGGCGTTCTGGCAGTCCCAGCGATAAGAGCGCTCAAAAACGCATACCCACAGGCAAAACTGACCCTGATATGCACTCCGCGCAGCAAGGATGCGTTTGTTGGACAACCATTTGTTGATGAGCTGGTAGTGCTTAATCTCACCGGTCTAGCTGGAATGGGCGAAATGCTGCGGAGTGCCTTCAAGGCATTTGGGCAGGCAATTCGTGCCATGCGAAAGGCGCGGCCCGATATTGCGGTTGATCTCGATTTGTACTACAAAGTCACGCCTATACTGGCGTTCCTGAGCGGCGCGCCAATCAGAGCGGGCTTTGACACAGCCGGCAAGAATCGCGGCGGGCTTTTCACACACAAAGCCGCGCGCGATCCAGATAAACACGAACTTCACTGTTTTCTGGATATATTGGGGACACTTGGTGTCTACACTGACGACGAATCACTGGAGCTGTGGAGTGATCCCGCGGCGGCCTTAAGCATTGTCACAAAGCTTGAGGCATATGGGATCCTGGCCGATACGCGATATGCAGTACTGGCCCCCGGCAGCAGCCGCAATTGGCCTGTAAAGCGCTGGGAGCCAGAGCGTTTTGCGGCCGTTGGTCAGCACATGATCAATTGCTATGATATGCCGGTGCTTCTAGTGGGCGCAGGCTTCGAGCACGAGCTTGCTGAGGCCATTACAGAGCGAATTGGAGAGGGAGCAGTAAACATCGCAGGCAGCACCTCCATTCGAGAAACAATAGAGGCACTGCGCAATGCTGCCATCGTAATCAGCAATGACAGCGGCCCGATGCACCTGGCAGCAGCCGTTGACACGCCAGTGGTCGGTATATTCGGCCCTACTAATGTGGCAAAATGGCGACCATTCAGCACATTGGGGCGCGTGGTTGTCGCGGAGGAATGCTGTGATCGCGCTCCATGCTATTATCTTTCGGCGATGCCATGCTGCGACGCTTCAGACTGTCTGGGCAAGATTCCGGTGGAGCAGGTAATCCAAACTGTAGATGAGCTATTAGCTTTGCCAGCCAATGAGTAGGCTTTGTGGTGTACTTTTGCCCAATCGTGCTCCGGCTGCTATTATGTAGCTGTTGACGAACCTCCAGCAGGAAGCGGCACGGAATGATGGATAGCAAAAGGCACTGGCAGATACGGGGCGAGAGTCCTAGAATACTCATCATCAAGCGCAGCTCGCTGGGCGACATCGTGCACGCTTTGCCTGCGCTCAATGCCATCCGTGACCGATACCCACATTCGTACATCGCATGGGTCGTTGAGACGCGCTTTCTCAGCATTCTGCAAGGGCACCCCGCGCTGGATGAACTTATCCCCGTTGAGCGGCATCGTTTTCCCGATATAGCAGCTGTTATCCGCGAAGCACAGCGGGTAGCCCGCGAACTACACAAACGCGACTTCGATTGGGCCCTTGACCTTCAGGGTTTGCTCAAAAGTTCAATATTATTGCGCATGTCCGGAGCCAGACGACGCGTCGTCTTTGCCGACGAACGTCGCGATTTCACGTATCTGATGGGCAATGACCGAGCTCCCGGCGACAAATACGCTCGTGCCGTGAATCGCTATCTACAGATGGCTGCACATCTCGACTGCGATATATCGCGCCCCCGTTTCGATCTTCCAGTCGCGCCTCAAGCACGCGACTGGGCCACGACCACACTGACAGAGGCGGGCATTGACGGCTCACGGCCAGTGGTCGGCCTGAACCCCGGCGCATCGCTTCCATTCAAACAGTGGCCCGTCGCACGGTATGCGGAGCTGGCTGGCAGGCATCCCGAGATCGACTGGATTGTTATTGGTGGCCCCGGGGAAGAAAATGCAGCCCATGAAATCGCTCGGGGGGCTTTTGGACGTTACGTGGTTACTGCAGGTAAGACGAACATCCCACAACTCGTCGGCATCATCGACCGCATGGACGCATTGGTCACAGTCGACACAGGACCAATGCACATCGCTGCAGCGCTAAAGGTACCAACTGTTGCACTTTTTGGGCCTACTCGCGCCGATTTGACAGGCCCGTATGGTGATTTCCACCGCGTCATCTGGCACCCGGAGTTCAATGACAGACGAGATCACCGTCGCGACCGTAAAGCGACGCCGTCTATGCTGGCCATTAGCGTTGAAGAAGTGGAAAGCGCGCTGAATGAGCTCATTCAGCGCGCCTGATAGGCTGGCATTTGTTTGTACTCGCGACTACTTTTGTGTCTTGCTCTTGCCCACGCCCCACCCCGTGAGGTTTACTGGGGCCTGAGGTGGCTCAGGAATGTCACCGGGGGTTAAGCGAGCCAGGAGCTCCACTGATGCATCCTCGATCATCTGGCCGGCTTCCACAGCCAGTTTGCTGCTCATCGCGTGCTTCTGCTCATAACCACCGCCATTCTCCCCCATCGCATCCGGGGTTGGCACGTAGCCTATGCACCCGTTCGCTAATTCAACCACATATGTCAGCGGGAATTGCGAGCGCTCTTTGATGTTCAGTCCATACTGGCAGAAATATTCACCGGGGTTTGCGACGAAACCCACAGGGCCGACCTGAATAGCCTGGATTTCGCACGGAACCTGGGGCTCTATCTTATTCCACTCGTGCAGCAATACAATATCGCGGTGGAAGATATATCCGAAATCGTCGCAGGTTT
>CAYSRY010000216.1:0-6125 GCA_964433395.1 uncultured Armatimonadia bacterium | reverse complement strand
ATTGTTAAAACCATGCATCTCTCCCGCCGGCACCAGCACAGCATCTCCGGCTTTGATCGGCACCTCGTCCCCCTCGAGTTTCACCACACCGGTGCCACTCAACACATAGACCTCATGCTCCCAGTCATGCGCATGAAACGGTGTGTGGCCGTCTTCGTCAATCACAAAGCGCCTCATTGCAAAAACCGGAGCCCCGCCATTTTTCTCCGAAATTGCCCACTGGATATTCACACCACGCGCACCCGGTCCGGTCACTGCCGTCGAGTCCATCTCATACATGTTCACCTTATACATGCCGCACCTCCCGCTTATGCGCTTTCCCACAAATTCTCCATGTACTCGCGGCTTGCCCGCAAAGCTGCCACGCGCTCTTCTACTGGCGCATGCTCGATCGTGATGCAATGTGCACGATCCACCGTCTGTGGCTTTGCGGCGGCAACGTACTTCTCAAGCGGCGTGTCACCAGTGCCAAGCTCAATCGAGCGGAACACCTGCTCCTCGTCACCAGGAACATGATCCTTCCAACCTATAATTGGCGTCCGCTCCGGGTATTTCTCCAGAAGCTCCCACCCCGGCTGGTCGCACGTCGTCAAATGCCCTGTATTCACCAGAATCCCGGCATTCGAGACTGCAAGATGCTCTATATAATAGTCGCAGTCATCAATGCTCTCCACCACTGCATGGTAATGCGCGTCTACGGCAAAACGCACGGTCGGAAACTCAACCGCCACCTCGTTGACGATTTCCGCCAGTCGTCGCAACTCCTCTGCCTTCGCAACGACGCTCATCCCAGACGCTGCAACACGGTTACACCCGTGCCCCAAAAAGTGGCAATCCAACTCCACCGCCACATGCGCCATGCCCCGCAACCACTCCACGCTCTTTCGCGCCATAACATCATTCTCAACATTGACGCCTGCTGCATAGATGATCTTCGGCTCAAGTCCGGCACGCAGGACCGCACCCCCGATCCGCTCATGGTCTGAAGCCACCATATTCAGGAGTGCACCAGCGGGCGTCACTCCTCTGCGTATCACCGGCCCGGCGGGAAGTGATACGAGCATCACTCGCTCAAAACCGCAGTCCTCGCTGATTGTCGAGAGCACTTCATCAAATCTGTGATTATCCTCGCCGAAACCGGCAATTGAGATGATGCCCGCTGCAAATCTCATACTGGTGCACCTTTCTGGCGGCATTGCTGGTATATCTCGCTCAACAGTGCCATTGTACTTGTAGTGTCCGCAACCGGACAGCGATCTGCTTCTTCGCCGCGCACAGCCGCTAGGAAATTCCTTACGTCCTCAACGTACCCCAAATATTCACGCAGCCGACCCGGATAGTACGTCCCCGCGCGCAAACACTCATCTGCCCCGTCGGGACGGTGATATCTCAGGTCACCATCATGCGAAATGACGTAATGTCGGTCGCGCCCGGTAACTTCAAAATATATGAATTCATCGCGTATATCCTGCTCGGAGGTCGTACACAGCGCGACCATGGCGCCACTTTCCATCCGCAGCGACGCGACATATCCACGCGCTCCATCCCGCAAAACCGGCTCCACATGCGCGCTTGCAACTTCACCCATCAGATACCGCACAGTATCAGCCGCATGGGCGTGCTGGTCAATGATCGCGTCCTGCCACGTTCGCCCGCTGACAAGCCCGTACCGATAGATCATCAGAGTCGGATCCCCAAGTTCGCCGCTCTCGATAAGCCGTTTCGTCATCTGAACGGCTCCCGACGAGCGCAGATTGAACCCGACATGGCATACAACGTTCTGCTTGCGCGCCATATCTGCCATCTCACGGGTCTGCTCTGCTGTTGGCGTGGGCGGCTTCTGCGTGTAAAGATGGTACCCCATCTCCAGCACTTGCATGCCAACTGCATAATGCACAGGCCCTCCGCCTACGCAAAAAACCGCATCCGGCCTCTCTGCATCGAGCATCGCAGCGAAATCGCTGTACGCTCCCCTGAAGCCATATTGCCGCACTGCCGCTTCGGCCTTATCAGCTTGAAGATCGCAGATCCCCGCCAGTTCCACGTCATGCTCGCGAAGTTGCGGAAACATGAACGTATTCGAGAAGTTCCCCGCTCCTATGTAGCAAATCCGCAGACTCATGCGCTGCCCTCCGGCTTAAAGGCATTGTACTCCAATGTATCGCATACTTAGAGGTGATCAGTGCAAATACCTCCCGGTTTTTTATACTCCCGGAAGTCGTACCTGGCCGGTATGCTTGGGAACCGCTCGCCCGTACCTTCCGCCGCCGCCCGCTTGCAACTTCAAAGTCCCCTCGCGCGCCTGAATTATAAGATCTGCAACTTTCTCGCCAACCGCCTGCCCGATTTCCTCACGACTCGCCCGATGCAGCACTGCCATTTCGCTCCCGAAGCGGTTCAGCAGCTTCCGCAGAGCCACTGCTCCCACTCCCGGCACGAACTGCAGCGGAACCTGATACTGGTAGGCCGCCCGATGCTCTGGCGGCTGCGCCTCATCATAATCTGCAATCTGGCAGATCCGATCATACACGCCCAGTGTGGTCTTCTTCCCGCTGCACCGCTCACAGACAAACACCGGCGGCTCACCAAGTGCGATGTGCCCGCATTCCTCACAGAATGTCCGGTTATATTTCCCCAGGCGCGGGTCTAATCCAAAATTCGCGGCCACCTGGCGGCCATCCTGCCGCCACAAGGCCTTCACAAACTCATCAAAACTCGCTTCTTCCATCTCGATTATATTGTATTCCCGCCCGATCTTTGGCAGGCTGTGCGCATCCGAATTCGCCAGGAACGTCTTCTCCGCAAGTTCACCTATCTTGTCCGCCATAAAAGCGTCCGCCGAAAGCCCCAGCTCAATTGCCGGAATTTTCGCCCATGCGCCCCCGAACATATCCGCCATTCGCTCCGTGCAGGCTCCATAGGTGCTCTTATGCGGTGTAAAACAGTGCGCCGGCACGAAAACCCCGCCGCATCCTTCCGCAATTCCGAAAAGCTCGCGCGCACTCATTCCACATGCCTGCGATGACAGGTTCAGATTCGTTATATACGGGCTGATTGTCTCCGAAAAATCCCGCAGTTGCGCAAACGTCTTAAAATAGCTCAGATGGTGCGACATTCCCCGCGGCTGCTCCCGAGTCTCAACTTCCGAGCCCAGAATCACCGTCACTGTATCCAGATAGCGCAGCCCGCCACCCTCAAGCTCCACCATTTCACCCTCATCAAGCATCGCGTCAATATCATCGATCACAGCCGGCGACGCGCAGTCAATAATCCCCACAACGTCAATTCCCTTACGCTCCGCCGCTTCTTTCGCTATATTCTCAAAGGTCAATTCCCGCGAAGCGGTGACTTTCACGGCCTGACCATTCCCCGCGCGCCCGATGTGCACATGCATGTCACAGACAAAAAGCATTCCTGTTCCTCTTCCGTTTACGGCAGAGTATCTCTGCGGCATCTCCATTGCCTGCCTGCATTACTGCTATTGACCCATTGTATGCTTTCACGCGCCCGCGCACAAACCCTATCACTCATACATTTTCACTCATGCAAATATCGCATCACCTCATGCCGGAAATCAAACCTATGTTTGATTGGCATTTCTCCTCATGATATAATCCAAAGCGAGTTGATATGAGGATTATCGGAGTGGACCCAGGCCTGCAGTGTACCGGATATGGCGTCGTCGACGTCAATGGCCGCGCATGTTCGCTCATTGAGGGCGGCGTCATTCGCACTGACGCCAGCGCACCGCTCGAACTCAGGCTCCACTCGCTCTACGAGGGCCTGTTCGAGGTCATGCGCGAACTCCAGCCTGAAATGGCTGCGGTCGAAAAGCTCTATACCCAGTACAATCACCCGCAGACTGCGGTCCTCATGGGGCACGCGCGCGGCGTAATCTATCTCGCCGCCGCCCAGAACACGATACCCGTCTGCGAATACGAGGCTTCACGCATCAAAAAAGCCATCACTGGCAGCGGGCGCGCATCAAAAGAGCAGGTCGGCCGCATGGTCTGCGAATTACTCTCGCTCGAAAAACCACCCCAACCCGTTGACATCACCGACGCGCTCGCGCTTGCCATCTGTCAGGGCAGACCGATGGGTGGGGGCGAACGCACGCTCCATCCCGACATTCTCCGGGCCATGCGAAAACCCGGCAGACACAAATAGCCCCACCGCAACCGAAATCACAACCGCCGCAACGGGAGTCTGAGCACGTGATACGGCGAATCCGCGGAACCATTGTCGAAGTCGATCAGGAGGCCGTACTCCTGCGGTGCGGCGACATCTGCTACGAGGTCTTCGTCACCCCGATTACCGCCGATCGCATGGCTGCGCGCGCAGCGGGGGCTGAGGTGGAATTTCACACGTTCCACTATCTCCAGGTCGACCAGTCACGCTCTGTCCCTGTCCTCATGGGCTTCGAGCGGTCGGAGCATCGCGATTTCTTCGAAGCCCTTCTCGAAGCGCCGCGTTTCGGCCCGAAATCCGCGCTTCGAAGCATCGCCATTCCCGTCTCAAACTATGCCAAGGCCATCGAAATTGGCGACACGAAGACCCTCAAATCGCTTCCAGGGGTCGGGCCGGGGACTGCCAAAAATCTCGTCGCCCAGCTTCAAGGCAAAATGGCGCGCTTCATCGGCGCTGCCGAACTCGAGCAGATGACGCCTGCAACCGCCACCACCATCGAAAGCGATGTGCACGGACAGGCTATCCAGATACTTATCGCCCTCGGCGTCTCAGAATCCGACGCCACACAGGCTGTCCTCAGGCTGCAGGGCGATGGCGCCGTATTCACTGATCCCGAACAGATCGTCAAAACTGTGCTCAAACGATAGACCCGCGAGGATACCGCTTCTATGGACGAATCAGCCGGTCGCGAGAGAATAGTCACACCGCATGCACGCGACGAGGACGACATCAACTCTGCCCTCAGGCCCCAGACGCTTGAGGAGTACGATGTCGGCCAGCGCCAGCTTATCGACAATCTCCGCGTCTCAATCGACGCCGCCAAGGCCCGCGGCGATGTCCTCGAGCATATCCTCTTCGATGGCCCTCCCGGGCTCGGCAAGACCACTCTCGCTCACATTATCGCAAATGAGATGGGGTCGGAAATCCACCGCACCTCTGGCCCGGCAATGGAGCGGCCGTCCGATCTTGTCGGCATCCTCACCAATCTTGGCCGCGGCGACGTTCTCTTCATCGACGAAATCCACCGCCTCCCGCGCATTGTCGAGGAGTACCTCTACTCGGCCATGGAGGATTTCCGCATCGATTTCATCGTCGACAAGGGCCCGTATGCGAAATCCATCCCGCTCCACCTCGACCAGTTCACGCTTGTCGGAGCCACCACGCGCGCCGGCCTGCTGACTGGCCCGATGCGCGAGCGATTCGGCATTTTCCACCATATCGATTTCTACACGCCCGAGCAGCTCATGAAGATTGCGCACCGCGCTGCGGCTATGCTTGAGATTCGCATGAGCGAGGATGGCTGCACCGAGATTGCCACTCGAGCACGGGGCACGGCGAGGGTCGTCAACCGCCTGCTGCGACGCGTCCGCGACTATGCGCAGGTCATCGGCGATGGCGAGATTACGTCGGAGATTGCGTGCGCTGCCCTCAGTGCTATGGGCGTGGATTCAGCGGGGCTTGACGAGCTTGACCGCAAATACCTGCGCACAATGATTGAGTATTATGGCGGTGGCCCGGCTGGCCTGAATGCGGTTGCGGCGACGCTTGCGGAGGACGAGGGCACCTTGCAGGAAGTCGTGGAGCCCTATCTTCTGAAACTTGGCTTTGTGATTCGGACTCAGCGCGGCCGTCAGGTGACCCCGCGTGCCTACGAGCACCTGAACTTCCCCCTCCCCACCCCCACCAATCGCCCCACCGGCCCCAATCCCACCGGCCCAACCCTCCCCCTCGACTAACCCCCCACAATTCATCAGGCCCGCCCACACAACAATTCAGGCATCCAAAAGCGGTATCTTGCAGACTTTTGCAGAGAAACCCAATGTTCTAAGAGATTTCAAGCGATCTAGCAGGTTTATCTTGCTGAAAAGTGGGAGGCTAGCCGGAACATCGCGTTTTTCAGCAATGATGATGGCATACACACAATGAATTGCTGCGCG
>CAYSRY010000215.1:5907-6157 GCA_964433395.1 uncultured Armatimonadia bacterium | reverse complement strand
TGATCCGATGCATCAGCAGTTTTACCATCTGGCGGTCCACAGAGAGCATGGGTGGCATGTCGGGATGCTGGGGCATTATCGGTGCTGGGAGCAGACGATGGATCTGGAGCTGTGCTTCAGCAGGGACGGCCATGATTGGGATCGGCCGCTGCGTGGATGATGGATACCACGCGGGGGTAGCAGCGACATTGACAGCATGTATGTGTATCCGACGAACCGATTTATTGATGCGGGTGACGAGTGGCTGCTG
>CAYSRY010000215.1:0-5897 GCA_964433395.1 uncultured Armatimonadia bacterium | reverse complement strand
CGATGAGCGGTGCGTGGGAAGTTTCACGCTGAAGAGATTCAATCAGAGTGCAAAGTGCATCACAGTGGATGCGGACATCCGAGGACGGTTACAGGCGGAGTTGCGCGATCCATTTGGCAGGCCGATCGCTGGCTATGAGTTGAATGCGTGCGAGCTTGTGCGTGGCGATTTGGCGCGGCATGAGCTGAAGTGGCATGGGAAGAGCAGCGAGGCATTTCAGTATGAAGTGGTGTCGCTGCGAGTAGAAGTCGAGGACGGGACGATCTATTCAGTTGAAGTATAAGCAGGAAGAGACAATACGGAAAGAAGCGGGTGGCCAGCGCGTGGCCACCCCGTTTTGTTTTGTCAGAGAAAGTGGGGGGATTCAGCAATCAGTTTTGAGGCAGAGGTCGCGGAGGAAGTCACTGTTGGCGGCCAGTTCGGAAGCTGAGCGGAGGCTTTCTGGCGTGCCTGCGTCCGTCCATTCGAACGGGAGAATGTCATAGGAAAGCATGCCGCGCTGGAGATAGGCATTGTTTACGTCGGTGATTTCGTATTGACCGCGGTCGGAGAGTTGCAGCGTCGGGAGCATATTCCAGACCTGGGCATCATACATGTAGCAACCAATGACGGCGTAGTTGGAGGGCGGGGTGGACGGCTTCTCGATGAGTTCGGTAATGTTGCCCTCGGCATCGAACGCTGGAACGCCGAAGCGTTGTGGATCCTGAACCTCTGAGAGAAGCACGCGCGCGCCAGTGGGGTCAGCCCGGAAATTGTCGACGTAGGGTTTGATACTGCCATTGATAATGTTGTCGCCGAGGATGACCACACATGGTTCCTGATTTACAAAATGGGTGACAAGGCGCAGGGCGTCCGCAATGCCTCTGGGTGCATGCTGATAGGTGAAATAGAGATGCTCAAGACCGAATTCGTGCCCATCATGGAGTAATTCGAGGAAGCCGCCCGGATTGTTGCCGCCGGTGACGATGAGGATGTCGCGGATGCCCGCATCGACGAGCGTGTGGAGAGGATAGTAGACCATCGGATATCTCCACACCGGCAGCAGATGCTTGTTGGTGATGCGAGTCATTGGATCGAGCCGAGTTCCGAGGCCACCGACAAGGATTATACCCTTCATGCTATTGCTCCATAGGGAAAAGATGGCGCTGCAATAATGTTTTCGACGAGGGCGGGGAGATCACCTTGGCGAGCAAGAAAACAGGCGGAGGGAAATCCCTCCGCCTGTCTGTGCATGAGACTGAGAATGTGGTTATTTGGCGGCTTCTTTGACCATATCGAGGAAATACTGCTGGACACGGCGGTCATCGGTGAGTTCGGGATGGAATGCAGCACCGAGAATGTTGCCCTGCCTTACCATGACGATTTTGTCGGCATAGGTGGCCATGACAGTCACGCCTTCACCGACTTTTGTTACGTATGGGCCGCGAATGAATATGGCGCGGGCGAACCCACCTTCCACTTCAGCAATGGGGAGGTCGGTTTCGAAGCTGTCAACCTGACGGCCAAACGCGTTGCGCTTGACCTCAGCATCAAGATATCCGAGTCGCCACTGGTCGGAATCGACAATGTCCTTTGCGAGCAGAATGAGGCCGGCGCATGTGCCCCAGATGGGCTTGCCAGCTTCGTTGAGCTTGTTTATGGCCTCGTCGAGACCGAACTTGGCGCAGAGTTTGCCGATTGTGGTGCTTTCGCCGCCAGGGATGATGAGACCATCGCAGGCCTCGATCTGCTCTTTTGTTTTGACCGGAACCGCCTCGACCCCGTCGAGATCGTTCATTGCCGCGATATGCTCGGCGAAGTCACCCTGAACTGCCAGAACTCCAATGTGATATGCCACTTTGATGACTTCCTTTCTGGCTTACGAAGGAAAGGGAACCCAGTGACGGGTTCCCTTTTCTGATTTTTGCATTGGGCACCGCGAAGAATTACCAGCCGCGGTTTGCGAGCCGCTCGTTGTCGTCAAGGCCGCGAAGATCGAGGCCTTCCATTGCTTTGCCTTCGAGTCCGCGGCAGGCTTTTGCGACCTCAGCGGGATCTTCGAAGTATGTTGCGGCGTGGACAATTGCGTTTGCACGTGCTGCCGGATCCTCGGATTTGAAGATACCGGAGCCGACGAAAATAGCCTCTGCGCCAAGCTGCATCATAAGCGCAGCGTCTGCTGGCGTAGCAATGCCACCGGCCGAGAAATTCGGAACGGGGAGTTTTCCCGTGTGCGCGATCTCTTTGATGAGTTCGTATGGCGCGCCAAGATTTTTGGCTTCAGTCATGAGCTCGTCGTCGCGAAGCCCTGTGAGGTGCTTCATTTCTGTGAGTACAGTGCGCATGTGACGGGTGGCTTCGACAATGTTGCCGGAGCCAGCTTCGCCTTTTGTGCGGATCATTGCGGCACCCTCGCCGATTCGGCGGAGGGCCTCAGCAAGACAGGTGCAGCCGCATACGAACGGGACGTCGAACGCGTTTTTGTCAATGTGGAAGCGTTCGTCAGCGGGAGTGAGGACTTCGCTCTCGTCAACGAAATCGACGCCGATTGACTGAAGGACCTGAGCCTCAGCGAAATGCCCGATTCGTGCTTTGGCCATTACGGGGATTGTCGCCACTTCCATAATGGCTTCAATGACTCTCAGATCGGCCATTCGCGCGACTCCGCCCTCTTTGCGGATGTCAGCGGGTACGCGTTCGAGAGCCATTACAGCCACAGCGCCAGCATCTTCTGCGATCTTCGCCTGTTCTTTGTTGGTGACGTCCATGATGACGCCGCCACGAAGCATTTCGGCGAGACCGACTTTGGCCCGCCATGTAGACTTATCGGCCATACAATCATCTCCTGCGACTAAGCATGCAATATTTGGGGCGTCATCAATCCGCATGTGCCCCGTGAACTCACGTATGAAGCACTATCTTACTCCAATTGTGTGACAGTAGCAAGGCTACAGAGCTGAAAAGGGCGACGGATTAACCGGGTTCGGTCTGACGCAAAATATCGGGCATTCTTTGCGTGTATTGTTACTGTTGCTGCGGAGTTTGCGCAGCCAATTTTCCTGCGTACAGCGCGACTTCGAATGGTTGCAGGGAACGTGCAAAGTGGCCAGTTTCATCAGCCAGGAGCGAACTTGGGTCGTTCATTGAGTTGAGCCGCTTCGCCTCAATGTTATCGACTTGCATGTAAGCTATGGACGGGTTTCCGGAGGTATTCACCATGATGACGATCACGTTGCCATCGACCTCCCACGCGCCGTAATGTACGGCGGCGTCAGGATCTGGAGGCAGAGACTGTCGACGTCCTCGCAGAATCGTAGTGCCGATGGTTTTGAGTTCATTGTTGACAAATTTGACTTGTTCCCACAGAGCCGGTGCATCACGTGTGATGAGCCAGTCGGCGCGTGTTGCGGCCCCAGGTATTTTGTACGCATAGTTGACGATGCCCCGAGCGCCGGATATGAGGGCAGTGTAGACCATAGCCCTGTATTCCTGTGGGGTTGGGGGCCTGCCGACACCGTTGATGTCGATCTGGTCGCCTCTGATATGCGCCTGTCCTGCGATCGGTATGATTGCCCACACCGGTTTGCGCGGGTCGGTTTCAGCGACAGCACCCTGGATAAGACGCGCGATTGATGCCATGTCGCTCGGAGGCATGGGTTGATTCCATGCCAGTACAACATCCCCGCTCTCCTGGTACTGGTGGATTGCCTGTACAGTTGAAAGTGCTGATAATACGGGGCGTCCGGGCGTAAGTGCAGCGAGCTCATTACGCACATCGGATAGAATCTTTGGGGATACCGCTGGCAACTGCTCTTCTGGTTTTTCGAGCGTATACCATCCCCAGAATGACCTGCGGACTCCATGTTTGTTGAGCATGTTGCGCCAGAACTCTTCTTCAAGGCTTGCGGATGAAAGGAAGACTCCCTGCCCGAGTTTGTCAGCCGCATCCATAAAATCCCACGAAGCCATCATTGCCGGGACGATTACAAAGTCGTGCCCAGCCGTGGTGATATCTTTCAGATCAATGGCATCCAGCACATAGCCCATACCGATTGGGAATTTTGGTTTTCCCTGCACCCACAGTTGGCCGTATTCGTCATAAGCGATTTGCCCGGGATTAGGGGGACTTTTGAACAACGGTATGGCAGTGCTGAATGAGGAGCTATCAACGGTAGCGGTCAGAGCGACGTAATATTTGCCGCTGACTATGTTGGCAGGCTTGAGTTTGACATGGAATGAGCCGTTCGGTTCGAGTGTGACCTTGGTGTCAGCCTCGGGGCCTGTCTCCGCTCCGCCAGCAATCCGTGCCGAGACGACCGTGGAAGATATGAGTTTTGGAACCGCGTGGATGCGCCCTTCAACGGTCACATATTCGGTTGGTACGTCTGCAATGAGAGTGGAACGGAAAGCCGGCACGATGATTCTGGCATCAATGAGTGAGGGTACCTGGATGACGCGGTATTCGTAGATTTCTTCTTCGCGCTGGTCCGTCACGGAGATGTGCAGCTCATGTGGCTGTCCGAAATCGTAACGATATGGTATGTCGATGGGCACCGTGTCGCCAACGTTAAGTTCTATGTTGGTATCGCGGTCGCCTCGTTTTTTGTTATCCTGCCACATCTCCATGCGGATTTTGCCACTGATGAGGCCGCTGGTGTTATTGGCAATGCGGAGTTGAGTGACGCGGTTTGCGGGGTCAACGACGAGCCCTGGGGCGAGCACCTCGCACCCAATTTCTGCAGGCAGTGAGCGCATGTTGACGCCATCGACAAACACTTTGCCATTGCCACTGATGTGCAGTGCGATGACCATGTGACGAGCATTTACAGGGATGCTGAGGTGACGTGAGACCATGTCCCAGCGCTTGTTGGCATCGAGCTGGATTGCTTCTCTGGTGAGTGGCGGCGTCGCGAACTCGCGCTGTGTAAAATCTTCAGCATATGTCGTGATGACAGCATCTGCCCTGATTGCCTGTTCTGCTCTGTAGAACATTGTGAACAGCATTTCGTGGCCGGCGTAGCTGGAGACCTCGACAGGTTGTGTGTATGCGGAGAAAAAGGCGGCTTCACTTTGCGAGCCAAGTTCGAGTCGTTTTTTTCCAAAGTGTCCACCGTTTACCACCCTGCCATAGCACTCTTTTTCGAGGTGGCTGGCTTTGAGCACCCAGCCTTCCGGCTTATCATCTGGTGTGACCATCTCGAAGCCGCCATTGACGACGAGATTGCCGCTGGGCTGCGGTGCAGCCACCACAGCCGCGTCGATGATGAATGTGAGCAGGATTGCAGTGATAATGGCGAAATTGCAGAACGTGTTGCTATTGAGGGATCGCAACAATGGCTTCCACCTCTACAAGAACGTCGAGTGGCAGGCGCGCAACTTCAACGGCTGAGCGAGCAGGTGGTTCTTCGTCGAAATACGTGGCGTAGACGGCGTTGAATGCTTTGAAATCGTCCATGTTGCTCAGGAAGACGGTAGTTTTGATGACATTTCTGATGTCGGTGCCGATGTCCTGGAGGAGGCGGGTGAGCGCGTCAAGAACGAAGCGCGTCTGCGTTTCGATGTCGTCGCCGACTATCTGCCTGGTCTCGGGGTCCAGTGGTATTACGCCGGAGCAGAATATGATGTCACCATACTGAATGGCCTGTGAATATGGTCCTACGGCCAAGGTGGCAGGCGATTGCGGGCAGACCTGTCGTTTGGACATGGTGGTCACCTCATAATAATGATATGGGTATGTATGGTCTCAGCCTCACAGAGGCTTATTTTGTATTGGGTACCCTTTCAGCATCATATTGTTAGAACAATTCCGCGGCTTCAGAGTTTCACCTTTGCGTCAAATCTTTCACACGTGGATAGATTGGCGTCTGGAAGATTTGTGAACAGTATACACTAACTTGGTACCCTGTGTGCAGTGTGGC
>CAYSRY010000214.1:0-6176 GCA_964433395.1 uncultured Armatimonadia bacterium | reverse complement strand
TATAGCGCGCGACAATATGCAGAGCCAGCACCACGCTGACGGCTATAGTGGTGATGGTGAGCGAGAGAAGAGGCGGCCACCATACTGGTCCACTGCCGAGCGCGGAGAAGATGGCAGGCCACGCGATGGGCATAGTGAGGGCAACCACAAACAGGATGGCAACCGCCGCACCGCCGCGCAGTGGAGCGGGTGGGCGGAGTTCGTGCCACGCAAGCGCGTAGGCAACCGGACAGATGAGGACAGGTAATACGAGGACAACCGTTCGCCACTCTTCAGAGCCACTGGTGGAAGCAGTGAACGTCTGAACGAGAAAATTCCACGGATCGCCCATAATGACCCAGTTGGCGACAATCCACAGGCCGCCGAAATAGGCAGCGGGAAGCAGGAATGTGATGAGTGTGCCTTCGACGCGACTGTACGGGTGTTTTTCATCACGCACACACCGCGCGACTATGAAGATGGCAGCCGCGAGAACGAGGAAAACAGCTTCGTAGCGCGTGAGAATGGCGATGGCGGCATAGAGCGAGCATCCAATCAGATCACGGAGACGTTCGTCATCGCCCCATGCAGCGAGGCTTTTTGCCATGCCAAGGATCGCCAGCAGGAGCAGCACTGCGGGGGAGCCGGCGGCCGCGTAGCTGAGGGATATTGGATTGAGGACCAGCCATCCAATGGTGGAAATTCGCAGCCACCACGGAATACGGAGGCGCAATGCGAGAGTGTTGGCAAGAATGGCGCAGAGGCCAAGGAGGATGGCGCCGAATATGGCGGCTGCGAAACCGGATTGAGCGGCAGCCGGAAACGCGCCGACGATGGGCAGATAGCACAGGGCCGGGGCTGGTGGTTCAACGAATCCTATGAGTGAGAGATTGATGTAGGATTCGCGGAACAGAACGTCCCAGGCATGCGCTAAGGCTGAGAAGCCGTCCCAATTTACGAGATTGTGTGTGATGATCGCGGCGTGGCCGACATGCAGGACGACCGCGGCGGTGATAAAGAAGACCAGCCAGCATTCAATGCGTGGCCACGGATTGCGGCGGGCAGCGGCATCAGGCAACGGAATCACCCCCGCCGAAATGGCCGTGGTCAGTCTTTTCCCAATAGTGTGGATTATGAATAATCTGGAACAGAGCTTTGTATGCACCGATGCTCATCATGATCCAATAGATGGGGGTGAGGACGGCATATTTGACGAGGTCGTAGTAGCCGCGATTTGCACATCCGGCGACTGCGAGATATACGAAGACGAAATTCCCTACAATGAGGCAGAAGGTGCCGAGCGCAAAAACAATAGGTGGGAACATTGCAGAGATGAAGCTCGGCTCAAATGCGAACCATGAGGCAGTCATGAGCCAGTAGACAGGATTGAGCAGGAAGCAGACGAGTGAGCCTCCGATGGTCATCTGGAACGCGAAAAAACCAGATGGTCGAAGCTGACGCAGAAGCTGAAGCGGGTGCCGCATGTGTACGAGATAGGTCTGCATATAGCCTTTGACCCAGCGAGAGCGTTGGCGAATCCACGAGAAAAAATCTCCGTTGGCTTCCTCCCACGTGGTGGAATCGAGCATTGCGGCATGGAAGCCATGCTTGTGCATGCGAATGCCCAAGTCACAGTCTTCGGTGACATTGAAAGGATCCCAGCCGCCCAGTTCTTTGAGTGGGGCAACCCGGAAATGGTTTGACGTGCCACCCAGTGGGATAGGGGCATGGACAGCAGTCAGGCCAGGCAGGAAAAGATCGAACCAGACAGAGTATTCGGAGGTGAACCAGCGTGTGAGGAGATTGTGTCGCTGGTTGTAGTAGTTGAGCTTGGCCTGGAGGCAGATGACATCCTCTGGCAGATTCATGAATGCGGTTGCTGCTTTTCTGAGCTGATCGGGCTCGGGGCGATCTTCGGCGTCAAAGATGACGAGAAGCTCGCTCTCGGATTGATACAGGCCATAGTTGCAGGCTTTGGGCTTGGTTTTTGGCTGGCTGTCAGGGACGATAACGGCGCGCATCTGCGAGGGAAGGTTGATGCTGGCCGCGGCCTCGCGCGTCTGCTCATCGTCTTCCTCGATGAGAAGCTGGATGTCGAGCTTCTCAGGCGGATAGTCAAGTTGTGAAAGCCCGGCGACGAGATTGGGCAGGACATCCGCCTCGCGATAGAGCGGGACAAGGACCGTGTACGACGGGAGAGAGGCTTCGTCAATGGTGGCGAGTTGGTCGGAGGCAGATGTGAGTTCGCGGTTGCCGTCGAGCGAGCGCCACACAAGCCAGAATTTGTAGGTGGAATGGACCACATAGAAAATCATTGCAAGTGCGTTGAGACTGAGCAGGAGCCAGTGGCCATTGAGGAACGCAGCTGCGGTCACCACGATGAATGCAGCGAGCATCACCCAGCGCTGAGGCGATGTCAGCGTGCGAGCCGCGCATTCTTCGGGACGGTCGCGCAGTACGTTGAGGACCTCACTGGCCGGGTTAGTGTCTCTGGCGCTGCTCAAGTGGCACTCCTGATGTGAAAAGTGGCGGCTCCATCGGGCCGGTGGAATCTCATGGTATCATTCGCTTTATTGCAGAGATTGCCCTTCATTGGAGAATGGAGGCTCATGCGCAGAATAAACGGGGCGACCAAATGGTCGCCCCGTTGTGGTGTCTGTTCCGGGAGGAGCTACCCTTCTGGCTGGAGGCTCGCACTGTCGTCTGCTGCAGTCGTCTCCTCGGGGGCGTAGATGGTCAGCGTGTTGCTGACGCCATCGAATGCGACGCCGCCACCAACAGCTTCGATGACTTCACGCGGTGGGCCGTACAGGGTGCCATTGCGCAGTTGGACCGGTACTGGCAACGTAACCTGCGTGGCCGGATCGGCACCGACAATGGCGATGGTGGAGGCATTTGTGACGACTACCTTGCCCTGCTTGGTCTGTATAGTGAGCGTTTGTGCTCCCTGATTCCACGTGAGAGTGGCGTTGAGCTGCTGTAGCACCGGTTTGTATGGGATTATAAGGCTGCCGGATTCGAGGCGTATGACAGGCTTGTCGAGTTCTATCTCAGCGCCGTCGACGAAGACACGAATCCGGGCGAGATCAGCATAGTAGGCGTTCATGTATTTGAACTGATCATATTTGACTGAGATATTGGCGCGGCGGGCAAGCAGCTCGAGATAGTCGTCAGCTGTAAAGCTGAGATAATCGGCCTGAGCGACCTCTTCGATGACCTCATCTTTGACATCTTCAAACTTTGCTGGCCTATCGTCAGCCGCCTCCGCGATATAGACGATGTAGTATTTATCGTTGTCGGCAAACGGCGGGCTGATTTCACCGGGCTGCATGCCCTTAATCAATCCCGTCAGGTGATAATCTTCTGGAGCCATCCAGCCAATATCGCCTTTTTCCTTGGCATTTTCTATGGAGAGCTCGCCAGCTACCGCAGAGAATTCCTCGCCTTTTTTGATGCGTTCGACGGCGAGGTAGGCATCCTTAATGTCGGTAGTGACAATTTCATATATGTGTATCTGCGGTCCTGCGGAATATCCGGATTTGTTAGCCTCAAAATAGGCCTGGGCTTCGGTTGCAGCAAGTTTATGGCGCAAACGAGAGGTAAGTTTGTCCAGAAGGGCTTCATATGACATGCGTGCCCGCCATGCACTCTCGCTCAGGCCATCGCGCCCTGAACTGCGGAGGGGCGATGCACCCGCCAGAGCGATGTCTTCGTACGCGTCAATTTCAGTCTGAGTGACTGCGACGCCGAGGCGGCTGGCCTCCTGACGGACCAATTCGCGGTTGATCGCCTGCTTGAGGGCAGGGCCGCCAAAGCCCTTCTGAAGTGCCTCGGTGAGCTGTTGCAGGTCGATATTCGTGGAGTTGACCGAGGCCACGACTGGTGGCAGATCAACTTGAGGCGCCTGCGGGGGTGAAGGCTGTGCGAACGTTGTGCTTACCCCCATCACAAGCGTGATAGCAGCTATCAGACCCCATACAGTGAATCCATTTCTTATTTTCACCATTCGTCACCCGTTTCTCCATGGTCAGATAAGCGCGACACGCTCCATACATATTCACACGTGGGCGTGCAGATTCCTTCAAGCTCCTCCCGCTATTGCGAGACAATCTCGGTTACATCAACTTCGTAGAGCTGCCGATGCTCGTTCTCATGCATGGAATCGAAGCAGATCTTCCTGCCATCACGGCTCCAGCGTGGGTGCAGATCGCAGCGGATTTGTGTCTCGAAATGCTCTGGTGCATAGAATCTGCCAATGTCGATTCGCTCGTTGCGTTCAATATTATACAGTATCAGCGTGCGTTTGTGACCTGGTGCCTGCGGGTAGGTGTCAGTAAGTATCCACTTTCGATCTGGCGAATAGGAGCAGTGGCCGTCAGAACTGAAAACGTCTTCACCAATAATGTCTATGTCCCGCGTCTGATCTGTGAACACGAAATAACGGTCGCCAATGTCGAATTGGCGGGCCCAGCCGATAATCTGATTGCCGTTTTTCCAGTCGAAATGCGAGGTCATGTCATCTTTGTTGAGCAGATAGATGTCGGAGCCGTCGGGATTTGCAGTGAGCATGCGCGTTTTCCATGTGACCAGACCGTTTTTGCCCCTTATATGCCAGCGATGGAGCCAGACGAAGCGCGAGTCATCAGTGGAGAATTCGAGGTGATTGAACCAGTGGCGGGTGTCCTGCATACTTTCTTCGGGTTCTATCGCTGCTGCCTGGGCAATGGAAATGATGAAATCTGTCTGGCCTGTCTCCATGTCCATAACCCATATGCCGTCGTTGTCCGGGCAGTTGATATGCAGGCCTGGGTCTGGAATGCCATTGTAGCCATAGCCCGGTCGGGTCGTGTGAATGCGTGAGAAATTGACGGAGACGGCTTGTCTGCCATCCCGACTGAGGGCATACACAGGGCGTGGGAGGAGGCGTTTTTCTCCTGACTGGATGTTGTGTACGCAGGCCAGATAGCTGTTGCCCTCCCAGACGTTGTAGAGAATTTCGCGATCTGCAGCCTGAGGCATCCATTGGAGATGCGTCCCCTGTTGCCAGTTGAATGCGCGAGTTTCAGCGAGGGGCTGGAACGTCCCGTCGCCCTCAACTTCGACCATCCCTATGCGGGCGACATCGGCAGGCTGTGGCGGGCGGTCCATGAAGTCCGTTTCAAGTGTGAGACAGTATTTGCCCGTTATGTCATAGGGGAACTTATCATAGTAGCCAAAGTAGTGGAACTTCGGACCTTTGGTGAGCGCGCGAGCCTCGAGGTAGTGCCGAGCGATTGGCAAAATTGTCACTCCATAGTATGGTCTGTATATGACATCAACGATAGGCGCCTGACATTTCGCCGGTGGAATCGCCAATTCCTACGTAGCCGCAACTATTATTGCCTAGAGCTGCAACTATTATTGGCAGTGACTGCGGGGCGGGATATACTTGACATTATGAAATCCGGATATATGGTAGTCGACCATACAGCCGACAAGGCCATAGCAGCCTGGGCCCCAGATTATGGCGAGCTGCTTCGGCAATGCGCGTGCGGGTTGATCTCATTAATAGGAGATACAGCGGAGCTGCACCCCACGGAGCTGCGCGTTGTTGAGGCAGAATCGCCGGATCAGATAACCATGCTCCATGACATATTGACGGAGCTGCTGTACCTCGTGGAAGACGAAGGCCAGATTCCGGTTTGCATCGGCAATGTCTGGCTTTCGGGAGAGCGCGTCCGGCTTGAGGTAGGTATCGTGCCGTTGGACTGTGCGATCGGCCAGATATCAGGTGATGTCAAGGCAGTGACATACCACGAGCTCGAAATTGTGAGTGATGCGGGAATGCTTCGCATCACGGTCATATTCGACACGTAAGCGTCTGTTGTGAGAACGGCAGAAAAGGTGTGTTGACAATTGAGGTGAGTGGGGCTATAATCGTCCCCACAAGACAATAGGCCGAGGTGGTGGAATTGGCAGACACGCTAGCTTGAGGGGCTAGTGATCGCAAGGTTGTGCGGGTTCGAGTCCCGCCCTCGGCACCAGACCATTCCAATGGGCGGTTAGCTCAGCTGGAAGAGCGCTTCTCTCACGCAGAAGATGTCAGAGGTTCGAGTCCTCTACCGCCCACCATTAGCGGGAGTAGCTCAGTTGGTAGAGCATCAGCTTCCCAAGCTGAGGGTCGCGAGTTCGAGTCTCGTTTGCCGCTCCCTCAACAT
>CAYSRY010000213.1:1385-6186 GCA_964433395.1 uncultured Armatimonadia bacterium | reverse complement strand
ACCCTGTCACTTGCGTCCCGAACACCACACCCCGCGCACCAGATTTCACAGCATCATACGCAAAACGCAGGGCCTCAAGCTGCCTCAGATCCACATCCTGGGTCATTGCGAGCACCGGTACCGGACACGCAGCGACTGTCTCAGCAAAACGCTCACCCGTATATATGGTAATCGCCACGTCTGCGCCCAACTCCGCAAGCACCCGACATCCTGCATGAACCTGATCGAAGAGCTGTTCTCGCACCATATTCCGCGCTCCACGAGGATAATACACGCCAAGCAGTGGCAGTCCACACTCATGCTTTTGTGTGGCGAAGCGGCAGAACATGGCCATCGATGACGCATCCACAGCGGCATCTTCGCGAGTCAATGTCAGATTCGCAAGCACCAAATCGGCCCCAAGCCCCTGTGCAGCACGTACACTCAATACCTCGCTTGAAGCGATAGCATCGTATGGCGCGTCCGAATAAATACTCGTCCAGTCAAGCCGCACCACCGCCAGCGGTGCTCCCCGGTAATCAAAAGCATTACCACAGTGACGTAACATCCCAGAACTGAGCAAAATGCCATCAGCAAGTGTCAAATCTCCCACAACCTCCGGCACATTCGTCAGTGGCGAGCCGTCACTGGCAAACTGTCCCTCTTCAACTGACACGATAACGGCTCGCCCACCGGTCGAAAATAACCTGTTCAGACGTATCCACTGTCCTACCATGACGCTGCCTCCAGAAAGCCTCGACACATACTTATTGCCTGCTCATTTCCTCTTCGGTCCGCGTAGTCCCTCCACCTGCTGAACCTTCTGTACAGGAACCTCACATGCCGACAGCGAATGCTTGACAGTAAGTGACATCTCTATAGGCAATTGTGGGCATACTATGCCATATAGTATAATGTCCGTGAAAAAATGGGTTAGAACAACATGGCCCTATCGGGAGTCATACAGTCCGGTAAATATCGCATCGAGAGGGATAGCGCATGGCCAATTCAGGCACATCTCGAAGGCTTTTGCATGTGTTTGCCGCGCTCACACTAATCATCACTGTTGCGCTGACTGGCTGTGATGAGGATTCTATTGAACGCAGCATAGGCGCACAAACAGCGGCCGCTGTAACCAGCGAATACAAACTTGATGGCGACCCGATCCTCAACGCATACATTAATAATATGGGCCAGACTCTTGTCGCCCATTCCACGCGCCAGCAGATACCGTATGATTTCCACATCATAGACACAGATATGGTCAATGCATTTGCCGCCCCCTACGGACACATTTATTTTCTGCGCGGGCTGCTCGACTTCGCCGATACCGAAGACGAAGTCTGGTTTATCGCTGGTCACGAGATCACCCATGTGGTGAAACGTGATTCCATTAAATCTGTCAAAAAGAACCTCCTCTACAGCCTTGGAGCTGCATTGATCGGCACCAAGAGCGACACCATGGGCGACGTAGCGGGCCTCGGAGCTGGCCTGCTCATGCTCCACTACAGCCGTGATGATGAACGAGATGCTGACGATGGCGGAACTCAACTCGTATATTCTGCCGGTTACGATCCCAATGGGGCAGTCGGATTCTTCGACAAACTCCAGGCAAAATATGAGAAAAACAAGCCGTCTCAGCTTGAGCACCTGTTGCTTACACATCCCGCGACCTCAACCAGACGCGCCCGTCAGCTTAAACGCGCCGAACTTGACCCTGCCAATTCTGAAACCGCCGTCCACATCGCCAGAGGATACCAGCGACGATACCTTTTCGGCACAGCGGCTAAAATGCTGCAATCGGTAATTGAAACCAATCCGAATGACACCACCGCCCATCTCGGCATAGCCGATTCCTATGCCGCAGTCGGTCTTATCTCCCAGGCTCGCAATGAATATCAGAAAGCCGTAGGTCTCGATAGGAACAATCTCTACGCAACACGCCAACTTGCTGCACTGCCGCAGGCGCCTGCAACGATGCCGACAATCGGTGAAGCCGGTCGACAACTTGCGAACGCCATGCTTGGAGCACGCGAGCAGAGCTATGGATCTTTTGTAACGCTCAATAACAACTCCACCGCGTTTAATGGCATCGTTCAGGATCGCCTGAAAGCTGCCATTCAGACAAGCCGGGACTTCTCGGCAACAGTGTTGAATATCTCTGATGCAAACCCGGATTTTACCGACAACCAGCGAAGCGCATTTATGGTTGCCAGTAGTGCTGTAGCCAATGCCAGCTCTCCTGTCTACGCTCTTGAGGCTCTTGACAGCCGCTTCACAACAGTTGCTGCCGACATGGGAGACCTCAACAACCACCTATACCGCGCGCTTAATGCATGCGTCGCGGGTAGAGGCTATGATAATGACGTGCTCATTGCAAAACGTTCAGTTATGGCTGCTTCACGCGCCACGAACGAATTTGAGCAGGCAATTGCACAAGCTCCGGCAGCCCTCAGTGATGTGAGTCATGCACAGGCTGCCGCCGCCGAGACAACCACATACATGCAACTTATGGCAAAACATCTCGATCGACAGGAATATCAGGACCTGCTCAAAAATGCAGTCGGTGAGACAGATCGCCTCAGCGCCATTGCCAATGAGGCAGTCGGCAAAATCAAAAACAGAGCCAGGCATGCTGAAGCGAGAGCACTGCTCGCACGCATCAACATTGCCGCACTGGGAACACGGCCCGAGCTGCGTGACGTTTTTGATGGCATGGTCGCACACTATACCCTGACACGTCCTGAAGATGTAGCTGCGCTCAGAGAACTTGGCATGGGGCATGGCGATGCTGCATTCGCTCTTGTTGCATCAAGGACTTCCGGGGTTGATCCCGCCGCTTACGCATCAACCTTGGCGGACTTCAGCACAATAGACACGATGAACAACCAGGGGGTCAGCCTCGAAGGGCCGATCGTCATACTCAGATATCTGGCAAACGCGATGGAAAAAGAACTGGCGCTCTCTGAAGAAAACGCGTAGCTGGCGTCTTAATGCTTTTCAAATGGCGATAGCATATGCGCAAAACAAAACTCTTCACTGTCCTACTGCTCAGCCTTGTATTTGTAGGGGCTGCGACCTGGGCCGTTCTGTGCATGGCAAGCCCCCTCAGCGAACTTGGGTGGCAATGGCTTCAGCAGGCTCTGCCAGAAGCCGAGTCCTATGAAGCGCGAGCAAGACGGCATTTCTGCCAGCACAATTCGGGTGAGAAACCACTGAACTGGCGTTTGGCAGAAGTGGCAGAGGAATTCCATGAGAAAAAGCCGATGGGGCAATTCATTCTGCATTCAAACGATTGCTCCGACTTCACAGATGCTATCGCGGATGAGGCCCTCGGCTACAAAGCTCGCTTCAATCGCGATTCCAACGAGCATGTTGCCGCAAATATGCGGGACCTCTGGATGTATATATATTGGGACGGGGCGGAGCCGCTGATCCCGGGCGACATGATTTCTGTCAGGCATTCACCGTGGTATCCACCTGACCCCAACGCCTGCTCACACGTCGGAATGCTCGGCACCGATGGTATGGTGTACGATTGGACGAAACTCAAATCATGGAAACAACCGCGTTACGGATGCAATTCTGTCAAGTGGTTCATCCATAATTGCAGTGAGCCAGGACAGATCCGTGTTTACCGTCTGCGTCCACAATATCGCTACTGCATACGTCACATTCCGGAATCCCCGGATATCTGACGCCCCAAACTGGGCTGCTCGCGGCAATATCAACTATATGCTCACTGACGAACATACAGGAGTCTGAAACATTTTGAAACTGCTGTTTCGCGTACTAATATCTGTATTTGGTGGCATCGGCATCGCCATCATGTGGCTGATCGATGTCTTCGCTGGCCGCGGATCGGCCGCCACCAACATTGTCCGCCTCGACAGCGGACCAGTGCGCGGCACAGTCTCAAAATCTCCGCACAAAGTTATCGCCTACCGCGGCATTCCCTATGCAGACACCACTGCGGGCAAAAACCGTTGGCGCCCCCCGCAACCCGTCAAACCATGGAATCACGAGCGCCGATGCAGTGAGTTCGGCCCTGGGTGCTACCAGAAAATGTCCATCCCTGTCATTGGCAGCGATCCGGGACCGAATTCTGAAGACTGCCTGTCCGTTAATGTCTGGACACCGGCCCACAACAGCAACGAAAACCTCCCTGTAATGGTATGGATACATGGCGGCGGTTTCGCAATAGGCTCTTCATCACTGCCAATGTTCGATGGTCATCGTCTCGCTGCGCAAGGCGCTGTCATCGTCACTATGAACTATCGTCTCGGTCCGCTCGGTTTTCTCGCGCACCCAAGTCTTTCTGCAGAATCTCCGACGGGCACTTCTGGCAATTATGGATTGCTCGACCAGATAGCAGCACTGCAATGGGTCCAGCGCAACATCGAGCAATTCGGAGGCGACCCCTCCAGGGTCACCATATTCGGCGAATCTGCAGGCGCCATCAGTGTGCTCTGCCTGATGGCCAGCCCGCTTGCCAAAGGCCTCTTCCACCAGGCGATCTGCGAAAGTGGTAATCTTCAGACTGTCGCACATACTCTCCGAGGGGGCGTCACTGAATCCGCCGAAGAGATGGGCCTCAGGCTTGCAAAGCTGTTCGGAGCGCGCGGCCCGGATGCCATACAAAAACTTCGCAATATACCCGCGCAAGAACTCATCTCAAAAATCAAACCGCTCATCATCCCAACTGATCAGGGAGACGCGCTCTATCCGATCGTAGATGGTTATGCGCTCCCGGAGCATCCTCTGACTGTCTTCGCGCAGGGGCGCCAGCTCCCTGCCCAGCCGGTAGTGGAATTCCGCGGGC
>CAYSRY010000213.1:0-1375 GCA_964433395.1 uncultured Armatimonadia bacterium | reverse complement strand
GCGATCCGGACGGTCGACGACTATCGTGACTGGCTGCGCCGGACTTTTCACGAAGGCGCAGAAGAGGTCGAGGAAATGTTCCCAGCCAACACCGAAGACAAAGTCAGCTCCGCTCTCGGGAGTGTCCTCACTGTCTGGGGATTTCATGCACCAGCCAGATACATAGCTGATTGCGTGCATGCGTCAGGGACACCGGTCTGGGCTTATCGCTTCACACGCGTCCCTCCCGCGCTCGACAGATTCGGTATCGGCGCCATACACACTGTAGAAATACCATATGTCTTCCGCAGCGATATCATTGACCAGCTTCCGCGGATTGATCAGCAGATCTCACGCGTCATGAGCAGAGCGTGGTTAAAATTCTCTGAAAGCGGTGACCCGTCGACGCCTGCGCTCATGTGGTCACGATATTCGGCTGATGCCCCTGTCTACCTGGAATTCAACGAACCACCCCAAATGGTCGACGAACCATTCGAACGCGCGTCAAAATTCTTTAATCAATACCCAAATTGTTTCCTGTATTGCTGATGTCGCCCCGAACTTCATCGCCATGTGCGCGTCTGCGCTCTTGGTAAATGGAGCTCTACCGATTATAATAAGATACTTTGTTCCACAAAACTGAGGCCCCGTGATATGCGAAAGGCATAGCGCTATTGCTGCAGCCATTTCGTCCCGAATGGGATGGGCTTTTGAGAATAGTCTGCAGCATTCCGAGGAGCATTGACTACCCATGTGGGATTATTCCGACAAAGTCAAAGAGCACTTTCTCAACCCGCGTAATGTCGGCGAAATTGAGGATGCCGATGGTATTGGTGATACAGGCAGCCTCAAATGTGGCGATGCGCTGCGGTTGTACATTAAGGTCGACAAAAGCTCTGGCGAAGAACGCATTTCCGACGTCAAATTTCAGACTTTCGGATGCGCCAGTGCAATTGCCGCCGCCTCGGCCATGACCGAAATGGTCAAGGGCATGACACTTGATGAAGCCGCCAAAGTCACCAATGACGACATCGTCAGATATTTAGGCGGCCTACCAGCACCGAAAATTCACTGTTCGGTGATGGGAGCAGAAGCGCTCCAGCTTGCTATAGCCGACTATCACGGTGAGACCCCAGAAAGCCTCGATCCGAATGCCGTAATCATCTGTGAATGCTTCGAGGTCACCGAAAAGAAAATCCGCGATGCGATTTTCGACCATAACCTCACCACTGTTGAACAGGTCACGCAACATACTAAAGCCGGCGGCGCATGCGGCCAGTGCATTCCTGAAATTGAGCGCATTATCGCCGAAGTCCTTGCCGAGAAAGCGGCCGCAACGTGTGAACTTACGCCCGGAAATGAGCGAGAACAAAAGATCAAAGATGTCATCGATAAT
>CAYSRY010000212.1:0-6215 GCA_964433395.1 uncultured Armatimonadia bacterium | reverse complement strand
AACTTGCAAATCCCGGCTTTGAAGACGGGCTTGCGTCATGGCGAGCGTTCTCCCCTGACGAAACCCCCGTCACTATATCGGTCGATAACCCTGCATCCGGCCGCAATTGCGCGCTCATGTCGGCCGCATCAGGGGCCGCCTCCCTCATATCCGCCCCCATCGCCGATGCGCCCAATCCATTCACAATAACGTTCCGCGCGCGCTGCATCGACGGTCAAGGCACTCTGTCACTCGGCATTGCACGCGAAACTGCCATCGAGCCACTCTGGAAATCCTCCGCATTCGCCGACGACCGCTGGCACAAAGTTCAGCTCTCCATCGCCGCCACCGCACCATCGCTGGCATTCGTCGCCACGGGCGGACAGTGGGCTATCGACGACATCGCCTGTGAGGCATATTCCGCCGATTCACCAGTCCCACACGACAAATTCGCCGAGAATGCCGTCTATCCGGAGCCACTTCCCGAGGGTTGGCAACCAAACGGACTTCTCGATGCGCGCCGCCGCGCAATTGGCGACAATGCAGAACTCCTCATCAAGGTCCAGGGGCTCGAAGTCAGCATCCCAGAACATATCTCGCTGCGCCGCGGCATTCGTCAGGGCATCGAAACATACTGCTCAAATCGCGGCACCGTCGAACAGGAGCTCAAAGTCTCCATTCAGGGCCCTGCGGGTGTCATTGTCCCTGACTGGACGGTCCCCATACCGCCAAAGCGCACCATGCACATCTGGATCCCAATTCAGCGCCTCATCACGGGCGATTGCTGGGGCCGCATTACATTCTCATCCGGTGCCGAATCCAAATCCGCCGCCATTGAGATCACTTCCGCCGCTGCATATCCTGTTTTCGGCATTTCAGCAGCCGACGAGACACTTCCCACTGCTGCCGATATGACCTCACTGGCACAACTCGGCGGCGATGCAGCCAGACTTGCACTGCCACCCGAGGACCCGCAATCTGCCATCTCACTCATCCAGGCTTTCTCCTCCACATTCATAGTCGCAGTCCCGCCCGGCACTGCTGAAACTGCCGCATCAGCGAATTCTGCCAGCACATTCTGGATGCCGTCATACCAATCCAACGCAACATTCGACCAAGCCACTGACGCGCTCTGTGAGCTCGCCCAAGCGCTCTACGCCCGCCAGCGCACGCCTATGATATGCTCTTCCCCGTTCCATCTTCTCGCTAATCCGCAGACTGGTGCGCTCTCATTCAGCCCCGAAATCCCCGTTTCCGCAGCTACTCTCAGCGGCTGCCCAAACATTCCGATTGCCTCATCTCTGCAGAGTCTCGTGCTTGACATGCCCGACCTTCCAGCCTCTGCGCTCATTTCAGCGCAGGTCGACGGCAAACTCGCCTCCACGCCTGCCGAATGCTGGACGCGTCTCAATCGCATGACCGATCTCCAGCCCGTCCGCGCTGCGGCCACAGAGGCCGGCGTACACCTCCCGTTCACAATCGACGGCATCGACCTCCCCACTTGTGGTGATCGCCGTCTCGACGCACTCAAACTCGCCCGCGCCCTCCTCAACTCCACATATCAGGGGGCAACTGCCGCGTTCCTCCCATCTGACACTCCCAATTCAGTCGGCCTCTCACTGACTGCCGACGACGCCGACCCGATCTCCGCGATGTTCCGCGCCATTTCGTCTGAGCTGGCTGGCGCAATGCCGGTTGTGGCATTACCAGCGCAAGAAGGCATTGCGGCTGCAACGGATTCCGACGTCACCTACCGCCCGTTCCTGCGCGGAGACGAAGGCATCGTGGCGATGTGGAACAATACGTGCGAACCCGTCGAAATCGCCATCACCTTCAGATCCCAGCCTTTGCACGCCAGCCTCCTGCGTATGAGTGCCGATGGCGATTTCATCGCCGATCAGATGCAGTCAATTTTCCGACTCGGCGATCGCGCCAAAGACGCAAAACTCGACGCGGTATTCCTGCGCCTCGATCCGCTCGACGTCACCATTCTCACTGTCCGCCTCGGCGATCCGCAGGTAAGCTGGCTGCGGGCCATCGAACGTGGCGAAAAGTACTTCATCACTGAAAAAGACGACAGACGCTGAGTCCAATCCGACGCATGTTCCGCGCTCTATATCCGAAAATCTGCTGCATCGTGACCAAAAGCCACGATGAGTGCGGTGGACATGCGCCCACCACGCTGGAGGACCAATCTATGAAGCTCCGAATAATTCCGGCCTTCCTCATGGTGATGCTGCTGCTCCTTATATCAGCGATGGCCACATACGCTCAGAATGCAGCGCCCGCTGCCGCTGACACGCAATCCGCAGACGCCGGCGAATCCACAGATGCCGCAGACGCTCCACCGACTGACAGTCAGGTCGCCCAGTTCGTTAAAGAGGCAGGGCGCGGCGAAAACTGGCTCGAACGGGGCGCAATCGCCCTGCTCATTCTATTGATAGCCATGACCGTCAACTGGATTGTCATGGCCATCATACACAGGACGATGCAGCGCATTGACGCCGAGAGTGCAGGCGGCACGCCGCGCATTCGACAGGGTGGTCGCAGGGCCATAACTGTCCTTGGCCTGCTTGCCAATGTCGCAAAATGGGTCATTGGCATCGGTGCCATTCTCTGGATTCTCGCGGTCATGAATGTCAATCTTGCACCGGTTCTCGCTGGCGCGGGTATTGTTGGCATTGCGTTCGGCTTTGGTGCTCAGACGCTCGTCCGCGACACTATCAGTGGATTCTTCCTGCTTATTGAGGGCCAGTATGTTGTTGGCGATTATGTCGAGGTCAGTGGCAAATTCGGCATTGTCGAAGCCATCGGTTTACGCGTTACCGTCATAAAAGATCTCAGAAATCAGCTCCACTACCTCCCCAACGGGACGATAACCACTGTCACCGTCTACGAAGAGCATTTTGTGAACTACATCGTCGACATCCCGATCGCCGAAGCCGCGGACGCCGAAAAAGCCACTCAGGTCATCCAGCAGGTCGCCGATGATCTGCGCGAGGATTTCCCGCGTCATCTTCCAATGGCAGGAACCGTCACACCCCATATTTCTGCCAATGGCAATGCATCGGTGCGGATTCCGGTTGCGGTATTCCCGACGCAGGACTGGCTCGCAACCGAAGAATTCCCCGCCCGCATTCAGAATGCATTGGCCAGTGTCGACATCGCGGCTGCCGAGGGCCGCAGAATTCTTGCATATCCGGATATCTCCCGCATGCCAATGCCAGGCACTGCCGATGACGCTGGCGTCAGACCAAATTCTGGCGGCCGCATCATCTGACGTGCCGCATCATCAGGCGACCGCCTGTCTCCAAAATGAAAAACGGCCAGCGTCATCGCTGGCCGTTTTCGCGTCAATTCGATATCTGCCATCTCAGCGGCTGCACAGACTCCCCAGCCCATACACCAACGCCTTTACCTCGGGCATTGCCGGCAAATATCCCCGCCCCCCAAGCGCAATCGTGCTCAATGCCGCTGTTGCCGACGCATGCGCAACGGCTTCAGCAAGCTCCATCCCGAGCGCCAGACAATACCCATATGCCCCGTGGAAAACATCGCCCGCACCGGTCGTATCAAACACCTGCGGCACCGCGAAAGCGGGCTGGTGAAATTCCCCGGCCGCTGTGTAAACATCCGCCCCATCTGCCCCACGCGTCACCACAAGCGCAGCCGGCCCTTTGGCCATAATCTGCGCGCGCCCTGTCTCTTCATTCCCATCTCCGAGCGTAGCCACCAGCGCCGCAGGCAATGCCGGATAGTCTGCCGCGGCTAGAAGATTTTCCAGCCCCGGCTGCACTCGCTCCGCATCCAGCACCACCGGAATCCCTTTTTCGCGCGCCAGTTTCGCCCCGGCAATCGACGCGGCCATGTGATGCGTATCCAGCACCAAGCATCCACAATCCGTCAGCGCCTCCAGATCGACGTCTTCTGCCCCCATTTTCGCCATCGAACCATGCTTATAAAAAATCGCGCGAGTTCCCGTCGCTGGCTGTGCCGCGCAAAATGCAAATTGCGAACTCTCGCCGGGCATCACCTCAAGCCCATCCGTCGCCACGCCCTGTTCCCCGAATTCCGCTCGAATATTCTCCCCGAATTCATCGTCGCCCACGCGCCCGAAAATCGCTACGCTGCCACCAAGCGCCGCCACTGCAGCAGCCGCAGTCCCCGATCGGCCACCGCCCATCTGCACAAATCTCTGGATCGCCGCCTTCTCGTCTTCTGCCGGATATTCCTCAATCGTCCCCACAAGGTCCCAGCACACGCACCCGAGTGCGCACACGTCGTATTTCGCCATATTTCGCTCCATTGCCATTCTCAGGCCTCTATGAATCCGCCTGCAAGCACAGTATCGCCATCATACAGAACGCCGGACTGTCCGGGCGCGCATACTCGCGGCTCCGCAAGCTCCACTTCAGCGCCATTGCCCCGCACTGTCAACGACGCTGCAACCGGTCCGGTCCGATATCGACACTCGAACTCTCCCTGTACTGTCGCACCATCTTCCGGCTTCGCCACCGATACCCAGTTCACGCTGCTCAGCTCGCACCTCGAAGTCATCGTCTCATCGCGGCTTCCCACGATCAGCACATTTGTCTGTGCGTCCTTCGCGACCACGTGCAACGTCCGGTGCCCGCCGACGCCAAGACCCTTTCGCTGGCCGACCGTATACATCGCAAGCCCTTGGTGTTCGCCAAAAACATGCCCTTCTCTATCAACTATTGGCCCGGGCCTGAATTCCATCCGTCCACGCAGGAAACCCTTGTAATCCCCGTCCGGAATGAAGCAGATATCCTGGCTTTCGCCTGCATCGGCCGCGTGTAATCCATGCGCGCGCGCGATCTCCCGCACCTGCTCCTTCGTATAATCCCCGAGTGGCAGAATTGTGTGCGAAAGCTGCCGCTGCTGCAGTCTGTAAAGCATATATGACTGGTCTTTCGACCTGTCGACGCCTCGCTGCAAACGCCATCTGCCGCCCGCCTCATCTACACGCGCATAGTGCCCGGTCGCAACGTACTCATACCCCTGCGCTTCAGCATATTGCAGCAATGCGCTCCATTTGATGCCCGGGTTACACACCACGCACGGATTCGGCGTCCGCCCCGCTCCGTACTGCCGCACAAAATCACCAATCACGTTTTTATTGAACGCCGACGCCAGATCAAGCTTCACATGCGTGATCCCCAGCTCATCACACACCCGCCGAGCCGCTGTATGCGTCGCTTTCCACACCGCGCCGGCTCCACACGTGTTCACAGTCACCCCGCACACCTCATGCCCAGCCTCTTGCAGCAAAATCACTGCGACCGCGCTGTCAACGCCACCGCTTACGCCAACTATCACGCTGGCCATTATTTATCTGCCCCCACAGCGGCACGGAGTATTTCCACATTTCGGGCAGCCGTTGCCATATTTCTTCTCAACTGCGCTCGCAAGGTCTACTCCCGCTATCGAAGCCAGAGTCGCAAGCCACGCAGCCACATCTGCAAACTCCCCTTCAAGCTCCTCTTTCGAACCCGATCGCAGGGCTTCCGAAAGCTCCCCGACCTCCTCGACAAGCCACATGAAATCCTCAGAAATTCCGCGCGCGCTGTCTTTGGCAAAATATATATCCCTGATTTGCTGTTGAAACTCCGCTATGGTCATTCGGCACCCCTTCGATGTGGTTCTCGCCACATATAGTATACGTGACTCGCGCCAGAATTTGCCAGAAACGCAGCTGTGAGGGTAATATATCCATGAAATTTATTGGGAGGTCTTCAACGTGCGAAAAAAACCTGTCGTTTTTCTCGACCGTGACGGTGTCATCAACTGTGACAGCTACGATTACGTCAAATCCTGGGACGAATTCAATTTTCGCCCTGACGCCCTCGCCTCTGTCCGCAGGCTCCACGAGGCCGGGCTTGAAGTCTATGTTATTACCAATCAGTCCGGCGTGGGCCGCGGCTACTATTCCGAGCGAACGCTGCTCAGCACGCTCTCCCGCATGATGATCGAAATCTCCCGCGCTGGCGGCATGGTCCATGGCTTCAAATACTGCCCGCACAGCCCTGATGATGGCTGCATGTGCCGCAAACCAAAGCCCGGCATGCTCCTCAGAGCAGCCGCAAAATGGGGCATTGACCTTCCCAGCTCTGTCTTCGTCGGCGATAGTTGCGGTGACGTCAATGCCGCCCATGCCGCCGGATGTAGCTCTATTTTCCTCACAACCCGCACCGATTTCCCATTTCGCGAAGGCT
>CAYSRY010000211.1:1282-6262 GCA_964433395.1 uncultured Armatimonadia bacterium | reverse complement strand
GCGGAATAAGAAACGCCGCGCACTGAGAAGTGCGCGGCGTTTTTGCGCAAGAGGATGTGGCACGTCAAACATCCTAAGTGATTATCGCTATTCGCTGAGGGCCGCGTGGGTCTCTTTGAGCTGGTCGATAATCTGGATATTCTGGGGGCACTTCGGCTCGCAGACACCGCATTCTATGCATGCATCGGCCTGGAGATAGCCCTCTTTGTTTTCCGGGCCAAGGTTAGAGTAGTGCTGTTTTGCGACGTCTGTGAGGCCCCAGATTTTGTGAAGATTCATGGCGGCGAAAGCCATCGGGATGCCTACGCCCTGTGGGCATGGGAGACAATAGTTGCATCCAGTGCAATAGAGTTCGGAGAAGCGCTCGTTTTCGCTGACCATCTGGAGGACTTTTTCGCGTTCATCAGGCGAGAGAGGTTCTTCGTGTGATGCGGTGGCGCAGTTTTCCTCGACCATTTCGAGCGTGTTCATGCCCGAGAGGGCAAGCGTGACATTTGGATTGCTGAGCACGAAGCGCAGGGCAATGTCCGGAGTGGATTTGACATCCGGCAACATGTCCTGGAGATGTTCGGAGGGGAATCCCAGCCTGCCCCCACCGATTGGCCCCATTATTTCGACGCCCATGCCTTTTTCGTGGGCAAGCGCGATGGCCTCTTCGTTGGCGCGGTCGAGGAGATTGTACTGAACAAGCATGCCATCGAAGATTCCAGTTTCGATGATTTTGATTATGTTTTCAGGCTTGTCATGTGAAGAGAAGAGGGTGTGTTTGAAGATGCCCTGTTCGCGCGCTTTGACTATGGTGTCGAAGATATTTGGTATGACATTGTTATCCCACTCTTCGAGTGAGAGGAAATGCGTAATTTTGTAGAAATCGATGTGGTCAGTGTCGAGACGAGTGAGCGATTGCTCGAGATTTTGCCACCAGTCGTCGGCAGTGCATGGCGTTCTGTAGCGCGGGTTTTTTGTGGACAGAAAGACTTTGTCACGCCAGCCTTTGAGTGCGCGGCCGACAATTTCCTCGGAGGAAATACCGGATGGGGTGCCATACCCGGATGCAGTGTCGATATAGTTGACGCCAAGCTCAAAACTCCGGCGGATGACTTCGACGCCATAGTCATTGTCTTCCGGGAGTCGCATGGCTCCAAAGCCCAGCACAGAAAGTTTCTCGCCGGTTGTCCCATATTCGCGATATTGCATTCACTTCACACCTTTGAGAGACACGTGCGTCCAAGAAACGCACTGCGTTCGCAGATTTTCACACACAATATTTTCGCCAGCCACCGACAAATACCTGCAGAGCACCGCCATGCAGGTAAGTAGTGCTTTGAGACGGAAAGACTATACGAAGTGTTCAGAATCAGCGCCGAAAGTTATTTGAGGTGAGGTCATTGGCTTACGATCATCTTCTGGAGCCATTCGAGATTGGCACGCTGAAACTTGGGAATCGTGTTGTCATGGCGCCGATGGGCAGCGGTTATGCGGATCGGGAGAATCGTGTGACTTCGCGGCTGACAGCATACCATGTGGCGCGTGCGCGTGGTGGCATGGGGCTGAACATTGTGGAACACACGGCGGTGCATCGGCTGGGGCTGACCGGGCCAACGATGCTGGGGGTGTACTCGGACGAGCACACCAAGGGGTTGGCAGAGCTTGCCTCGTCAGTTCATCAGGCCGGCGGACGGATTGCCGTGCAGCTCCAGCACGGCGGTCGTCAGGCGAATCAGAGCGTTATCGGTCAGACATGTCTTTCGGCGTCGAATTGCAGCGCGGGTCGTGACTGCCGGACCGCGCGCGCGATGGGTGAGGATGAAATCTGGGAGACGGTGGAGGCCTTCGGCCTGGCTGCTCGTCGCTGTCAGGAAGCTGGCATGGACGGTGTTGAAGTGCATATGGCGCACGGGTATCTTGGCTGCTCATTTCTGTCACCGCTGCTGAATTGCCGAACCGATAACTGGGGCGGGGATACCGTGAAGCGGACGCGTTTTGCGCGCGAAGTAATCAGTTCGATCCGTAGCTATTGTGCGCCGGATTTTCCAGTGTGGTGCCGGGTGAACGGTGATGAGTTCATGGATGGTGGCATGACGCTGGATGAGATGCGCAAGATCGCCCCGTTGCTGGAGAAGTATGGGTATATGATGCTGCATGTTTCGGCCTCGATCGGCGAGACCGGCTATATGGCTTCCGCGCCATATTACGTATCTCCGGGGCATCTTCTGCACCTGGCGGCCGGAGTGAAAGAAGTTGTGAGCGTGCCTGTAATCGGCGTGGGGAATATCGTGTATGCAGACCTTGCCGAGCAGGCACTTGCAGAGGGTATGTGCGATCTGGTGGCGCTTGGGCGTCAGAGCCTTGCTGATCCTGATTTTGTAAGGAAACTGCGCGAGGGGCGGGCAGACGATATTATGCCGTGCTTTCTGTGCGCGCAGGGGTGTGGTGACAGGTCATTTATGAATGGGCTGCTGGGTTGCGCGATGAATCCAGCGACTGGCCGCGAGAATGACTGGCCAGACTGGCCCAATGGCCCGGCACCGATACGCAGGAAGCGAGTCCTTGTGGCAGGCGGTGGCCCTGCAGGGATGCAAGCGGCATTGACTGCGGCTCGACGCGGCCATGAGGTGGTGCTTTATGAGAAGAATGATGAACTTGGAGGCGCACTACTGCTTTCGTCCAACGCGCCGGGTAAGGATATATATCGGAGACCAGTGAAGTATCTCTCGGGACAACTTGAGAAGTATGGAGTGACAGTGCGGACGGGCGAAGTCGTCACGGTGTCGACTGTGAGTGACGGGGATTACGATGTCGTTGTGGTTGCTACGGGCGCGCGCGCGCGGACACGGATAGACGAGCACGGAGAGGACTACGCGTCATGCCCGACAGCGGAGGATGTACTCATGGGGATTGCGTGTGACCTCGCCGATCCGATCGGGATTGTTGGTGGTGATGTGAGTGGGACAAGCGCCGCGCATCTGCTTGCTGAAGCAGGGCATAAGGTACTGATTTTTGAGCAGGATGAGCAGTTGGGGAAGAGTATTGCAGGCGCTGCTCCGCACTTTCTTTTTGCAGCACTGGAACGCCTGGGAGTGAATGTGATCACCGGGGCCAGAGTGGTGGAGTTGGGTGAACGCAGTATTACGGCGGAGATAGAAGGCGCGGAACAAACGTGGGAAGTCGGAAGCATTGTGCTGGCCTGTGGGCGCAACGCGGAGAACGGGCTGGTCGAGGAGCTACGCAATGCCGGTTATTCGCCACTGGTCATCGGAGATGCGAAGGAGCCGCGGCATCTGCAGGCGGCGATTTATGAAGGCGCCGAGGCGGGACGTATGGTGTAGGCTTTGGCGGCAGGAGTGGATATGAAAATGGCCCGGGCGAATGAAGCCCGGGCCATTCTGGTTGTGGGATTACCCCCGGCGACTGCCCGTAACGTACCAGACAGTCCGGTCGCCTGATTTTTTGACGATTGCGTAGGGAGCATTGCGCAGAGTGTTCCATTCGCGCTTCGTGTAGTAGTCGAAGTTCGCTGTTTCGCGAGCTGTGGTGACTTTTTTCATGCGGCCGAATACGCGAGCATATCCGACTTTGACCCATCCGCCGCGATCTGTGACGTAGCGGAGTCCGTAGGGAGTCCATATGAGGGTCCCAAACGGGATTGCTGGATTCGCAGCGCATCCGCGCAGATGAACGCGGCTGCCACTTGCAGTGACGCTGCCTCCAGACATGTATGCGGGTTCCCATGGTCCATAACTTGTGACTTTTGCTGCACTATCACATTCTACACCAGTTTCAATGCCATATACATAAGCGTCGCGCTGCCAGTCGGCCAGTGGACCATAAAGGCCCGCGAGCGCTTTTCTCGCACATCGGCGGAACGGATCAGTTTCGTCTTTCCATGTTGCTTCTGTGGCTGCGGCGTCGATGTCGGAGGCATTGTTCTGCAGATCTGCAGTTGCAGAGGCATTCTGCGGAACGGCGAGTGCATCGTTTGCTTCGGGCAACATCGCAACGTTTGCGGCGGTTGTGCCAGTGGCAGCAGCGCCTGCAATGGCTGTAGCGAGAGTTGCGAGTGTAATTACTGCAACAGCGGTTGTACGACTCATGACATATATCATTCCTTGTGTTTCGCGAGCGACAACAGTAGACGGCAGCTCGCGGCCGGGGCGGAAGGATCGCGCCCGTGGCAGTTTATGTGAACGTCGGCTTTGCTGCGGCAATGCACGCAGCAAGACCATGCGGGCCACGTGGCCCGCAGTGATGCAAGAGCTGAGATACGACTCCATGCAACGTCCAGTCAAATGGGAAAGGTACACTTGCAGAGAGGGACTTCACATGTCATGCGTGAAGTTGAATGAGCCCTGTCCAACGTTCTGCGACCAGTAGTATAAGTCGTGGAACGACACTGTAGGGTACCACAATCGAGAAGGCTTATGCAAGGTTTCGCGGATTGCAGAGTTGTTTTGAGGTATGTAAACGGTATTGAGCGGACTTGACCATCGACACCTGCGGAGGTATGCTTTACACTGCAGCGTGTGCTGTGTGGTTCATCAATCGAGACGGCTTCACGCGCATAATGCGCGTTATCACTTTGAGCGGCGGTTAGCGGCTCTGGCTGGCTATGCTGGCAGAAAGAGGAGAGTTTCCTACATGTCTATTCGTGTCGCCTTCGCAGGTTTCAGGCACGGCCACGTTTCAAGTCTTTATCCGAAAGCCCAGGAGCTTGATTACATTGAGGTCGTGGGCGCGGTTGAGGAAGATGTGGCAGCGCGGAAGGATTTTGTCGAACCGCTGGGCGTCGAGCTGACGCACGATAGCATTGATGACCTGTTTGATGACGTGGATTTCGACATGCTCTGCTGTGTGGATTATTACGGCAAGCGCGGCGCCGCAGTGATCAAGGCGCTTGAGGCCGGGAAGCATGTGTGTATTGATAAGCCGATGTGCACGAGTCTTGACGAGCTGGACACTATCCTGAAACTTTCGCGCGCG
>CAYSRY010000211.1:0-1272 GCA_964433395.1 uncultured Armatimonadia bacterium | reverse complement strand
CCTGCAGGTCCAGGTCGCGCTGACGATGCGCTATGGCGCCCCGTACCAGACGATGGTTAAGATCGTGCAGGACGGTGGTATCGGTGAATTCTGCACGGGTATTGTGCTTGGGCAGCATCCGCTTGCCTATAAGAGCGGTCGGCCAGACTGGTATTTTGAAGAGGGCAAGCAGGGCGGAACCATTAATGACCTGTTCATCCACGGGACAGACATGATTGCGTGGGCAACGGGCCTTGATTACGACAAAGTCATCGCAGCGGAAGCATGGAACGCCCGGGCCGACTGGGCACCATTTTTCCAGGACAGCGCGCAGGTTGTTTATGAAATGAGCAATGGCGCCAAACTGATGGGCGACTGCTCATATCTTACGCCCGATGGCGCTCATGCCCCATGGCAGTTCTTCATGTGGGGCACGGAAGGATATGTGCACCTGTGTGGTGACGACCTGACATGGCAGCGAGCCAATGAAGGCGACCAGGTCGTTGAAGTGAAAGCGCAGACAGCGTTCTCATGCCCGCTTGAGGATGTCGCTTCGCACATCGAATTCGGAACAGAGCGCTGGTTGAGCAACGAGGACTGCTTCAAAGCGCAGATGGCCGCTCTGGCTGGTCAGAGCGCTGCGGACAACGCGAAACGCGACATGGCAGTACCTGACTACAAGTAGCGCGGCAGCAGCGAGAGCTGCGCGCCGGGATTCGATTGCGAGGACCCAGAGTGAAGAGACGGGGAGTGCTGCTTGTAGTATCCGGGCCGTCCGGTGTCGGGAAGGGTACGGTCATAAATCGATTGCTTGAACGGCACCCGGAGCTCAGGAAGTCGGTATCGTGCACCACGCGTTCGCCGCGTCCTGGCGAGGTCGATGGTGAGGACTACCGGTTTGTCACTGGCGCAGAGTTCGCGGCGATGGCGGATAATGGGGAGTTCCTGGAATTTGCAGTAGTGCATCAGGACCAGCGGTATGGAACACCACGTCAGCCAGTTGAAGAAGCACTGGATGTCGGTGTGGATATTACCTTGGAAATTGATTATCAGGGCGCGCGAAGTATCCGGCATGCGCTTGGGCATCGCGCCGTGCTTGTTTTCATAGCGCCTCCTTCGTGGGATGAACTGGTACAGCGGCTTGAGGGTCGGAAAACTGAGTCACCAGAGGCTACTGCAAAAAGACTTGCGAGTGCGCGGAAGGAATTTCGCCACATCGGGATGTTTGAGTATATAGTGGTAAATGACGATCTTGATACTGCAGTGGACCAGCTTGAAGGCATTCTGCTATCT
>CAYSRY010000210.1:0-6352 GCA_964433395.1 uncultured Armatimonadia bacterium | reverse complement strand
GAATACATGTATTCGACGACCGCGCACAACTCCGTGCCCTGGATGGCACTTTTTCCCGCCAGGCATTCATCGCCAGTGAATACCCCCGTAGGCATGCCGTGGTGCCGGTCAAGCGCCTCGATCATCGCGCAGGAAGAGTTCCGGTCTTCGGCCTCCCCGGTGATTCTCCACCACAGGGCTCCCTCTTTAAGCGCCATGGCGTTGTTCACGACATGGCCGGCGAAGTTCCAGCGGCCTCTTTCGGTAGGCCCAGTCAGCGGCCAGCGCCGGAAGAAGTCCCGCCAGTGAAAACCTTGGGCGTGGAGTTTGACCGCGAGGTCAAGCAGCCAGCATTCACCAATCCTCTCGTAGAGCCAGTAGATCGAAATGAGGAACTCGAACCATCGGAATTGTCCCCACTTGTACAGAGGTTTCCTGTCAATATGGCGATCCAGCATCCGCAGTGCTTTTTCGACGCAAGCGGGAATGCGATCATCACCGGTCACATCGTGATAGACGACCAACATTTTCAGGGCGAGCGCCTGTGACCAGATGTCCTCCGTCTGCTTTCCGAGCCATCCATTCTCGTCCTGATGCTCGATGATGTAGCTCACATACCGATCGAGACGCTGCTTTAGCTTGGCGTCGCCAAGAAGCCACGCCAGCGGGATCACCCCGTCGAGCCAGTAAGGCATGCGCTCCCAGCCCTCTGCCGTACCCCCGATCCAGGCGCTGTCCTTGATATCCGGCCAGAATTCACCCAGGTGGCCGCTCAGGCCGTCCGCCTGAATTCGCAGCTGTTTTGCCAGCCAGCCCTTCGGACTGATCGCCCCGACTGGAAACGGTCGAAAGCACGGCTCGTTCAGTTTCATCAGTTATCCTTCCTTTTTGCCGAACGTCCGGCCTCTGCGGCGGCGCGTTAGCGACGTACCATGAATGCTTTTGTTCGTCCTCGTTTTGATTCATTTTATCTTGATGGCTTTAGTTGGACAAACCCGTTCGCATCCACGCCGCTTGTCGCATCTGGTCTCATCTTTCACTCGGCAGACATGGTCAACTTCGTCAACATATAGAATCTTCTTGGGGCACAGTTCAGCACACGCGCCACAACCAGTGCAAAGTTCCTCGTCAATCACTACGATTTTATTCATATCATTTATCTTTCTAGGACGAACGGCGGCGTTCAGCCTGAGCCGCGCCAACGGCGATAGGCTGGGACACCTGGTTCTACGGATTTCTCTCTTTCAACCTGGACTCCCCCACGGAATACACCAAAGACCGTTGTCGAGCCAGAATTCAAATATAGAGCAATATCCATGGCCGACGCGTACCGGATATCGATCATTCCGCCCAAAAAGTGACACCGTCAGGATCACGGGGGTAGCCAGCACCATCATGATGGGAAATAGAATGAGCCACAAAAGAATCGTGAAGATGATGTCCCTGATCAGCTCAAGAATGAAGCTCATTTCATCTTCCTTCGCATTCGCGCGGCGCTGCGCCGCGCGAACGCCGAGGATCAGGCGCGCTTTTCAGCGTCGCCTGCATCCGCCTTGTTCGACTTGTCTTTGATCATGGCCGCCGACTGTCGGATCCAACCTTCCTGAGAATCTCGATGCAAGGAGATGGTATGCGCCCGAGGTAATCCGGGCCGACGTTAAGCAAATAGTTGACGCCCCGCTCGTTAAGATGGCGCTTTAAGCGGAGCACTTCCTCCGCAGGCTTCCAATTCTGGTCAAACGCCTTGTAGCCCCATGTGTCATTGAGTGTCGCAGGTGTTTCAACCAGGTCGTCTCCCATAAACTGGTCAGGAATCTGATTGTCGCCCATAGAGCGGTAGTCCCCCAAGCCATTACCCAGTCGAGAATTGACCAGGCAACCGGGTTGCAGCTCCTTGACCATCCTGAAGAGTTCTAGGCTCTGGCCCGGCGAAACGGTCAATGGGGTGTCGAACCAGATAAGGCAGAGATCTCCGTAATTGCGCAGAAGCTCCTCTACCTGCGGCTTGATCTTATTCTCGAAGCACTGCGCATAGTCTTTCTTGTCGTTTTCGGGAAAGTCCCAGTCGTTCGTCCAGCTCATGACGCCGCCGTTCGTATGTCCTTTGGTGTAGCCACCGCCGTTGGGCTCATGCCAGTCCAGATCCTGCGAGTAGTATAAGCCTAGCTTCAACCTATGCTTCTGGCAGGCATCGGCAAGCTCGGCGATAACATCTCGCCTGAAAGGGGTGCTGTCGAAAATGTTGTAGGAGTCAACCCGGCTGTGATACATCGCGAAACCATCGTGGTGCTTGCTGGTGACAACCAAGTACTGCATTCCTGCATCCACAGCGAGTTTAGCCCATGACTCCGCATCGAACAGGATTGGATTGAAGACGGACGCCAGAGCACCGTATTCCTCGTTCGGGATTCTGAAATAGGACTGCGCCCACTCGCCGATGAAGGGCATTCGCCTTCCTTTCCATTCCCCGGCGGGCAACGAGTATAGTCCCCAGTGAACCATCAAGCCGAAACTCGCAGTCTTGAACCAAGCTTTGTTGTCCATTTCGTCTTCCTCTTCTTCGGTCGAATGCGGAGTTGACCGACTTTTTGCCCTGGCAATCGGTGCGCAGCATCAGATTGACGGGGCAAAAAGTCAAGGTCGAACGGCTGGTTCGCTGATCATTCTTTTTTTCGTACGGCAAGTTCCTCTCGGAGTTGGAGAAGAAGAAACAGCGCGACTGCCACGACTCCAAACACGATGCCAAAGAGAAGCCAAACCCACTTCGCTTTTTGGTCGCGCTGTGCCTCCAGAAAGAGCCAGATGCCAACACCAATGTAAACGGCTCCAGCAAGCAGAACTTGGGCGGCTGCCAAAGTTGATTGCAGGAACCGGAACTGCGTAAATTCTGTATGGCCATACATTCGGGTGGCTATAATCGTCGTCAGGGGATTTGGGATCAGACTAACAACCCAAAGGATCAGCAAGACAATCGCCAATCGCTCTATTTTCTTCGTCATCATTTTCTCCCCCTCTTTAGCGAACGATGCGGGTCAGGCTGAGCGCGTAGCGCGATAGTCTGAACCTGCTGGTTCGACAGTTTTAACTGTTATGACTTTCTGCCGCGGACTTACTTGATTTCTTTTCTGAACCAAATGCTGATGCAAGCATCTTCTTGATTGCGTCGCGATCACCCAGCGTCCACGAGACTATTTTGGCACCGGTTAGGATGAGTCCCATGGATATCAATGCCAGAATGCTAACCCCTCCCCCAAGGACCATGATGGCGATAAGGTTCGCGCTATGGAATCTTGTTCCTGCAATAATAACATCGAGTTGTTCTCCGCCCACGACCTTTATCCATTGATCGAGGAGAGTATCAAAACTCTCTGGTTTGTTTAGCACACCTAAAATCAGGGCAAATATTCGCGTGACATACACCAAGCCTATTATGATGGCAATTACGCCTAGGATAGAACCGACGGCCCGAATGAGTTGCAGTAATGATTGCACGCTGAACAAAGAGCCAATGTCTTCCTGTCCATCTTCTTTCATGTTACCTTCTTTGTCGAACGCTACTCCTCAGGCGCGGCCTTTAGGACGTCGCCTGCAGGAGTTTGTTCGCTCTTCACTGGTTCCGGTATCTTGAAGGGGCCGAGGAGAATTTCCGACCCCTTGCTATCTCCTTCGGAGTAGGACCTGCGGAAAGTCAGCATCATGTTTTGCCCCACATACCGCCGAAACAAGGCGCGCGCCAGCTGAATTACCCGTCCCGGCTTGACCGTGATCCATCCGGTCTTCCCGACGGAGCCACAAATCTCGATGTTCTGTCGCTCCCACACGGCGTTGTCTTCGTTCTGGATGAACGACTCGATCAGGTAGAAGTGTTTGTCCGGCGCAAAGGTCTGGCCCCAGACGAGAATGTCGCGGGCAGAGGTGTTCTGAATGGAAAGGCGAATGAGGACTTCCGGTGGCCCGCTGTATGACTCTCGGGTGAACGGTTCTGTCGTCACGGACAGGATTTCCCACTCGGCAAAGCAGTTGGCACTGGCCACGCACCATGCTGCGAACACGATCATCTTGCGTAAGATCATCGCTATCATCCTTTCAGAGCGAACGTCACGGCTGTGGCGCGGGTTTCCCGTCGCCACCAGCCGTTGGTTGGGGCTTCGGTTCTTCCCATCTGTAGATGTCGCCCGTTCCCTTTTTCACCGCAAACCCAGATCGAAAGGTCTGGTCATCGGGACCTGCAGTGTCGAGTCGGGAGAACCAGAAGTACCCCTTGTGCTCAGCACAGGCACGCGGCGTCTCGATCACTGCGATATTGATCGTTTTCCACAGGTAGAGAACGGCCCTATCTATTGAACGTGTTTGGGCCTTTGTCTGTTTAACGAGAGCCAACCGGTTGACCGCACTGTCGATGACGTTCTGTTGCGTCTCTGACAAGGTGACGTATCGGAGACCGTGAGCGGCTAGCACGGAAGTCACATTCGTTCCGAGGTTTGCTGTCTCTCCAGCGAAAGCGACCCCGGCCGTGAGTACGAGGCTCAATACTGTCACGATTTCTTTCATCTTCGTGTCCCAACGAATCGGGTCAGACTGAGCGCGGAGCGCGATAGTCTGGATCCGCGGGTTGGCGGTTCTTTGCCTCTGAAAATGATTCCGGCCATATCTTGAATTCTAATTGAAGTTTTTTGTGCGCTTGATGATTTGATGCCCACGATGCTACGGCACAGACCACAAGGATTATCCCCAACAAAGGAATTAAGCCAATAGCTATGGCCCTGGGATTTTCCGAAACGAATTGTTCCAGCGCGGATAAATAAGGAAGCCGTGGGATCAGGCTGGATATTTCCGGGTATGACAGCAAAAAAGTAAGCAATGCGAATATCAGGATGCTGGAGATTATCCAAGTGGCGAAAACGGAAAGCGATGTTTTTGGAAGCGGTGGTTGTCGAAAGATTAAACCGCAGTGTGAGCACTGGACTCGGCGACTAGTGGCGTTGGCATATAACAATGCAGGAATAAAGCCGCCGAGAATCAGCAGAAGACATCCAAGCCCTGACGAATTTTCCATCGGCAGCGTGAATTTGGCGTCACTTTGACAGTTTGGGCATTTGAAGTAATATTTCATAAATTACGCCAACGTCAGCCCTCATGCGATGAGGAAGCCGCGCCCGGCGCGGGTTCCGAAGTCGCATGCAGGGCTTGGTTGGAGCCCTTCTTCGTCCTTCCAATTGCGGCAAGCAAGACTGCCATGCCGATCGCCCAGACGAGAGTGTTTGCCCCAAAACGTAAGCCGTTGTAGTCGGCCCATGCCAAACCTGGTGCAGTCGTCCGATAGGAGACGGGAAATCCCCATTTTGTTTGAATGCCTATGGTTGCTCGCTCGGAAGCGTCTGAGCCAACCCGAATGAACATAGAGAAAACGGAGACAGTCAGGCCCACGAGCACCAGCAGAATCCATTTCCCTATCGTCTTCATCCATTTCATCTCTGGCTCCAATGCGGAGTTGACCGACTTTTTGCCCTGGCAATCTGTGCGCAGCATCAGATTGACGGGGCAAAAAGTCAAGGTCGAACGGTTGGTTCGCGCGGTGCGAACCGGCCGGGCGGCCTGACCCGGTCGGGCAACTCCGCATTCGCGCGGCGCTACGCCGCGCGAACGCCCCGCCTCAAGCTCGCCGGTGAAGCGCAGCGGAACCGGCGTAGTGTTGCAGGCGGTTGTTCGGCACGGTCCATTACGGCTGTGCAGCCAACACGAGAATCCGAATGCCGACGAAGGCAAGAGCCACAGCCAAACCGCGAATGATCCACCGCCCATGCACACGAGCAGAGAGCGCCGCTCCCAGCTGGGCTCCGATCAGGGCACCTATGGAAACACAGATCGTTCGGCGGACGCCGCCTTGGGAAAATGAACCTGTCACAATATGAACGATCGTCCCTGTCAGAGCCATGATTGCCAGAATGAAGTGTGAAGTTGCCGTAGCGATATGCACGGGAAAGTTCAGCAGACGAACGAGGACCGGCACATGGACGATGCCGCCACCGATACCAAGCAAACTCGACACATAGCCCACAAACAGGCTCAACCACATTCCGATTCTCAGGTCGTAGGAAAAAGCGTGCACGGTGCCATTTGCCTCAACGATGTTTCTGAGCGTATGCTGTTTGCCCACTTTCTCGACGGGCTTCTCTTCCTCGGGTCGGCGAAGAAACAGATAGACCGCCGCCACTGTCATCAACAGGCCAAAGACAGCATTAAATAGGCGGCGCGGAACGCAGTCCGTGGACAATGCACCCAGAATCGCCCCGGGCACGGTGGCGGTTGCGAATAACAGGCCAGACTTGTAGTCGATACGCCTCATCCGCGCATAGGCCCATGAGCCTGACAG
>CAYSRY010000209.1:0-6506 GCA_964433395.1 uncultured Armatimonadia bacterium | reverse complement strand
TGTACTTGTGGGTTGTCCTCTTCCAGCGTCTCCTGCACAAGCTCCTTCACGCGAATCCCCGGCGTAGGAGCCAATAACATGCGACCACCAGCCTCGCGTGCGAATTTTTCCCTGCGCGCAATGACGTCTCCCCACGCTTTTGCGAGTGGTTCTGCAAATTGGTCGGTGGTCTCTATTTCATCGTAGACATTTGCAATCAATGGTGCGACATCAGCAGGTATCTCAATCTGATTTTGCTCGCGCAGTGCCAGCCAACTGCGCAACAGAACGTATTCGGCATAGACGAATTCACTGGAACCAAAATCCGGGATCCCGTCTTCATTACATGGCGGTTGAAGCAGAAGCAGTTGGGGAATCGAAAGTTGCGCAGGTCGCGTGGTTTCGCTGTGCCGGTGCAGACGCCCTGCCCGCTGCAGAAGCAAGTCAACCGGTGCCATCTCGCTGACCATCAGGTCGAAGTCCACGTCGAGGCTCTGCTCGATGACCTGCGTTGCAACCAGCACTGAGCGTGCTGGGCGGTCTGCCGCACCTCTTGAGTATTTCCGGATGGCCTCCTGTTCCCTGCGAAAGCGCTCCTCGAATGGATAGCGTGCGTGGAACAAGCCGACATCCAGATCAGTGGCATCACGCAGATGCCGCCACAATTCCTGAGCACGTCTGACCGTGTTGCAGATCACCGCTGCGCAGCCACCGCCCGCAAGCTCCTCATTCAGAAGAGCGCACAGCCGCCCGTCATTATCCTCAGGCTCGGGTGCTGCTACCCAAACGATGGTTACCGGTGTACGGGGGGCTACGGAGAATGACACGGACTGGCTGCGGCGCACATCGGAATACATGATCGATGGATAGGGAGCTGCCTCAACAGTGTTGCCACTGTACGCTTTGAGCAGCGCGGCCCGCTGCGCTTCAGCCAATGTGGCAGAGAGCAGCACTGCAGATGAGCCCAGAGCAGAAAGCCAACCAAGCAGACGCTCCAGCAGAGCCGAGGTGTAGACGTCATAGGCATGTACCTCGTCGAAGATGACGGTTTTGCCGGCTAGCCCGAACAGCCGCACGAATACATGGCGTACGTCGAGAACTGACAGCAGAGACTGGTCTATCGTGCCGACGCCGAAGGAGCTGAGGAGACCGCGTTTTTTCGGGGCGAACCATTCGTGAGCGATAACCGCGCCGTGACTGTCAACGTCGTCACCATCAGCCGCAATCGCACTCATGCTGCGCAGTTGTTGAAACTCCGGAGAAAGGTCTGCGTGACCATGCATGAGCTGCAGGTCCACCTGGCCGCCTGTGGCGGCTCCGGCCAGAAAATCATGGACCCGGCTGAACATGGCATTAGCCGTAGCCATGGTCGGCATCGCCATATAGAAGCCGCGTGCGGTTCCGCCGGCAATCTGTGCATGAGCGAAGTACAGCGCAGCCTCAGTCTTGCCCTCGCCAGTCGGCGCCTCGATAAGCAGCAATGCAGGGCCATCCGTTTCTGCGGCAATCCGCGCGACTTCCTGTTGCATCGGGCGTGGCGATCTGCCGGGGAAAAGCTCCTCAAAAGTGACCCGCTCAGGAGATGACATTCGCCCAGTCCAGCCGATCGCTTCGAGTGCGCTCAAAGCCAGTCCAGCCGCTTTTTCAGCATAGCGCGGTATATCCACAGGGGGGGCAGCATATGGGAAATGCTCTGCGGCGGAAGCGATCCAGTCCGCCACTGACGTCATGCCGCCCACGAACGCTGCGCCCGCCGGGGTATCCAGAGTTATGTCCGATACGCATTCGGGTGCGTCGGCGACTCCAGTCACCCGGGCCAATACATCAATGGCCTCAGCCTGTGCCTGGTTCCAGCCAGATCCCCGGTACTCTCGCGGGTCCAGCCTGCTGAGCCGCATTCCATCAGCCATCGTGCCGTGGTGGCCGCCCAGTACGTCTGCAAGGCTCGCTGAGATGCGGCCGTTGAGATGATATTTTTCACAGAACAGATCCCCCAATACTTTCGTGCCGACAAGGCCGTGTGGGGCAGTGGCGCGTGCGCAGAATGCGAAACCGCATGTGGCCAGATGGTTCGCGAGAACAGGGATTTTTGACTGGAATGCGGGCGATATCTTCCCGATGTCATGCAGGCCGCAGAGGAATGATATGGCCCGGCCAGCAGAAGCAGCGTCCGGCAGCCCGAGCAGATCGGTGACGCGGTTACGCACCCCGTGAGAAAGACATTCATCCCACAACGTACGGGCCACTGCTGCAGTGTCCAGCAGATGACACAGAGCCGGATGATACAGCGAGGGATCGGTTCTGTCAGCTTTTGCCCATAACATCCACTGTGCATCGCTTACAGGGGCGAGCATGCAGACCTCCGGATGCTGCAGTATTTGTGTGAAGGTGTATGATGGCATAGCGAAAAGTGATGTCAAGGTAAGCAGGATAGCGCTTCTGGCTACATGCTCACGGGCATTGTATAGTTTTGTATCTCGTTTAGCCATACACAAATGCGAGGTTATCTATTACCAGTTGATTGAATGAGAAGATAATGGTGGTTGCTGTTTTTTTGGGGGGGAATCAGATCGAGCAATTGTGGCTTTGTTTGCGTTCATGCGGATGGGGCTGAAGAGCATGTGGAACGTGTTGAATATTATAGTTTCTGCTATATGGGATTTTGCTGATCATCAGCGCAAAAAAAGAATGTACATTTGGTTTTCTAACGAATTAATATGATAAGTATACCGTTTATTGACCAATGCCGGAGTGCCAGTGATTTTTGGCGAAAACCCGCAGGAATGTATTTTTCAACAGCTGATAATTGATATATGAGGAGTGAGTGGTATGAACAGGGGGTTTGTCATTGTTATTGGTATGTTGTTGGTCCTGCTGATTGTTAGCAGTGTCCTGGCCGCGGAGCCACCGGGCAGTTTCACCGCGGCGGGTAATACCTATACCAAGGCTGGCAGCAGCACTACACGTGTAACGACGTGGATGCCGGTGGCTCTGATTGCAGCCCCACCATTTGAGCGAGTCATTCCACGTGCTCGTGTACGCGATGAGGATCTCGTTCCGCTCAGCATCATTCCTGAAGACGTATACGCCAGTTTCACTCAGGGCTCGGGTGAAGCCGGATCCAGTTCTACAGGCATGTATGCGCGCGTCAGCGCAGCTTTCGGTATCAAAGGTGGGGTGCCCAGCGTGTCGGAGGCCAGCTTCAAAGCAGGCCTTGAGGCCGCTCTGGAAGCATCCTGCGGCACCTCGTGGGAGGTTGCCATCTCCTCAACCGGGACTAATGGCGGCATCAATTGGCTGTTGACCGATGATGTGCTGGTTTTTGCGGTTCGCTCAAGCTATACCGCCTATACCTACAGTGCCCCTGGTGTGCCTGGTAAGGTGGAACTCTATATGCCACAGGATGGCAGCCACACGGCCAGGCTGTTTGACCTGGCAGGGTGGAACGCCTATGCCACTGCGAAGAATGATGCAGGAGAGTACCTGCGAGATCTGCCCACATTCTACTCTGAGCGGCCACTGACCGGAAATGTGGACCAATACCCCTCACTGACCAAAGGGTATTACCCGGTCAACGCTGGAGATCGTTTCCGCGGAACGCCAACTTTCCGTATGGTGGGCAGCAAATTCTACATCGACCATCACGGCTCAGGCCTCAGCGGCGGCATGACAATTTCCTCAGGAACGTTTGCCTCCAGCTCGGCCAGCATCGGAGCCACACTTCAATTTGAGGGACAGAGCGGCGTGGCAACCGCGTCAGTTGAAGCCGCCTTGGGCGCCACTTTTACCCACGAGTTTTCCACCAGTCGTTCAATCAATATGAACTTCAAAACTTCCAGCGTTCATGAGAAGCTCGACGGGTCGACCTCAAAAAATATGGACTACCACTTCACACTGCAGCCCCGGCTGTATAGTCTGGCAATCAACCGTTCAGCGGACGCGGATTTTTCGCGGATGCTCGCCCGGCGTCTGTCTTTCCGGTTGCAGGGCGCAGCCATCAAGGGAGCAACTCGCGCCACGCACATCACCGGCAACGAGACCAACCTCGTCAAAGCAGGCGCCAATGGGCAGCTCCTGTTTGCCCCTACTGGCCAGCCGCTGGCTACGATTCTGAGCGCCAACGGCGTGCAGAACGTATGGGACAGTAATGTTCTGGTCTTTGATTTCGTTGTGCCGGAGAAGGGCGTATCGTACGGGCGGGGAGTGCCGATTATGCCGCTTGTGCAAACATTAGTGGCGAATGGTGTCCTGGTGCCGACGCCTACGCAGCCTAATCATGACCTGTGGGCGAGTTTGCAGGGGCTGACGCTGCCCAATCCGACGTCACTGGTGTACGTTGGCCCAGGCTCCGGCTCGAACGCCCAGATAGAGGCGTGGAAGCAGCAGCTTGCGAAGCTCAACACGCTGGTATATTGCGGGCCGAAGCCCGGTAACCTCACCGGAGGAAACCGAGAGCCTCTGACGGCTTTTAATCCCAGCTTGAACGACTGGGTGTTGATGCAGCCGCCAAAGACGTCAATGGTGATGGTTAACCCGCAGTTATTCAATCCGAAAAGCCGACCAACGAAGGCGAGTAATGGTCCTTGGCTGGGGTTGCCGCTTATTGCGGCAGATGTGACGCAGCGGTAGTAACGCGGGGAGAGCGGAAATCAGAGCAATAAGGGAGGCTGTGGCAATATATTGCCACAGCCTCTTTGTTTCAATGCAGGAGATTATGCGTCAGTTGGGGTGCCAAGGCGGCGGACGTTCACCACGTCGATTAGCTGGCCCAGGCGTTCGACCAGATTGCTGAGATCCTCGCGCCTGCTGATTTCAAGCGTAATCTGGAGTCTGGCAAGATGCGCTTCAGCCTTTTCAGCCTTCACAAACGCAATGTCAATATTCGAATCGGCTATGATGGCGGTGATGTGTGAGAACAAACCGACCCGGTCGACCGCGACAACTTCAATATCCTGTCTGAACGTTCTGGCTTTGCCCTCTTCAGACCATGTGAGTTCAACAATTCTCTCGGGTTCCAGTTTCGCACGATAGGCGAGATTCTTGCAGTCTGCTCTATGAATGGCAAGGCCGGTGCCGCGAGTAATGTAGCCGCGGATTGCGTCGCCTGGCAGTGGGTTGCAGCATTTTGAAACATGCGAATAGAAGCCTTCGACCCCACCAGCAGATACCGGTATCGCTCCCTTAGCAGAGGACCGCTGAACATCCGTGACTTCTGCAGGAAGCATCATATAGGCTTCCTGGATGAGGCTTTCCGGCTTTTCAGCCCGGTCGATGATGCGTTTGATGACAGTGGAGACTTCTATGTCGCCATAGCCAATTGCAGCAATAAGGCTCTCGGCGTCTGGATAGCTGAAATGGCGGGCGAGGCTGGCAAAGTCGGCTTTACTCGCGATGGCTCTCTGATCTGCCGTGAGACGAGCAATTGCGCGCTCGATGCGCGCATTGCCTTCAGCAATGTTTTCATGTTTGCTGAGCTCGCGCAGGTAGCGGCGGACTTTGGTTTTGGCGTGGGAGCTCTGCACGAGGCGAAGCCAGTCATGTCTGGGCTCCCCGCTTGGTGAGGTGACAATTCGGGCCACGTCACCGTTTTTGAACGTGTAGTCAAGACCAACCTGGATGCCATTCACAATCGCCCCAACACATTTATTGCCAACCTCTGTGTGAATGCGATACGCAAAGTCAATGGGGCCTGCGCCAGCAGGCAGATCGATGACATCGCCGTCGGGGGTGAGCACGAAGACCTGGTCCTTGAAAAAATCTACCTGCAGCAATTCGAGGAATTCGTGGCCTTCAGAAAGATCGGTCTCAAGTTCCAGAAGCTGACGTATCCACGCGACCTGTGCGTCAAGCTGCGCGTCGGTGCGTCCTTCCTTGTACTGCCAATGGGAGGCGACGCCGTACTCCGCACGCCTGTGCATCTCCTGTGTGCGGATCTGCACCTCCATAGGGGAGTGGTCCGGCCCGATGACCTTTGTATGCAACGATTGGTACTGATTGGACTTTGGCATCGCGATGTGATCGGTAAGTGTCTCGGGAATGGGGACCCAGAGATCGTGCACCAGGCCAAGAACCTGATAGCATTCCGGGATAGTCTCAACAATTACCCGGAGTGCGTTCAGGTCGCGGATCTGGTTGAAATCAATATTCTGGGTCTTCATTTTTGTGTGGATGCTGTATATATGCTTTGCGCGACCCTGTACGACGGCTTTGACACCAGCCATTTTGAGATGGTTTTCGAGTTGTTGCCGTGCATATTCAGTGACATGTTGGCGTTCTTCGTGGGTGAGGCCGATTTTGCGAAGGATGTCCTCGTAGCGCATAGGTTCGAGGACGCGAAGGGAGAGATCCTCCAGCTCAGCGCGAATTTTCCGCACGCCGAGCCTGTGTCCCAGTGGCGCATAGATATGCAGGGTCTCCTCTGCAATCCGTTTGCGCGCTGCTTCAGGCATGTATTCAATGGTGCGCATGTTGTGGAGACGATCCGCGAGCTTGATCAGTATGACGCGGATGTCCTTGGCCATTGCAAG
>CAYSRY010000208.1:0-6513 GCA_964433395.1 uncultured Armatimonadia bacterium | reverse complement strand
GTTTCTCGCGCCGCTTCTGGAGCCCCTGAAATCGTCATCACGAGGCCGTCGACCACTACATCGGCAACTGTATATCCATATTCTGCCGCATGCTTCATGATCTCCCATGTTACCTGCGCCCGGCCCTCTGCGGTTGCTGGAATCTCGTCGTCAGTCAGCGGCAATATCAGCAGGGCTGCGCCGTACTTCGCCGCTATCGGAAGCATTTGCTCAAGCTTCACTGCCTCTGCCGAGATCGAATTCACCAGGGCGCGCCCAGGATATATCCGCAATGCTGCTTCCACGACCTCCGGCGACGTCGAGTCAATGCACAATGGTGTCTGCACCGACACCACGAGCATTTTAACCAGTTCAACTATCACAGCTTGTTCATCAATCCCCGGCATTCCCGCATTGACATCCAGAATCTCTGCGCCAGCTTCGAGCTGCTCATTGGCAAGCCGTCTGGCCTCGCCATAGTCTCCGCTTTTCAGGCTCTCCTGCAGTTTCTTCTTGCCGGTTGGATTGATTCTCTCACCGACGATTGCAAGGGATTTGTCTGGCCCTGGCGACACGGTTTGTCGCGTCGATGACAGCCACAGTCTTCTCGCCTCTTCTCGAGCTGGCACGCTCATCTTCGCCACTCGTGCTTTCAGGGCAGCGATGTGCTCTGCAGTGGTCCCGCAGCAGCCACCGACTATTCCTGCGCCTGCCTCAATCAGTGTCGCAGCTTGCTCAGCAAATTCCTCCGCCCCCATCTCAAACACGGTTTTCCCGTCCCGAAGCGTTGGCAGGCCCGCATTGGGCTTCGCAAGGATCGGGACGCGCGCTGCCTCGCGCATCTTCCGTACCAGCGCCGCCATTTCGGCGGGGCCGGTCGAGCAGTTGCAGCCGACTGCGTCTACCCCGAGCGCCTGCAGTGTAACGATGGCCGCATCGGGTGGCGTGCCCATCAGGGTTCGTCCATTCTCGTCATATGTCATACTTGCCATGACGGGCAGGTCGCATGTCTCGCGTACTGCGATGACTGCCGCACGAGCTTCCTGAATGTCCATCATTGTTTCGATGAGGAACAGGTCGACGCCACCGTCCACCAGCCCACGCACTTGCTGGGAAAAACCCGCCACAGCTTCCTCAAAGCCCAGCGGGCCGAACGGTTCCACGAATTTCCCGGTTGGCCCCAGCTCCCCAATGACCAGCCCGCCGTCCGGGGATATTGCGCGTGAGACTGCAGCAAGGCGCGCGTTTATGCTCTCCGGGCTTTCCGTGATGCCCCATTCGTCAAGTTTCACGCGATTTGCGCCGAACGAGCAGGTCAATACCGCATCTGAGCCAGCCTCAAAATATCCGGTCTGTATTTCCTGTAATATATGCGCGTTTTCCAGTACCCATAGCTCGGGGCAGACGCCCTGAGGCAGGCCATGTTTCTGCAACTCGGTGCCGGTTGCGCCATCGAGCATCATAATTCTGCTGGAAACGAGGCTGGCAAACTCTTGTTTGATCATCGTAATTCCCCTGTATCTCCGATCTATTCTGTACATTGGCACCCGCCAGCCATACGCCACGCTGCTGCTTGCTGTTGGGACGATATGTCCGGGCAGTTAAGGGGCGCCGCAGTCTCAGTGCTGATTCCTACCGCACACGTTTCTCTCCCGCGCATTCTACCACACCTTACTGTCTCCCGGAATGGTGGCGGAGTATACATTAAAAGAGTAGGTTTTATATATGCAGGCATTTCCGAAAACGTTGGCATCGTGATAATGACTGCTCCACCAGCTCCGCAAACGTTCCGAATTTGTTATCCAGTTCGCCATGGTGTGCCCGATTATCTCTGGCAGCACAGGGCTTCAGGCCAATCGACATATCAGATCCATTGCTTCCATAATTGCGAGGTAGAGGTATTGCACGCCTCCCACTCGCTTTTCCTTTGAAAGACCGCCGCAAACATGGTATGCTTCGGGTCTACTGGTGATGCGACCGTTCTTTTCGGGGAGGAGTTGTAAGGTGCATGATGCAGCGAACGTGGCAACGCAGGCAGGTGCACAGTACAATCCTCATCGCAGAGTAACCACGGATAGCAAACTCATAATTTTTATGTTATTGCTGTGCTTGATTTTCCCCATCATCAGCGCATTCGCTGATGATTCCGATGTTCCGCGCTCTGTCAAACTCCAGCTCTGCTGGCAGCATCAGTTCCAGTTCGCTGGATATTACGCCGCCATCGCAAAAGGCTTCTACCGGGATGCTGGCCTTGATGTCCAGCTTATCGCGGGAGATGTCGAGACTGATCCTGTCGCTGAGGTGACAGCAGGCAGAGCCGATTTTGGCGTCAGCAACAGTGGAATCGTTCTCGCATATCTTGAGGGGCGGCCTGTAGTGGCACTTGCCGCCATATTTCAGCACTCACCGTCTGTGCTGCTTACGTTGTCCGCATCGGGGATCAGCACGCCCGCCGACTTGGCTGGCAAAAAGATCGCTGTCAACAATGGCACGTCGGGTGCTGAGATTCGAGCCATGTTGCGCAGCCAGAACGTCCCCCATGCCTCAGTCATAGATGATCACTATTTTGATCTCCAGGCGCTTCGCAATGGCACAGTCGATGCCGAACAGGTCTATTCCTCCAATATTCCTGATGAATTCGACAGCCTCGGCATTCGATACAACATGATTATGCCGCGCGAATATGGCATTGACTTCTATGGCGACTGTCTGTTCACCAGTGCCAGGCTCCTCGAGCGCGACCCCGAGCTCGTGCGTAAATTTCGCGAGGCAAGTCTGCGCGGCTGGCAATATGCAATTGACCACCCGAGCGAGATTACTGCCTACCTGATGCGCACGTATGAGCCCAAGCTGACGCGTGAGCATCTGAAAGATGAGGCGCAGGAAATTCGGCGCCTCATTGACCCGTATATTATCGAAATCGGCCATATGAACCCCGAACGTTGGCAGTATATGGCAGACACCTATGTGCTGTTGGGCATACCACACACTTATCGCTCTCTGGACGATTTCATATATTCTCCCAGCTCCTCAAAATCGTTGCTCCCAGGGTGGGTCGCCAGCTTGGAACTCGCCAATCTCATCGCGGCGGCACTTGCTATTGTCCTCGTACTTGTGTTGAGCATCTACAACAGGCATCTGCGTATGGAGATTACACAGCGGCGAACCGCAGAGAGCGCCCTCCGGGAATCTGAGAGTTTCCTCCGCCTCATCATGTCTTCAGCGCCGTTCGTGCTATGGGCAGTTGATGAGGCGGGTGTCTTCACGTTTTCCGAAGGCGCAGTGCTCTCGAAAATCAAACTTATGCAGGGAGCGGTCGTTGGGCAAAGCATCTTTAATGTATATGAGAGTTATCCTGAGGTCATAGAGCATGTCCGCAAAGCGTTGCATGGACAGGCTGGAAGCTTCACTGCAAATGTTCAGGATGTTGACTTCGAACTTCATCTCGCTCCGGTACCTGACGCCAGCACCGGGCGCTATTCTGTTGTGGGAGTATTCATAGACATCACAGACAGACTCAAAGCGAACGAAGAGCGTGAAATATTACGCGCGAGAATTGAGGACGCTGAACGCCTCGAAAGCCTCGGGGTTCTCGCCGGCGGTATTGCACACGACTTCAACAACATACTTATGGCATTGCTTGGAAATGCCGAGCTCCTGCTCATGACCCTCGCGCCTGAGGATCCGGCTCGCAAACGCGTTGAGGATATAAAAGCCGCTGCTGGAAGGGCAGGAGAGTTGACGCGACAGATGCTCTCATATTCAGGTAAAGGCCGATTCGTTATCAGTCGCGTTGACTTGTCTGCGGCCACTGAAGAAACGCTTCGTCTGCTCGCTGGCACCCTTGGGGAAAATGTGCAACTGGTACGCGACCTCGCACCCAGTCTACCGCCTGTCGAGGCCGATCTGCGCGAAATTCAGCAGGTGATCACAAATCTCGTCACAAATGCTGCCGAGGCGATTGGCGACGCTGAGGGCACAATTTCCATAGCTACAGGTGTCCTCCACTGTGGAGATGAGTATCTCGCAGACAGCCGCATACCACAAAAAGCTCCAGCTGGGCTCTACGCCTATATTCAGGTTACCGACACCGGTGCAGGCATGGATAGCGAGACACTGGATCGCATTTTTGAACCGTTTTTCTCAACTCGTTTTACTGGTCGTGGCCTTGGCCTCTCTGCTGTACTCGGCACCGTTCGAGGGCATGGGGGCGCAATTATTGTAGACGCTGAACTTGGTGTCGGCTCGCGGTTCCGAGTGCTGATGCCGGTCGCAGCAGAACTCTCCTACGAAAAAGCGCTACCAGCACGGGTCTCAAAGACTGAATGGAAGCGTCAGGGAATGCTGCTGCTGGTCGATGATGAAGAGGCTGTATTGGAGGTTGGTGCCGACGCTCTCAAAGTTGCTGGTTTTGACGTGCTCACCGCCGACGGGGGGGAGCGCGCAGTTGACCTGCTCAAACTGCATCCTGATGAGATCGATGCGGTTATCCTTGATCTCACCATGCCTGGCAAAGATGGACATGAGACGTTCCACGAACTTCGAGCTGTCCAACCGGATCTGAGTGTCATCATAGTCAGTGGCTATAGCCAGTCTGACGTCGCTAACCGATTTCGCGACGACGATATCGTCGCCATCATCCAGAAACCCTATAACTACGACGATCTCATTGAGCAGCTTCACTGTGTCATCACACCCAGGCAGTAGCGCTCCGATTGCATCCGCCCTTGTGCCTGCAACAGCAACTGTACCTTGTTAAAATATTTGATATATCAACATTTGACGCATAAATAATAATGTGCTACAATGAATACACTGATTGAAAGGAGGAGAGGTGCTTGAACCAGCACGACAAACCAGAAAAACCACTTGTCGGTGCATTGCTGAGGGCTATGAGATGGCTTCACAAAGCCCGTCGCATAGAGCTTGAGCCGTTGGGCATTACACCTGTGCAGGCAAATATCGTCCACATGCTTTCGCATGCCGGCGATTTGGGCCTGCCTATGAATGAGCTTACCAAAAGGCACTTCGTTACTCCGGCGAATACAACACGCATTATCGATCGCCTCGAAGCGGATGAATATGTTGTGCGCAAACGCGATGTTGACGACAGACGTGTTATACGCGCTTGTCTGACATCCAAAGGCTGGGAACTCGAAGAAAAGCTCGAACCACTCCATAAAGAGCTTGGAATGCGCCATGAAGCATGTTTCTCGCCCGAGGAGCTTAAACAATTTATAGAATATCTAGATCGACTCGCGGAGCACACTCGCAGCAGATATGCCGACGACAACGATGGTGAATGGGAGGAATGCCACCACCAGCATAACGTCCGTGAAGATGGTCGCTGAACCCGTTCCCTGAAGAAGCGTCTCGCAGCATTCTCTCCCATATCAACACTAACACCTCCGGGCCACCATCCATGGTGGGGCGGGATTTTATATGAATTTTTCAAATTATTTGACTGGTCAATCATAGCGCAATGGATAGCAGATTTTGAAATTGTGCAGATGGACTTACAGTTACCATGAAAGAATGACATCATTTGGCACAACAGGGTAGACGTAAAATTGAAGGTATAACCGAAGGCAATCTGAACCTCGCAATCGCTAAACTTGCCGGCCCTATGATGGCTGCTTCGTTCCTGCAGGATCTGCTCGCCATGGTGGATTTGTACTTCGTAGGTGCTCTCGGCTACATGGCAGTTGCTGCGGTCGCAATCGCAGGGTCGCTCGTTGGTATTCTCATTATGGTCGTTGCTGGTATTGGCATTGGCACCACTGCTCTGGTGGCCCAATTTGTTGGAGAAAAACGTGCGGAGAAGGCTGACAAGGTCGTCGGGCAAACGGTACTGCTGGCCGCGGCCGGTTCACTGCTCATGATCTTAGTGACTGTATTTGCGCTTCGCCCGCTCTTGGTATTATGCGGCGCTACCGATGAAATGCTTGACCTTTCAGTCCAATATGCCAATGTCGTGTTTGGCTGCTCATTCCTTATGTTCTTTTTCATGGGGATTAACAGCGCGCTTCAAGGGGCTGGGGACACGGTCACACCACTCAAACTCATGGTTGTCGTAAACATACTCAATATTGTTCTTGCCCCAGTTTTTATCAATGGCTTTGGCCCAATCCCGGCCATGGGTGTTGTAGGTTCGGCGTGGGCAAGTACCGTCAGTCGCGCTGTTGGACTCATAATTTTGCTCTTTCATGTTATTAGGCCCGGGGGTGTCGTTCGCCTGCGGCTTGAGGCTCTGCGCCCAGATTTCGTTCTCATACGCGAAATCTGTAGTATTGGTGTCTATGCCTCACTCCAGTTTTTCATCCGTCAGATTTCTTTCCTCATTATTATGCGGATTGTAGCCGGCTTCGGCCCAATTCTGGTGGCTGCCTACGGCATCGGCAATCGCTTGCGGATGCTTGTCATGGGGCCAGGACATGCGTTTGCTGGTGTGGCAGCGATCCTCGCCGGGCAAAATCTCGGCGCACGCCAGCCCGAACGCGCTCGCATGGGCGTCTGGCGGTCTGTGCTCATCTA
>CAYSRY010000207.1:2795-6533 GCA_964433395.1 uncultured Armatimonadia bacterium | reverse complement strand
CCGAACAGCGTTCCGCTGCGATTGGCCGAGAACGGGCGCAGATCGTCATCCGTCATCGTGTGGAGTAGACTGAGCCCGCTCATCTGGCTTTGGGCGAGCGAATCGTAGCCTCCACAGATTATGACATCTGCTTGCCCTTCACGGATGAGTTCTGCGGCATAAATTATTGCGGCAGAGCCTGATGCACACGCCATGGAAAGCTGAATTGCGGGGCCATCAATGGGGAAGACACGGCCGAGAGGCCCAATGGCACCAGCAAAACCCCACTGAGAGAAAAGCTCCGGTGTTGGGGATCCCCCAAGTACCGAAGCCATGTAATCTTCCCACGAAGTAGAACCGCCAAAATTAGTCGCAAGCACAGCGCCGACTCTGCAGTCTGGCTCTGGCGCTGCATCGTCCCATGCCTCACGTGCTGCAACCATCAGGAACTGGACGGCCTCGTCCGGTTCATGCTCAAGCCCTAATTCATCAGCGCTGAACGTCCAGTCGTTGACCTGGCCGCAAAGATCGTTACGCAGGCCAGTCGGGTCAAATTTAGTAAGCTTGCTTAATCCGCGTCGACCAGCCAGCAATCCATCCCAGACCAATGAGGTACCGATCCCCATTGGTGTGACTGCGCCAAGACCGGTTATGGCAACCGCATGTGACGCTATGGTCATCTTCACATTCCAACCACAGTAGTTCTATATTCTATATGAAATGCCGCAGTATCCAGTATGCAAGTGCGCCAAACACCATTGAGACGGGAATGGTCATGACCCAGGCTCCGAGAATTTGGGTGACAACCCCCCATTTGACTGCAGAGACGCGACGGGAGAGGCCTACTCCCATGATTGCGGAGGCTATGACGTGTGTTGTGCTGACCGGCAAGCCGAGATGTGTTGCTATCTGGATGACGCCGGCACTCGCAGTTTCAGCCGCGAATCCGTGTATTGGTTTCAGCTCGACAACGTTGCGACCAATAGTTTTGATAATCCGCCAGCCGCCAAAGGCAGTACCGAGGCCCATTGCAATTGCAGATGCAATTTTGACCCAGAGAGGGATATAGAAATCGCCTGTGTAAAAACCACTGGTGAAAAGTGACAATGCGATGACGCCCATCACTTGCTGTGCGTCATTTGACCCATGGCTGAACGCCATAAAGCCTGCTGATACGACTTGGAGACGCTTGAAATGCCTGTTGAGCTTGGTAGGCGCTATGTGCCCAAAGATGTGAAGCAGCAGCACCATGAAGAGCGTACCGGCAATGACGCCAATCACGGGTGAAGCAAAGAGTGCAATCAGTATGCGCTCCAGCCCTGCGGGATTGAGCGTGCCATACTGGGACACAAAGCCAAACTGCCCAGGTGCAGCCATATTCGTGGTATGGTCGGCAATGACAGCTCCAACTATGCCGCCAATCAGGGTGTGGGAGCTGCTCGTCGGCAGTCCGAGATACCAGGTGATCAGCAGCCAGATCATTCCCCCCAGCAGAGCTGCTAGGACGACGACTTCATTGGTAGTACCGGGGGCGACAATGCCCTTGCCTATTGTCATCGCTACCTTGGCACTGACCAGAGCGCCGAGGAAATTCAAGCCGGCCGCGTAAATGATGGCCTGCGAAATACTCAGAGCGCGGGTGAGAACCGACGTGGCTATGGCGTTGGCCGTGTCATGAAATCCATTCATGAAGTTGTATGCCAACGCCGCAGCTATCGTGACGAGTACCACGATATTAGGCATTCTTTACCACCACGGCTGAGACGAGATTCGCCGCGTCTTCGCAGCCGTCGATTGCTCCCTCGACAAATTGGTAGATCTGGAGCCATTTGAGAATGTGACGCGCGTCTTCGTCTGACTCAAACAGTTCGCTCATGGCTGCGCGGTGCACAACGTCAGCCTGATTTTCGATGGTGTTAATGCGGGCTACAAAAGCAGAATCAGTGGGGTTAATTGAAGAGAGATGGTGCATATTGGCCTGCAGGGCCTTGGCAGCCTCACTGAGCAGTGCGACAAGCTCTTTGCAGCGATCTGTGGGTTGACCGACATGGTAGAGCTGCATGCGGTCGATGGCGCCCTTCGTCTGATCGACAATATCATCCATGTGGTCAATAATGCGGTAGATGTCTTCGCGGTCGAAAAGAGCGGGAGTTACGAAGGTGCTGTTGAGCCGGTGGACGGTCTCATGTACAACTTCGTCTGCCTTATGTTCGATGCGTGACATCTGTTCAACAGCGAGTGGCAGTCCTGCGAAGTTGTTGACGCAGTCCTGCAGACATTCGGCGGCCTCTACGGCGCAATCGCTGATGTCCTCAAAAAGTTCGAAGAAATTCTCCTCACTTGGGGCAAAAGCACGCATAACGCGTTGAAGTCCGTCAAGAAAACGGTTACGACCAGCCATGACAGGCGTCCCCTTTGTTGTCAGCAGTTATCCTGTCCCAACCCAACACCGCGCCGGGACACACGAAAAGCACGGCTGCAAGCAGCCGTGTCAGCATACGTAGCACTATGCATACGCGAGAAGGCATTATGGTTGTCCTCTTGCGAATTACGGTGCTTGTTCCGGGTGTAATATACCCGAAATCTGGAGGTAGCGCAAGCGTAAGGTACGTACTGACGCTTCACATACAGCATCACATTCGCAGACCCCCGTCAACGCCAAGCACCTGGCCGGTGATGTACGACGCATGGTCGGAACACAGGAACGCCACAATAGGTGCGACTTCATCGGGCCGTCCAAAGCGCCCTGCTGGAATGAGTTTATACATCTGCTCGCGCTGGTTTGCGGGCATATCTGCGATCAGATCGGTCTCGATAACACCGGGGGCGACTGCATTTACGACAATGCCCTGCGCGACGACTTCACGCGCAAGAGCTTTTGTGAATCCTATCAGTCCGGCTTTGGCGGCGGCATAATTTGTGCGCCGAAGGTCACCCATCAGACCTGCGTCCGAGGAGATGTTCACAATCCGGCCCCAGCGGTTTTTCATCATCGGCCGCAACGCTGCCTGACAGCAGTTGAAGGCGCCTGTCAGCGATGTATCAAGCACATTCTCAAATTGCTCTGGCTTCATGAATGCGAGAAACTGATCACTGATTATACCGGCGTTGTTTACGAGAATGTCAAGACGCCCGACCTGTTCCAGGACACCCGCGATCATTGCCCGCACACCGTCACGGTCCCTGACATCTGCCTGCCATACAGTGCATGTGACGCCATTTGCACGTGCCAGTTCGGCCGTTGCGCGTGCCGCCTCCTCATTTGTGTGGTAGTTTACGGCAATATCTGCTCCCAATGCCGCAAGCTGTAATGCAATAGCGCGCCCCATACCTCGAGACGCGCCCGTAACCAATGCTGATTTTCCATGTAGATCAATCATTGTGCCCCCCGGGATCACTCAGATAAGCCGCAACATCTTCCTCACGTACCATCTCAGTACTTGTGCCACACCATTTTGCGACGTCTTCAATGCTCACGTGATGCTGGCGGGCAATTCTGCGGGCTGATGGAGTGGCGCGCATACCGGGGCGCTTCGCTGCGGGTTTCCCGAGTATATTTGCCAGTGCGAGGTCCAGATCTCCCTCGGCATTTTGAGAGTGTTCAGCCAGCAGTTGTTCGTTCTGTGCCGGGATGCTGGGGTCAGGTGCTTCACCCGCGTCAGCAATGAGTGCGATGACATAGCCAACGGGTACAACACTGCGCTCGGTGGCGTAAATCCGTGTCACCGTGCCGGAAGTTTCTGGCGTGTATTCAAATGT
>CAYSRY010000207.1:0-2785 GCA_964433395.1 uncultured Armatimonadia bacterium | reverse complement strand
ATGTGATCTTGTCAGTTATGATCTCGCACAGGACCTCACCCGCCGCGATCGTCTCTCCTTCTCGCTTCAACCATTGACCTATGGTAACTTCTTCAAGGTTCTCGGCCCACTTCTCAATGACGATTCTCTGAATCATTTGCCGTAGTCAAACCTTCTCGTAAGTTCTTCCTTGTGAAGTGCGCGCGAGACGGCACGTCTGACGTCATTTGCCACATCTTCTGGTGTTTCGTCTTTACCCTGCACGTCTGTCGCAGATATGGTCAGCATTGGCTTGCCAAAAAGAAGTACCTGCGCGCTATCACCAGCAGTGGATATGCGGACATCAAAGCGTTCCAGGCCTGTTGCGAGCGCGGTCTGCAGGTTTTCGGTAATTGCCTTCGCGCGTGCGTCGTTGCTTCCTGCATTGCCCGGATTGGTAACAGTAAAGATTGGCTCTCCCCAGAGTGAAATCTGATTCGGTGCCGTCTTCGGGTCAACTTTGGCACCTTCTTGGGCACCTTCTGGCTTCAAAACCTCGCATTTCGGCGGTTCCCATTTTGTTACGGCTCGTCGGTTTATATCCAGTCCATATTTGTAGATTTCCTCGATCAGGTAGGAAACTCGCTGGTTACTCAGAGGGTGATCCTGGTAGATGCCATAGTCAATCTGGGGCTTGGACCACTCCTGTGCTGCAAGGCGTTCCATGAACGTGAGCAGGCCAACTGGGTTGTATTGCGTTGTGGAAAGAAAGCGAACTGCATTCTTATCTGCTTGTTCCTCGAGGTCAAGCGAATAGCGACTGAGAACACCGGCACGAACGTAAGAGCCTGCCGCGAGCACCCCGGTGATTTCATCGTTGTCTGCGCCAAATACGACTGCAAGCAGCGCTGCCGCGATGCCGCCGACAAACAACTTCTGGCTGCGTACCGATTGCTCGAGCGCATCGTATGTGCAGTTGTGTGCGATTTCGTGAGCGAGAACGCCTGCGAGTTCATCGTCAGACTGAGCGTCTTCGATCAAGCCCTTATAGACATAGATGTACCCGCCCGGGATGGTATAGGCATTAACATCTTTCTCATCCAGAAGCTTGACTTTATATTTGACTTCAGGCCGATCGGTTTTAGGAGCGATGGCAGTAACAATTGCCTCAACCCTTTTCAGGGCCTCTGGGTTGTCCCATATCTTCGCTTCCTTCTCAATTTGAGCGGCTGCTTCGCGCCCGATTTCAGCCTCTTGCTCTTCCGACCATGTTTTGGCCAACGCTACCGTCACGTTGAGCACAAACACAGCAATCAGAAGCGCCTGGCACAGACGTCTGGTGTGCATTCAGTGATCTCCATTCACGCACTATGTGCTACCTACTATGGCTCGTACTACATATTACGACGAATTCCAGCCACAAATGTTTCATCTATCTATACGAGCATTGTCACAATCACGTTTATATCATCGCCGGGCGCAACTGGGGTTTCCAGTTTGCCCGTGTGGATAATGTCATCACTATTGACCGCAATCACCATACCTTTTCTCAAAGAACCATTTTCATCAATAAGCTCTTTGCCAAGCGCGGGATACATGGTCGCCAGCCTCAGAAGTGCATCACCAACACTGGCGGCGGTAACTTTAAACTCGGCCAGACCGTCAGTGAATGCCCGCAATGGTTGCGCTATTCGTACAGCTACTTCACCTGTTGACATATTCGCTCATCTCTATCATCGTGCCGCCCGCTCTGCCTGATTCCTCGGCGGCCAGCATGACTGCGACAGTCATGCGGCCTTCTTCACCAGAGACCGGCACAGGACCATCGTTGATGACTGCGTGCGCCATTTCCTGGTAGTACGTGAGCCAGTCCGATGACAGGTAGTCGATCATGTTTTCCTCGTGCTGGCCGTCTTCTGTGACTTTCACGACCCGTATCTGCCCGACACCAGCGTCACCGACGAGTAACTCGCCGTAGTGCGGAATGTAGGCACCTGATATGCGGCCGAATTTGGAATCAAGTATGGCGCCATGAGTGCCCAGCACACGCCACAGAGGGCGTCGGAGGGCACCAATATTCGAGAATGTTATCTCGGCGCTCTCGCCGCCTTCAAACCACAGATAAGCCCGTACTTCGTCGGCGATGTCCACATTGTGCCATACGCGTTTCTGGATAGAGCCAGCTACACGCGCGACTGGTGACGGCATCATATGCAGCACCCAGTCGACTGCATGGGGGCCCCAGAAAAAGAATAGCCCGCCGGATTTCTCTGCATCCGAATACCACCAGTCGCCCGGGTCCTGGTGCCGCTCCTCGCAGCATTCTACATGGAAGACATCACCGATGCCACCATCACGGATAGTCCTGACAATTGCACGGTAATTTCCGTCGTGCCGCCGGTTGTGAAAAACTGCCAGTTTTTTACCTGCTGCATTTGCCGCATCTATCATCCGGGTGCAGTCTTCTATGGTAGTTGCCATTGCTTTTTCGCAGATGACATGTTTGCCGGCTTGCAGGCACTGCACCGCGATGTCTGCGTGTGTATTGTGCGGCGTTACTATCGTGACCATCTCAAGCCCATCATGCTGCAGAAGCGCGTCGACAGAATCGTAGACTGAGATGCCGGGGAAATCATGTTCGGCACGAATACGGCTGGCTTCACTGATGTCGCAGACTGCCACGAGGTCCAGATCGTCGCAGGCTCCGATCCAGCGGCAGTGCATGCGACCGAAATCCCAGTTCCCGCCATATCCGATGACCGCGCATTTCACTCTACTGTTTGCACTGACCATACCATTCCACTCCTCAGTACGTGCAGTATGCTTT
>CAYSRY010000206.1:0-6586 GCA_964433395.1 uncultured Armatimonadia bacterium | reverse complement strand
CCGCCGAGGCACTCTGTACGTTCACGCGTAGCCATTACGCGCAGCGGTTCGGCAAGGTCGAAGCCGCGCTCTTTGACACAACTGTAAATCCTGTCACCAACCGGGCCGACACCAACCAGTCCAGCTTTGATAGCCATTTGTGTTCACCTCAAAGAATTTGAGAAGCCTTATGAGCTGTAAGAAAAGCAGAGGAGAGACCGTCAATATACTTGTTTATTCATATGAGATACGAACGTGATCTCATCCGTCAAAAATAATCTTATCAAGTCCGTATGTGAGGCCTTCAAGAGAATTAAGCGCACGAATGGCCAATATGACGCCGGGCATAAAACATTCGCGGCTGGTTGTTTCATGGGAGATTTTTAGGGTTTCGCCGGGGCCTCCGAAAAGGACTTCCTGATTTGCCACATATCCGGGCAGACGGACGGCATGAATGGGGATGCCGCGAAGAACGCCGCCACGGCTGTCCTCAACGTTGAAACGCTCAGTGGGTACAACTGAAAGAGGAGAGCCTTTGCGAGCCTCGGCCATCATCTGCGCTGTTTTCACTGCCGTACCAGATGGTGCATCTTTTTTCCGGTCGTGGTGGCGTTCGATGATTTCAGCATAGTCAAACGAGTTGACGGCTTCGGCGGCGAACTTCATCATGAGCACGGCACCGATGCTGAAGTTGGCGGCGACGAAGCATGGGGTATTTGTGGCGTGAGCCATCTGGTCGATGGTGGCCATGTCCTCGTCCGTGAATCCGGTTGTGCCCACGACGCAAGCGACGCCAGCTTTGAGGGCGGTTTCAATGTTAGCCATGACGACAGACGGTGCTGTGAAATCGACCATAACATCAGGCGATGCGCCTTGAATGGCTGCTTTTACCCCGGCCCATACCGTTAGTTCGGCAGCCTGTTGTGTTAGTTTTGGGACCACTGAGCCAAGTTTGCTTCCGACGCCAGCGGGATCTACCGCAGCGACCAGCTCCATGTCATCGGCGTTATTGACCGCCCGGCATACATGGCTCCCCATACTGCCACACGCACCGCTGACGAGAACGCGGATAGTACCCATTCAATCACCTTGTCTGCTCTGATCTACGTTGCTGCTGACTGCGCCTCACAGTGGAGTGCAGAGTATTCGAGTATAGCAAACACGCTAGTGTATTGCAACCGAAATCGGTCCTTCACAGCGGCCTGCATCGAGACGGGTACAACGAGGTTGTATACAGCTCAAACGCCACTCCAACGGGGGAGTGGCGTTCACATTTTGCATTCCTTCAGTATAGTGCTCGAATGCCTACAGAGTTGGACGCATTTTGTGCCATTCAGTGGCCTGTTCATAGGCGTAGGCAACCTGCAGGAGAGTGGCTTCGGCAAATGGTTTACCCATGAGCTGGATTCCAACCGGGAGACCGTCGACGAATCCGCAAGGCACGTTCATGCCTGGGATGCCAGCGAGATTCACCGGGAGTGTGCAGATATCCGCGAGTTTCATAGCCAGCGGATCGTCGGCTTTTTCGCCGATTTTGAATGCTGCTGTCGGTGAGGTGGGCGAAATCAGAAAATCATATTTGCTGAATGCACGATCGAAGTCACTCTTGATGAGAGAACGGACCTTGAGCGCTTTTTTGTAATAGGCGTCATAGTAGCCAGCCGACAGCACATATGTTCCTTTGATGATTCTCAGACTGACTTCGGGGCCAAAGCCCTCCGCGCGCGATTTCTCGAACATGTCGAATATATCAGTAGTGGGCTCTTCGCTGCGGTGACCATAGCGGACACCGTCAAAGCGTGCAAGGTTGGATGAGCATTCGGCCGGAGCGATGATATAGTAAACCGGCAGGCTGTATTCGATGTTTGGCATTGCGAAGTCCTCAAATTCAACGCCGAGTGCGGAGAACTGCTCAACAGCTTTTTCGATGGTCTCGCGCACTTTGGGGTCGATGCCTTCGCCATAAAGAAGCTCGTGTGCAATGCCAGCCTTAAGACCTTTGACGTCCTTGCCGAGAGCCTCTGTGTAGTCGGGGACGGCAACAGTGGCTGACGTGGCGTCCATTTTATCATGTCCGGCGATGACGTTCAGAAGCATCGCAGCGTCGCGCACGTCTTTTGCAATCGGGCCGACCTGGTCGAGTGACGACGCATAGGCGATGACGCCATAGCGGGACACGCGCCCGTATGTTGGTTTCAGGCCGACCAGGCCACATAGAGATGACGGCTGGCGGATCGAACCGCCGGTGTCTGTGCCGAGTGAAGTAAATGCTTCCCCGGATGCAGTTGCGGCAGCAGAGCCACCACTAGATCCGCCAGGCACATATTCGACATTCCATGGGTTTGCCGTGACCTGAAATGCTGAATTTTCGGTCGATGAGCCCATGGCGAATTCGTCAAGGTTCGTTTTGCCAAGCATAATCATGCCAGCATCAGCGCAACGATCGATAATTGTGGCGTTGTAGGGCGGGATGAAATTCTCCAGCATTTTCGAGGCGCACGTGGTGCGAACACCGTCTGTGCAGAAGAGGTCTTTTTGGGCGATCGGAATGCCTGCAGTCGCGGGAAGATCTTCGCCTGCTGCGCGCCGGTTGTCAATGTCGCGCGCCATCGCGTATGCGGATTCCGGGGTCAGCGTGATGAACGCTTTGAGCGTTTCCTCGACGGCGTCTATGCGGTCATAGCAAGCCTTGACCGCGTCTTCAGCCGACACTTCTTTTGCCTGCAGCTTTTCAGCGAGCTGCCAAGCTGTCAGTTCATACATTTCCACGTGGGTAAACCTCCTGATGGCCTCGCACTATTTACACGGGCCACGAGAGAATACATTTCAGACTGTGTGCGGAACGCATTGCAATTAGGCGCCTTCATCCTCCATGAATGCGGGTACCCTGAAGAAGTTGTCGACACTGTCCGGCGCGTTCTGGACGGCTTTGTCTGCCGGAAGCGCCTGGCCCACGACATCGTCGCGATAGACATTGACCATGGGTATGGAATGGCTCATTTCTGGCACATCGTCAGTGTCAAGACGCTGGAGTTCGGCAAAATGGTCCATGATGCGGTTTAGTTCGCGCTGGACTCGTACGAGCTCATTTTCGCTCAGAGCCATGTGGGCGAGTTTTGCCACATGTCTGACATCATCGAGGCTGACTTCTGCCACTGTCTCTCATCCTGTTCAATGTGGATAGTATGGTATATCGGGGTAGCTATGGAAGTCATGTTAGCACCGTGCAGAGTAGGTAGTCAAGCGGGCGGCAGACAACTTGACACCTTTCGCGAAGAAGCGTAACATGACGAATAAGAGGTGTGCTTATACATATGGGGCGCTCGGCCGATAAGTAACCTCGTGGGCACTCGCGTCGGCTGGCGTACTCGTAGCCGGCTGTGTTGCTGTGGGTGCATGGGCCGGCGTTTGGGCTGATGAAAAGCTCGGGACGTCCCCGTGGCTGGCAGTGACTGGGGTCGTTCTGGGGGTATTGGCTGGGTTTGTGCAGCTATGGCGTCTCGTTGGCCGTATGTCCGATCAGTGATGACCATTGCGGCTGGTTGCGCAGCAGGCACGGCAATTGCTACAGCTGGCCTCAGGGACATCTGCTCGTTAAGTATTGTGGATGCAAGAATGAGTGTAGAGGTTTGTTGCCGGAGAATTGATTACGCCGGGAACTTTCAGGTTGTTCAGAGTTATACATATTTTTGCTCGGAGCGATAAAGTCTTCCTTTGAGAAGCTCCGTCTATGGAGATTTGCCAGCTAAACGATGCATGGAGAGAGCCACGGGGGATTCGGTGAACACGGCCAGTGGTTAAACGCTCTGAATCCTTACATTCCAGATTGGTTGCACGGCTACGTTGACCCCGTGGTCGTCACCGCATTCCTTGTAATGGGAGTGCTGGTGGTGCTTGCGTACTTCGGAGGTCATCGCCTTGAGAAAGTGCCGCGCGGCCTGCAGAACGTTTGGGAGATGGTGATTGGCGCCATTGAGGGGCTTTGCCGTGAGATGATAGGTGAAGGTGGCGAACGCTATGCCGCATTCATCGGAACCATATTCGTCTGGGTTTTCAGCATGAGTGCGGTTGGTTTGGTGCCCGGTTTTGTAGCTCCCGCCTCTACGTTGAACGCCACACTCGCTCCCGCTCTGGTCGTATTTTTCGCAGTTCAGTATTTTGGTTTCAAAGCGCATGGATGGCAGTATCTCAAGCATTTCACCGGAGATATGTGGGTTCTTGCCATCATCATGGTGCCGATTCACGTGATTGGTGAACTCGTGAAGCCCTTGAGTCTGGCCATGCGTCTTTTCGGCAACACATTCGGGGATGACACGTTGGTGGCAGAGTTCATCAAAATGTCGGCATCGATCATGAAGTCGATCTTCATCCCAATCCCCCTGCAGTTGCCCTTCCTTTTTCTCGCTGTTTTCATTGCCTTTATCCAGGCAGTTGTATTTGTGATGTTGACATGCGCGTACATTAACATGGCAACAAGCCATGAATGAAGTAATGCCTCAACACATGTGCGCTGGCATCATTGCACTCATGTGTTGATGGAATGTACCTGAACAGTATTTTTGGTAGCAGACACCGGAATTCTCAACACAGACGTAGAGGAGCAGAATCAATGAGTTACCAAGCAGCATTAGCACTGGGTGTAAGTCTCGGAGTTGCGATCGCGGTGCTTTCAGCCGCAATGGCTCAGGCAAAAGCGGCGGCTGCAGCTATGGAAGCCATCGCCCGGCAGCCAGATATGGCCGGGAACATCCGCGGCCTTTTGCTGTTGACGCTGGCTCTGATTGAATCCCTGGTCATCTATACGTTGATTGTATTTTTCATGCTCCAGGGCAATCTGGCCCCCGTCGCTGAAATCGCCAAGATTACAGCTGGAGGATAGCAGTTCACTAGGAAGCTGACTGACGGGAGACCAACGATGGAGCAGATTCTTGAGCAACTGGGTATTAACCCGGGAGCTATCGTAGTCAACATAGTCGGCTTCCTGCTCATGCTGTATCTGTTGAAACGTTTTGCATTTGGGCCGATTACGAACCTGATGCAGGAACGTTCCGACAGTATCGAGCGTGACCTGCGGGAAGCCAGTGAAAAGCGCGCGGCTGCCGAGGAAGAATATCATCGGCTTTCCGAGCATCTTGACCAGATGCGCGACGATTTCCGTGCGGATGTCGCTCGGTCCACGCGAGAAGCGAAGCAGGCAATCGCCGATCTGTATGCAGATGCTCGCGTCCAGAGGCAGCAACTTGTCGCGCAGGGCGAAGAAGAGATCCGACGAGCACGCGAGTCTATGGTTATTGAGCTGCGACAGAAGGCTGCAGAGACAGCAGTCCAAGTTGCCAGCAAACTACTTCAGAATACCCTGAATGAGGAACGTCAAGCGGCGTTGGTGGGTTCGTTTATTGCAGACATCAATCGCATAGCAGCCGAGATGCCTCCTGCTGATCTTGAGCTGAACGAAGTCACTGACAGAGAGTCCTGAAATGGTAGTCGATGCTCTGACAAAGAAATATGCGCGTGCGGTTTTTACCGAGGCAGTCGCGGCCTCGGAGGAGGCCGCTGTATATGATGAACTCGCGGCTGTAGCATATTCAGTGGCTTCGAGTGCAGATCTGCGCATGCTGCTGAAAAACCCAGCGTTGTCAGACGCTGAGAAGACGAGGCTGTTGTCACGTGTTGCGCGTCCCGATGGAGAAGCGAGCTCTTCTTTCACGCGTTTTGCACGCCTCGTCATTGAGAAACGGCGATCTGATGTCTTCGCTGGCTGTGCTGAGGCTTTTTTGCATTTCTGGGATGAGCGCCGCAGTATTGTTCGGGCGCTTGTGACGAGTGCATACAGTTTGAATGAGGGACAGCGGCGAGAGCTTGCGGGGGCGCTTCAAGCATTCTCCAGTGCAGATGTGGTGCTGGAATTTGAGGTGGATCAGTCATTAGTGGCCGGAGTGACCGTGCAGATGGGCGATCGGCTGCTGGATGGAAGCGTGTGGGGTAAGCTGCAGACGCTCTCGGAACGACTTCATAAACACTGACGCCACGATTAGCGTTAATCGCCGGGGGCGCAGTGATGTGTGAATTACTGAGGTGAAATGCCGTGCAGGGCAGACCTGACGAAGTTTCCGCCATCCTGAAGGACGAATTGGAACGGCTTGAAAGCCACGTCCGCATGGTAGGTGTGGGTACCGTTATTGAGATAGGTGACGGTATCGCGCGCGTCTATGGGCTTGCCGACGTCATGGCCGGTGAGCTCGTGGAGTTTCCCGGCGGGCTGATGGGCATCGCCCTGAATCTTGAGGAGGACAATGTCGGCTGCATTCTTATGGGGCCTTACGAGCATGTGCGTGAGGGCGATGAGGTGCATACGACTGGTCGCATCGCTGGGACGAAAACCGGAGATGCGCTTTTTGGGCGGGTGGTTACGCCACTTGGTGAGCCGCTTGATGGTAAGGGGCTGATCGTCACAGACACGACACGGCCTCTGGAAGTCAAGGCCCCCGGTGTTATACAGCGGCAGCCGGTGAAACAGCCTCTGCAGACGGGCATCAAGGCCATCGACGCAATTATCCCGATTGGCCGGGGGCAGCGCGAGCTCATCATTGGTGATCAGAAGACCGGC
>CAYSRY010000205.1:0-6607 GCA_964433395.1 uncultured Armatimonadia bacterium | reverse complement strand
ATGCAAGGGCAGAAAATTGTGCGCTTCAACCAATTTCGGGCAATTACCGCCTCATGCTTTGCAACCAATGGGCATCTGGCTTCAGAGGTCATGGATGCTGCTCGCCCGCGCTTGGAAGCACTCAACGCGACACTCCCGGCTGGCTACAGCATGTCGATCATAGGAGAAGAGAAAGATCGTAACGAAGCGTTCAGTGAACTGAAAACCATTCTGATTGTGTGCGTTTTAGCTCTCTATATGACGCTCGTATTCCAGTTACGGCACTGGGCAAAACCCTTCATCGCTTTTGCGTCCATTCCATTCGGGATGGCGGGCGCCTTTTGCCTGCTGAAGCTACTTGGCGCCCCATTTGGCTTCATGGCTTTCATCGGCATAGTGAGTCTTGTGGGTCTCATCGCAGGTCAGGTAATCATCCTGTCAGATTTTATTGAAAACATTCGTGCAACGGGTGCACCTCTGCTGGAGACACTCGTGGGGGCTGGATCCATCCGTATGCGACCGCTGCTGGTTGCTGTGGCTTCAACAGTATTTGGGCTGATACCACTTTCACTGAGTGGAGGCCCTTTCTGGGAACCACTAACCTATGTTCAGATCGGCGGCCTTGTGTCGTCAGCTGCAATTACACTGATTCTCGTTCCTATGCTTTACGCGTTGTTTGTGCTCGACCTGAAAGTGTTCCCATGGGAGCATGAAGAGTCCGGAAAGCCTGACGATGTGGTGGAGACGAGCGATCTCGTGCAGGTGAAAGAAGCGAATGCCCCGGAAGCCGGGCAGGAGATTGTACCCGCGCAGACTAATCAAGAAGAGAATGCCGAATCCGACGAAATGAATGACATCACCCCGCCAGGTGACGAAGAATGCCATTGCGAACCTGAGCCTGACGGCAAGGACATAGAGCTGTAACCAGCCGCCGGCCTCACAACTTCTTATGTATTCGGCAAGTACTGAAGCATTGCATGTCATAGCGGCAACCAATTCTATTGTATAAGCCCAGGCCAGAATCAGCCAAGACATGCCGAGGTCGTAATGGAGGCGACGCACAAGCAAAGACAGGATGTGGCCTATAAGGCCACTGTATCAATCGGGCTGGGGCTGGTGGGTTTTTTCATCAGCCTGTGCCCGATTCTGGTCGAGGACAGCACTTTTCAAGCAAATCTGACCATTGGTTTCATTTTCCCAATGCTGATCACTCTTGCATGGGGGTGGCGTTATGGTCTGCTATCCGCAACGATCGGGCTGGGGTGTCAGGCACCATGGTTCCTGTGGCTCCGCAGCAGTGGCTATGCGCCTTTGGTCACAGTCCCGCTTTTCACCGTCTGGATAGTTTGGCACGGCTGGTGCCGCGAGCATTGCCACGGGACCAGTAACGCCCTCTGGCACTCTTTCGCAGCAGAAATTCCTTTCCGCATTGTAGATGCTTTGATCCTCTATCTCGTCTACCCATTGATATTACAGTTGAACCCCGCACCGTGGAGCTCTTCTGACGCCCCCACTGCCATTTCACTGGCAAGCACCCATCTACTTGTTGGCAGGCAGTTCCTCAACGCCTACATAGTCCTCAGCGTCTGTGAGGTGCTGCTCAACCTTGGCTTTGTGCGCCACGCGCTTCATCTCCGCGCGCATGGCGACGAAGGCGCCACGTCACGGACAGTTGGTTTCGCTACTCTTTTCGGAGTCGCCTACTGGCTTGGAGACACGCTGCTTGGCCTGTATGTGTTTCAGGTGGGCCAAGGTACTTTCCTCGATAATCTGATCCTGCAAATCGGCCCCGAGGAAATCACCGAGCGAATAGCTGTACTGCTTGCCTGCAGCCTGGGTGGCGTGGCGGCATCCCGGGCAATTCAGAAACAGCGTCTTCTGGCCGATGCACTCACGCAGGCGCGCCGCCAGTTTCAAGGTGTCTTCATGGCGGCTGGCGATGCAATCTTTGTCCTGCACGAGGACGGACGCATCTTTGAGGCGAACCCCGCAGCCTGCCGCTTGCTTGGCTACACCAACGAAGAGGTGGTGTCACTGAATGCTGAGGATATCCTCGGCCTACACAGTCTTGATTCTCATCAACGCACCGCTGAGGCTCTACTGCAGCATGGGGAGGTATTCATTGAAGCAGAATACAAGCGCAAAGATGGCACTACTGTACCCGTTGAAGTGACCGCCAACCGCTTTACACTGGGTAATGAGACGGTAATTCTGACCATTTCAAGAGATATGACGGCACGAAAAAAAGCCGAGGAACGACTCGCCAGCTCAGAGCGTATATACCGCGAAGCTATCGGAAGCGCAATGGGGGTGCCCTACCAGCTCAACCGCAAGACTGGGACTTATGACTTCATAGGTGCGGGGGTTGAAGCGTTGTTAGGCATTTCAGCTGAACGCATGAGCCGCGAATGGTTGCTGGAACATACTGTTGAAGGTATCGCTGTCGGCGCGGACGACAACCTGGATTTTGAAGAGTATTGTAACGAATTCCGCAAAGCACACTCGGGTGTATTTCGGGCCGACTACCGTATTGTGACCGACAACGGTGTAGAGAAATGGATAAGCGATACTGCAACTATCATCTGTGACGAACACAGTGGTGACCTGGTGTGTGTACTCGGCATTCTGCAGGACATTACGGAGCGAATGACACTCGCCTCAAAATTGGCAAAAAGCGAGGAAGTATATCGCACTACCATTGAACGGGCACTCGGCGTCCCATATGAACTTGATTACAACAGTCAGCAATACAAATTCATCGGCGCAGGCATTGAAGAGCTGCTTGGAATTCCACGTGACGAACTGGATCAGCCCGCCTTCACCAATATGATCATTGACTGGATGCCATTCGGGGATGGTCCTCCCCACACCCCACACGCCTACACCACTGATTTCTGGAGTTGGAAGACCGATACTTGGCATGCCGACGTGCTCATCCAGACTCCGTCAGGAAAACAGAAATGGCTCTCCGATGTTTCCATGCCAGTCCGCGACGAGAGCACGGGCGCTGTAACCGGCTCACTCGGCATCCTGCAGGACATTACGGAGCGCAAGGAAATCGAAGCTGCTTTACGTGAAAGTGAGCGGCGTATAAGTACACTGATGGAGAATCTTCCCGGAATGGTTTATCGCTGCCGCAATGATACGAACTGGACAATGCTTTTTGTCAGCGAAGGATGCGAAACGGTCTGTGGCTACAGCCCTTCAGATTTGATTGATAACCACACGATTTCATGGAATGACCTGATCGTCGAAGAAGATCGCCAGGTATTGTGGGATACAATACAGGCGATGGTGGCACAGGAAAGACATTTCGCCATGGGCTATCGGATCGTTCACGCATCGGGTGAGATCCGGTATATTGTCGAGAGAGGCGTTGGAGTTTTCACTCCGGATGGTGAATTGATCGCTCTCGAAGGCTTCATCGAAGATGACACAGCTCGCAGAAAAATAGAGCAAGAGCGCGAACGTCTTATAGCAGAGCTGGAAACTCGAAATAGCGAGCTTGAGCGTTTTACCTATACCGTTTCCCACGATCTTAAGAGCCCGCTCATTACGATTCGAGGCTTTGCCGGAATGATTGAGCAGGATATTGTTGCGGGTGAGGCAAAGCGCGCAACTGAAGACCTGCAACGCATCCAGACAGCGGCAGACCGTATGCACCAGTTGCTCGACGAGTTGCTGCGTTTGTCGCGCATTGGCCGCATTGCAAATCCGCCGGTCGCAGTTCGACTGTACGATATTGCCCAAGAAGCGGTTGCAATGCTCTCTGAGCAAATTCGCGCCAAAGACATCACTATCAAAATATCGCCAGACCTCCCAACTGTTTATGGAGATGAGCCTCGGCTTCTTGAGGTACTGCAAAATCTCATCGAAAACGCAGCAAAATTTGTTGGAGATAGACAGAAACCCTATATCGAGGTAGGATTTCGTCAGGACAACGGCGAAACAGTCTACTGGGTACGCGATAATGGCCAAGGCATTGAGAAACAATACCATGAAAAGGTATTCCAGCTTTTTGACAAACTCGACCCTACCTCAGAAGGGAGCGGTGTCGGCCTTGCGCTTGTAAAGCGCATTGTAGAGGTCCATGGTGGCCGGATCTGGGTCGAATCAGATGGGGCTGGTACCGGAAGTACATTCTGCTTCACCGTGCCCAGCATAGGAAAGGAGAGAGCTGATGAGTGAGGCTATTGCAGACGGCAAAGCTGTAATGATACTGCTCGTTGAGGACAATCAAGATCACGCAGAATTGATTAGGCGCAGTCTTCAGACGCACATGTTGCTGAATCAGCTCGTACATCTGACCGATGGCGAAGTCGCTCTCGACTATTTATTCAGGCGCGGTCCTTTTGCCAGTGCTGCCGATAGTCCACGTCCGGATATTATACTCCTGGATCTCCGCCTCCCACGCGTGGACGGGCTCGAGGTATTGCGCCACATCAAACAGACTGATGGACTCCAGCATATTCCCGTGGTCATACTGACCTCTTCTGAGGATGAGAGGGACGTTGCCCGTGCATACCACCACCACGCGAATAGCTATCTCGTCAAACCACTGGATTTTGCGAGCTTCTCGCAGATGCTGCATGGCCTGGGTTTTTATTGGATAGCGTGGAATCGCGCACCTGTGAAAGGCTGAATCTCTATATGCTTGACAGAAACGAGAGCAATGCGACCAACTGCTATGTATTGCTGGTTGAGGATGAAGAGGCCCATGCGGAACTTATCCGGCGCGCCTTTGAAGACCGGCATTCGCCGCACAATATCGCAGTCACCATCACCAGTACACTCAAAGAGGCGCGAGAGATACGCGATACGGCAAAACCCGCATTGATTCTCTGCGACCTGTTCCTTCCAGATGGCAAAGGCACGGAGCTCATTACCGATGTCAGCCCCAATCCCAATTACCCAATTGTGGTAATGACCAGTTACGGCAGCGAGATGGATGCAGTTTCTGCGATGAAACTGGGGGCATTTGATTATATCGTAAAGTCCCCGTCGAGTATGAGTGACATCCCGCATATCGTCGAGCGAGCACTGAGGGAATGGCAACTGCATCTGGAGCGCCAAGCGTCACAACGCGCACTTGCTGAGAGCGAGGCGCGCTTCCGGACGCTTTTTGAGCAGGCGGCCGACGCAATTTTCATTCATGATCTCAGTGGTGAAATCGTCGAAGTCAACCACGCAGCCTGTAAACGGCTCGGCTATACACACGAGGAACTACTTGCTCTTAATATGCCGGATGTGGACATCTCTCAGAGCCCAGCTGAGTTCAGAAACACCATGTCAAAAATGGAATCCACAGATGGCTTGATATTCGAATCCGTTTACAAAGCAATAGACGGCACCGAGGTGCCTGTAGAAGTAAGCCTGTGCCGATTGAACTTACTTGGCCGCCCACGCATATTAGCCATTGCCCGCGATCTTACAGGGCGCAAACAGGCCGAAGCCGCACAGGCTGCACTGACCAAACATCTGAATCAGTCTGACAAAATGCGGGCCATCGGGCAGCTTGCCGGTGGCATTGCACACGATTTCAACAATCTTCTTGGCGGCATCATGGGGTATGCTGACCTGATGCGATATATGCCTGATGACCCCGAAAAAATACGGAGATTCTCAAGTGAGATCGTCGAAGCCTCAAAACGTGCAGCCGAGCTCACAGCACAGCTCCTGACATTCTCGCGTCAGACCCCGATCGAAGTAATGACAACCAATGTGCATGACCTCATCGAGCGCGTGGTTGGTCTGCTCCAGCACACAGTTGACCGGCGCATCACCGTCAATCTGCAACTCACTGCTGCCAGGCCAATCATCCAATGTGCTCCTGCGCAATTGCAGAGCGCGCTGCTGAACCTCGCCGTCAATGCCCGAGATGCCATGCCAGCGGGAGGGGCAATATCATTTTTCACTGAAGAAATAGAGCTGGATGAGCAATTCTGCCAAAAGCACGGCAACACTATCTTACCAGGACGATACCTGCATGTTTCGGTCACGGATACAGGCGTAGGCATGTCCGAAGAGGTAGTCTCTCACATCTTTGAGCCATTCTACACGACTAAGGGAATTGGCAATGGTGTCGGTCTCGGCTTGGCTGCAGTGTACGGCGCTGTCATAAACCACGGTGGCATAATCGATGTTGAAAGCATCGCAGGTGTGGGTACTACATTCCATCTGTATCTGCCATTGGTCGAGAACAAAGTGCCTCCAAAGGCCAACGGACTGGAGGAAATTGTCACAGGCCACGGCGTTGTGCTGATTGTCGATGATGAACCCCAGATTCGCGAAATGGCAGGGGAAATGCTCCAGGGATTGGGGTACGAAGTCATTGTAGCGGAGGATGGTGAAAAGGGCATCGCTGCCTATGCGGAGAATGTCCAGCGCATTGACCTGGTTATCCTTGATCTTGTCATGCCTAACATGAATGGGCACCAAACGCTGGAAGTCCTCAAAGACATTGATCAGAATGTCAGTATACTGATATCTTCAGGATATAGTCCTGATCATGAAGCACATCGCCTCAATGATCCAGCCATCAAAGGGTTTATACAGAAGCCTTTTCGCACCGCGGTGCTGTCGCAGAAAGTTGCTGCCGCCCTCTCAGCTTCTCAGCGCCCTGATACGG
>CAYSRY010000204.1:4018-6614 GCA_964433395.1 uncultured Armatimonadia bacterium | reverse complement strand
TTTGACCGCGAGAGTGTTTTCGCCAGCCGTCACCACATCAGTAATGTCAAACTCCGCCGGTACGCGACTGCCTTTGCTGAAACCAACATATTCGCCATTCACCCACACTTCAAATGCTGAGTCCACCCCCTGAAAATGCAGGTAGATGCGACGATCTTCCCAAGCTTCCGGCATTACGAAATTCCGCCTGTAGCAGCCGGTGGGATTGTCAGTCGGCACATTCGGCGGATCAACCGGAAACGGATAAATGACATTTGTGTAATGCGGCTTTCCATATCCAAGCATTTGCCAGCTCGAAGGCACAGGAATCCGATCCCATTCGGTATCATCGAAATCCGGCATCTCAAAGCCCTGTTCACTTGCCTCGGGCGTCTCGCTGAAGGAAAAAGACCATTCACCATTCAGCAACAGGAATGATGGTGAGCTGCCGCGCTCCATCGTCAATGCAGTGGCTACGTCAGCGAACGGAATACTATATGTTCGCGCTGGCCTGCGGTTGCGATTTGTCAGTCCAGGATTTTTCCAGTCCGGCATCAGATCAGGGGATTTACCAGTCATCTCGCATCTCTCTTTCAACGCGCTTGAGACAGCCATGGTCGGGACGCAACACGCCTGATTATAGCCCAGACAGGTCTTCTCGACCAGGAGAAGATAACACGCTATAAACTATTATCACAATCAAGAGGAGAACATGCCTCAACTGGCAAGTATTGTCAGAAGGCTCTATATGAAACAGGCAGCGATCCACTCGGGACACGCTACACCATCAAACCACTCCACATCATATTCACTCTCTCCCTCAACAGCCAGTGCGCCATAAGCGCGTGACAGTGCCGGCAGGCTTTTCAGGGTCCATAACTGACCATCGGGCATCTCGTAGCTGGCACGCGCAGATCGGGCCATCGCGGCAATACAAGCGACCATGCAAACGTGTGAAAGCGGCATGAGCAGCCCACATCCGCGCGCTTTCAGCACTGCTTCTTTGGCGGTCCAAAGCTGCAAGAACAGTTCTCTCCTGTCATCTATGGGCGTGGCACTCAAAGCACGTTGCTCCGCTTCATGAAAAAAATGGCGGGCAATGCCTGCCCACTCGCCCAGATTTGCGTCACATTCCACGTCAATGCCTACTTTGCGGCCATCTGACACTGCAACAACGAATTGCGAACCAGAGTGCGAAAGACTGAATTTGACCGTACCCTCGCCATGCAGCAATTCTGGCTTGCCTGTCGGCGAAGCTACAATCGGCACGTCTTCCGGCCTCATCTTCAGATAGCCAGCCAGAATGTTGCGAAGCGTTCCTCGACGAACAACATAGCGCTGGCGGTCACGTTGAAATCGGTACGAATCAGCGTGGCATGCCTCCGTGGCATCAAGTGTCGCCTGCCATTGGTACAAAAAATCGTCTGGGTAGCTGAAACGCCATACCTGCACGATCGAAGCAGAAGGCAGAGTGAGGCCATGTGGTGACGTCCATTGTTCGACGGTACCATCCATTGCAGCGGTGGTTGGTATTTCAGCAGCTCTGCAAGCTCCAGCGCTATACATGATCACGTTCCCATTCACGCATGTATGCATCAATAGCCTTCCCAACATGTGTCGCATTCGGTTCGCGGATATAGTTCATGTGTGAACAGGCAAGCGTCACAGTTGATATTTGTCCGGTAACTACACCCCGCCATCCCATCAGAGGGTCGTGTGACGACCTCAATGCAAAAACACGAGGTTTGAAGAGGAGCATGTCGCCAGCGTAGACGCCGGGCTGGTAGCGCCTCAACCCTTCCCAGTGAGCGAGGGCCACCCGCTTCTGCGCCATCGGAATATGCTCCGGCAATTGTCCGTTCCGGAATAGCGCTTCAAGCGGATCTCCGACGCAAATGTTTCCCTCATTGCAGCCAATGAGCCTCATGATACTTCGAAAAGGACTGTCCACGTCTCGCAGCTCCGGAGGGCGATCATCGTGCACGGCCTTTGACAAACGGTAGCACATTTCACCAGCAAAGTGCCATAGGCACCGTGGGCGCAACACATTCCATCTATTGCGGAAACCCGTATTCTGAGCTGGGTGGTCTGCGATGGCAAGCATTCCGACTTCATGCCCAGCCCCGCTCAACTGCAGCGCCATTTCATAGGCTACTGACCCTCCAGATGAGAAACCAATCAGATGATAAGGACCACCTGGAAACGCATTCACGATTTCCTCCACATACCCAGCCGCAATCTCGTGAATATCCCGGAGGGGCTCATCCGCACCATCTATGCCAACAGGTTGGAGACCGTACACGGGCCTCTCTTCCGCAATACTTGGCAGCAAATTCCGATATAGCATGACTTCGCCCATTATCTCGTGCAGGCAGAAAAGTGGAGGCATATCGCCATGATCACGCAGTGGAACCAGTGTCGCCATCCTGCGCTCTGCCTCGCTACGCATTTCGTCCGCAAATTCAGCAATCGTAGGGCTTTTGAAGAGCATGGACAGAGGCAACTCTTCCGCAAACTCATCATTTATGCGCGCCAGTAATGCCACTGCCAGAAGTGAGTGGCCCCCAATATCGAAGAAGCTGTCAGTGACACTGATGTCGCGCTGGCCAAGCACGTC
>CAYSRY010000204.1:0-4008 GCA_964433395.1 uncultured Armatimonadia bacterium | reverse complement strand
TCCTCCCATATAGAGGCGATACGCCGCTCGAGATCATCTCGGGGAAGCATCAGGCGTTCTGTCTGACTGGCGACTGCTGGTATGGTTGCCGCAAGCGCCGCTCTATCGACTTTGCCTGTCCGGGTAAGCGGCAACTGAGAGTGCAGAATAATGTGCGCCGGCACCATGTATTCCGGGATTCGCGACTGTGCGTACAGCCTCAGGTCACCGGCCCCGTCCATGTGGCCATCTTTCAACACCACATGCGCCACCAGATGTTTTGTATCAGCGGTTGTACCATGCAGCACAACCGCTACATTTTCAACCCGCGGATGCTGCCGCAAACATGTCTCAACTTCACCAGGCTCCACGCGAAAACCACGGATTTTCACCTGACCGTCAACACGCCCGATGAAGATGAGCTCACCGTCTGCATTCCATTTCACCACGTCGCCCGTCCGGTATAGACGTTCTGCCGCGCTAAATGGAGAGGGCACGAAGCGCTCGGCAGTCATCGCCGCATCCCCGAGATACTGCGTGGCAAGCCCATCGCCGCCGATGTAGAGCTCACCATGCACGCCCACCGGAACAGGATGCTGCCGCGAATCAAGGACATAGACGCGTGTATTGGAAATGGCTCTGCCTATTGGCACCGTGTGTGCCTGTAGCGGCACTTCGTGGACTTCATGCCATGTCGTAAACGTCGTGCTCTCGGTCGGGCCGTATACGTGCAGCAGGCGCTTGGGCTGACCATCCACCACTGCTCGCCGCACAATATCAGGATCACAGTGTTCTCCACCAAAAAGCAGGCAACCAAGCCCGCTGAATGCGCTGGGCACTTCGGCCATGAGCATGTTGAAGAGGGAAGTGGTAAGAAACAAAATTGTGATGCCATACTCGGCCATCGCACAGGCAAACACATCCGGACTCAAGATGACGTCGCGTTTGAGCTCGACCACGCGTGCCCCATTGATGAGCGCTCCCCAGATTTCAAAAAGGTGAGCGTCAAAACTCACATTTGCAGCATGGCCAATAACATCGTCGCAGCAGATGTCAACATAATTCGTATTGGTGACAAGCCGCACAATCGCCCTGTGAGGAATGCACACGCCTTTCGGTTCACCGGTGGAACCAGAGGTGAAAAGCACGGCCGCCACATCATCAGCTCGTACCCCGGCGAGACTTTCAGCGGTATAGTCCGCCCCATCACCGCACACAGCTTCTTCTGCGACCAAGAGCGTCTGGCCCCACTGTTTGAAGCGCTCAATATGCGAGCTTGCGACAATTGCTACCGGAGTCTGCGCAGCCTGCATCATCAGGCCGATGCGCTCATCAGGATATTCAACGTCGACGGGCATATATGCGCAGCCCGCTTTGAGTATTCCAATGAACACGCCGACCATCTCTGCAGAGCGTGGCATAGCTACTGCCACAATATCGCGAACACTCACACCCAGTTTTGTCAGGCTGGCAGCGACACGATTCGCAGTTTCGTCAAGTTCGCCATAGCTGACGGTTTGAGAACCGTATATCAACGCTACCGCATCCGGTGTCGCCGCCGCACACGCTTCCACAAACTGTTCAATTCGCGTCTCACGGGGATAACTGGTGTCGGTATCGTTCCAGATTGTCACAACTTTTTCAATTTCATCATCAGGACAGATGAATATATCGTGTACCGAGGCATCCGGGGCATCGACACAGTGGTCGATTGTCGCGGCGAGATCACGCAAGAATCGCTGTATGGTTGTAGGATCGTACAGTTGCGTATTGTATTCAACACGCCACTCAAGACCACCAGATACTTCAACCACCGACGTAGACAGCTCAAATTTTGTCGTTCCTGTCGACACGCGGATGGTCTCAGCACTGATTCCCGGCAGATCTGGCAACGTGCGATCTGTGTTCTGGAATGCCAGCATCACCTGAAAAAATGGCGTTCTCGCAAGTTGTCGCTCTGGCTGGAGTTCAGAGACAAGCCGGTCAAACTGCAGGTCCTGATTATCGTAGGCCTCCAGAGTGACATCTCGAACCCGCCGGACAAATTCCCGGAACGTCAGTTCACCCGACATATCAAGGCGCAGCGGCAAATCATTGACGAAAAAACCAATCACATCTTCGAACGCGCCGCTGTTTCGTCCTGCCACTGGCACACCAATGACGACTTCATCCTGTCCACCGTACCGGCAGAGAAATACCGCAAAAATCGCGGCGGTCACCATGAAGAGCGTACACCCTTCATCCCGGCCAAGTGCGCGGAGCTGTTCGACAGTTGCGTCGGGGACAGTCACATGCTCGTGAGCACCGGTAATGGAGTGTTCTGCGCCACGGGGTCTGTCCGTCGGCAATTCCAGAATTGGAAGCTCATGGTCCAACTGATTACGCCAAAACGCGAGCTGCCGGTCCCAATTGTGATTTGCAGATCGCTCATACTCCATTGCGGCGTAGGTACGATAGCTTTCTGGCACCACCGATAATGATGCGTCTTGTTCGCCCAAGGCGCTGCGATAGAAAGAACTCAAATCTGCAAAGAAGATGCCCATCGACCAACCATCGAATGCGCTATGGTGAACACTGACAAGGAACATGTGATCGTCTGCAGCCAGGCGCACGAGTACTGCCCTGAATGGCGGTCCGTCTGCAAGGTCAAAGGGTTCACGCGCGACGCGTTCAATGCATTCGATCCCCCGCTTCTCGCGCTGGGCGGGCAGCGTTGTGCTTACATCCTCCCGCCGCAACGTGACAGGCATATCCGCATGGACCACCACGCGCGGCATTCCCTCAACACTCACAATATTCGTCCGCAGGGCGTCATGGCGCGCAACGCACTGCTGCAACGCTCTTTCGAGCGCATCGACATCAAGCCGACCTCGCAGCCTGAGACCTATCGGAATATTATAGAGAGGCGTTCCCGGTTCAAGCTGTTCCAGGAACCAGACGCGTTCCTGGGCAGGTGCCGGGCGATCATCTGCATTCACGACACTAACGCGATCCCCGTCACGATTCCGACTGCCGTTCATTTTCCGCAGCCTGTGTTCGAGTTTCTCACGGGCTTCCGGAGAGAGCTTGGCAAGACGCTCGCGATAGTCCTCCATCTCAGTCTGATTCCTTGCTGGTGGAGGTGTGATCCATCTGTTCATTCTCTAATTCTGCGAACGCAGCCTCGGCTTCCTCCATCTCCATCTGCCGAAGCATGAGTGCAGCTACGGATAGGGCTACCCCCTCAACTGTCGGATGCGCAAAGAATGCCCCCAATGTCATCTCAACGTCAAAGCGATCACGAATTCGCGAGACAGCCATGGTGGCCATCAAAGAATGCCCTCCCAAGTCAAAGAAATGACTCTGGGCTGTAAGATCGGCCCTATGCAGCACGTCGCCGAACACTGCGGCAATCTCCCTCTCAATGGGCGTCTCAGGAAGACGTTCATCGGCACCACTACGCGCTTCGATGGCAACCGGCACAGGCAATCCCTGCAGGTTTATTTTTCCATTTGTCAGCCGGGGCATAGCATCAAGCTGCATAAATATATGCGGGATAGTGTAGTCAGGAACACGTTTGCTCATCCACTCCCGCAACCTTTTTGAACTGACCACAGCACCGTCATGTGCAGGAACGAAATATGCGACGAGCTGCTCGCTGCCACTGGCGTCATCGGCAATAGTCACGACACTTTGCTGAACCTCAGGATGCTCGTTTAATGTTGACTGCACCCCTTCCAGTTCAACCCTGAAGCCACGTATTTTGACCTGGTGGTCACGGCGTCCCAGGAACTCGAGTTCACCGTCCGACCTGTATTTCACGAGATCGCCTGTGCGGTAGATGCGCCCACCGGATCCGTCGAACGGATTCGTGATGAATGCCTCTGCAGTCAGCTCTGGCGCATTGTAGTAGCAACGCGCCAATCCGGCTCCTCCTATCCAGAGTTCGCCAGGAACGCCCACCGGTACAGGTTGCAGGTTGTCATCCAGCACATACGCACTCGTATTTGTTGCGGGCCGTCCTATTGTTGGATCCGTTGTTGACGGCGT
>CAYSRY010000203.1:0-6646 GCA_964433395.1 uncultured Armatimonadia bacterium | reverse complement strand
ACAATGTGCACCGTGTCGCCGTCTGCAACCTGTATTTGGTCAGTTGGCTAAGTTGTACGAAGGACGTGTCAAGTTTGCATCAATCGATGTCATTCAAAACGTCAGTTGGTCTAACAAGCTGGGTGTTGGACCACTGCCCACACTCATTCTTTACAACAATGGCCAACAGGTTGACCGCTTAGAAGGCTTTGGTGGAGCGGATGAACTCAAAGCGTGGATACAACACCACATGGGGGAGAAGTAGGGTCGTCCCTCTTCTGGTGCACATAGACTACGGAGAGATGAATAATGCGATCACTTGTGTGGACTACTGTTGCGGTGGTTGCACTGGCATTACTGAGCGTAATGGCTGGCTGTACAAAAGCTGAACAGAACGTCGCTAAGCAGCCCTCTGAGGCACCGAATGGTGTGTGGGGCGATACAGCTACGGATAATCAGCCGGCTTCTCCTGTTGTTGGCACCGCTGAAGACAGTCAAAAAGGTGCGGTTGACGGTGTCTGGGGTGGCCCTGTAGCTGCTGAGGGATCGGATGGAATTGTGCACGAACTTGCCGATGCTGATTTTGAAGATCAGGTTCTGAATGCCGCTGGCTACGTGCTGGTCGATTTCAACGCTGATTGGTGTGGACCGTGTCAGGCACTCAAGCCCATCTACCACGATTTGGCAGCCGAATACAATGGACGGGCCAAATTTGTCTCTGTCAATGTTGACGACTGTCCGAAAACCGCTCAGGCTAACAAAGTGCGTGGCATCCCAGACATTCGCGTTTTCAAAGATGGCAAAGAGATTGACAAAAAAGTCGGTTTTGGCGACAGAGATGATTTTAGCAACTGGGTTGTGCAAAACGTGAAATGACGATTTTTCATGATAGTATAGCGTAGATGATGTGCTGAAACGGCCGGGCCACTATGAAGCCCGGCCGTATTACTGTTTTCGCTTGACTATTTAGCTGGTCCCCTATCTCGTCGCCAGTATTGGGCTTTCTGCTCTTCAGTAAATATATATGGATTTTTCTCTGCGCGGTATTGCATGATTATATCGTTCACAGTAGGCACAATTCCATAGAGTTCAGGGCGGCGTGAAGCGAATACCATATCCTGCCATCCACTCGATCCCTTTGGTATTGCGTTGCTGTCAGATGCCCCCCCGCCGTCAGTCCCCGGCGCCCGTTGCTCCTCAGTTATATCTGCGTAGCAGACACGTTTGTCATCGAGACTGATGTCATACGCAATTACGCCATTGTGTTGGTATTGAGATGCTGCCACAAGTTGACCGTAGGGATCTACGATGACACTACGCAACGAGGGATCTGATGTATTCCAATGCGCACACGCGACCCACACGCTATTATCGGCGGCTCGTGCACGCAGCATCGTCTCATTGAGACGCCCGCTGCCGCCCCACATCTGGCTGGGATCAATGATAATCTCCGCTCCCTTCAATGCCAGCACACGGTCGAACAGGGGGGTGTAAAGGTCTCCGCAAGTATGTGATCCGACACGCCCAAAGTCTGTGTCAAATACCTCGATATTTTCAAATCCTCGCGGCCAATAGATAGGTTGATGATAAATTATCTCCCCATTTCTATCCCATACATGGCACGCACTCTGCTCGCCGTAGTTCCCGATGCCACCAATAGCGATATAGCAATTCATCTCGCGTGCCTTTTGCGCCACGAGGTCCATCACTTTATCGGTGGTTTCATCTGACGCCGGGCATGCCTGCTCTGAGAGCAACAAAAGATCTGGTTTTAGGGGGGCTGCTTCATCGATTACATCCAGCATCGTCTGAGGCACTTTTCCGGCAACCCACATGTCCATTGGATCAAAATAGCCAACCGCAAGTCTACAGGTGCGTTTCATATACTGTGGCAGTGTTGGTTTTTTATATGGCTCAGCGACTGGCCTGAGGGCTTTGCGATCCCCGTTGTGACTTACAATAAATATGTTCTCTCGGCGTGGATCTTCTAGACCCATATCTTTCTTTTCTTTGTCTATATTCACCACCGCCATTGCAACTCCGTCATCATATCCGGTATCGGCAACTGGCGTGCCGGCGCGGTTGATGATCATGCTCCGGCCCCACGGGCTACCAGCGATGCGGCTTGAGTGGCGCTGCGTCAGGTAGGTCCTCTCGTCAGCATACATCGACGTGACCATATATGCATGGCTATCAACGCACCGGGCCATCAGCATTGGCTCCCAGGCGCTGTGGTCGCGTATACGTTCCGGGTAGTGTTGCCACGTTATTATCCGCGCCCCCTTCATGCGCAGAACTTCATAGACCTCTGGCAGATATATATCGGTCCCAATTGTGAGGCCGATTTTCCCGAAATCTGTGTCGAAAACTGGCAGGTCATTACCGAGTGATATGCGTTCTCCATTATGTAGATCATCTATAAGTGCGTGTGCTTTGCGATACTTACCGACTATTTTGCCATTCCTGTCAAAGAGGATGGCCGTCCAGTATGTTTCACTACCTTCATTTTCTGTCATTGATAGAGCGAGATACGAGTTATTTTTCTGCGCAAATGCTGCAAATGGCGCGAGGTCACGCATTGGGTCTTCTGCCTCAAATGAGAGGAAAGGCATATGAGGTAAGCAGATGAAATCTGTACTTGATGTTGTGTGATACAGCATTGTCAAAACGTAGTCCATGTTTTCATAGTTAGGGCCATTGAGCAGACAGAGCGAAGCTATTGTCACTATCGTTGGCATGGCGTACATTCGCAACTCCCTTCTATTTACAGACAGATGCGATGGCGGGGCCATCGCGTAGGTATATTCACCAAACTGGCACAGATCTCCTGCGCGTTGCACTGAACCTGCTGAATACGCCTACAGACACCACAAACGGCCCGCCTCGAATTCGAAGCGGGCCGCGCATTCTGGCTCCTGCGTACCATGCTCTCTACTGTGCCTGAGCGGGGGCTTTCATCATGTCGTCCATCGACATTACTTTGATGCCTGCTGGCAGTTCAAACTCACTGGCTTTGACCTTGTTAATCCGGTCATATTTGAAAGAGATCTCCTCTGTTTTGTCATCTTTGTCCTTCGTGATGACTTTCTGAATCAGGCCTGTTTTCTTTGCGATCCAGACTTTGACCGTTTGTTCATTCCCCCGCAGGGACGTGTCGCTTGTCCAACAGTCGACGCCGGCGATTTTCTCACTGCCGGTGATAGCGGCATCCTGAGCAAGCATGCTGGAGTCGATTACCACCGCGTCATCACCCATGGCGTCCATCGACATCGACATTGCCTGCTTTTCAGCGGGGCTATAGATAATGATCGTCTTTTTTTCCATGTCCATTATGGCTTGACCATTATCATCTTTCATGGTGATTTTGTGGGGCTTGCCATCCTTAAAGGTGACGATCTGCACCATGTTCTTACCATCAGCATTGGTCATCGTCATCTCATAGCTCTTTGGGGTTTTGACGCCTTTGCGAGCGTCGGCAAGTGTTTTGACGTCTCCGGCAGAAGGCACGTTTTCGGCAGCCGGAGCAGCGTCATTGGTGACACCGAGCTCGGCGTCTGGCAGTGCGGGTGGTGTAACTGAGGCTTCATCGGTTCTTTTTGCGCAGCCAATGATGCTAGATACCATCACCATCAAAGCCAGAATGACCAATGCGGCGAAGAGCTGGTTTCTCACAGTTCTTACCCTCCAGATAGTCAACATTAGTATACAATATGTTGCGCACAAGTAGACAAACTCCACAACGAGTTTGACAGATTACAGGTATTGTGTCAACCGTGCGGCCGGTTGACACATTGCGACGTGAACGCGTCTTGTATGGTGAGAAAACCTAATTACTGGCCGATGGCTTGTCACCAACGCGAACCATGGTTACGTCGTCCGGCAACACATAATCACTTCTGTCGAGTTTATCGATGCTGGAGTACTCGAATGTGATTGCGATACGATTTTTGCTCTCGATCTTTTGAATGAGACCATGTGTCGTATCGATCCACGCAGTAACTTCTTGAGCCTCTGCGGTAGGTGTCGGCATCGTAGTCCGGACGCGCCAGCACTCAATGCCGTTGAGCTTCTCGACATTCTCAATTGGAACGTCCTGCTTCATGTCATTTGCAGTGATAAATGGGGGCTGCGTCCGCGTCGTCTCATCCATCGGCATGGCCAGTGCGCGATTTCGATCTTTGTCATAGGCAGTAAGAAGCCTTTTCTCGTAATCGATGTGCAAGCGGTTGCCGGCCGTGTCGATAATGACGTAAGCAAGTTTATTCTTTTCATAGAAGATAAATTCCGACGGTGCTTCGCCGCTCCCTTGGTGCATGGTGACCTTATAATTGGTGGGGGGAGTTACTGCGGCGATGACTTCGGACAGCAATTTTCTCTTATTCAATAATTGTGCATCTTCTGGCATAGTATTGACAGTGCGTGAACAGCCACAGAGGGCGACTGTCAGCGCAATGTACGGGATCAGTAAGAGAGGTGGAACAGGCGGAAGTTTCATTCAATCAGCCTCAAATGTCGTGGCTTCAATAGTGTGCGATGACGTTGTTTATGGTTGCGGACAAATGTTTGCACAGAGGCCGCAGAGCAGATCAAAATTCCTCGCAGCTTCTGCAGTCAGTATACGTCGATTCGCTTGCACCTCTGGCATTACGTTACGCGCTTGTTGCATCAATTCAGCTACAGCTCCGCTTTGAATGCTTCGCAGTCCTATCAGCACCTGTCCGCTACGTTCGCAGAAGGCGTTGAGTTTCGGATCGTAGGCGATGCCGGCAGCTGGTGTTTCAACTGCACAAGCCATGATCAGAGCGTGGAGACGCATTGCAAGCACTGAGTCCGCAGCCTTAATGATGCCCATGATGTCTGCAGGCACCATTGGTATTGGGGGAATACGGGAGCTCCCTGGTGCAAGCATCTGATGAAGTGTAAGTGCAATTTCGTAATCGTATTCATGGTGGAATGGTAACAGTAGCACGGGAAGTTTCTGCCCATTAAGCCAATCGGCTATCGGTGATAGTGCAATCTCGGCGCCTGGCCAGTTGCGCAGAGCGACTGTGATATATTCACCGACCGTCAAATGCATTGATGCAAGCAGATTTTCGATGTGCTGACGAGGAGCAGGGGCGAGCAGCATGGCAGGATCTGCGGTTACGGCCGGTGGCGGAGCCTGTAAGCCCCATGCGATTAAATCATCGGCTGATGTCTGGTCACGGACCGTGACCAGAGAAGCCCGTGAGAGATTACGGATCAGGCCCCCCTTGAGAAATGCATTGTGCAGAGGGCCGATGCCTTGAGCAAAAACCATGGTTGGCGTACGCATCATCCGTGCCATGACAAGCTGGTTGAGATAGTAAAGAGCCGACAAACGTGAAGTGGTGTCTTGGTAAAGCCCACCGCCGCCCTGTATGAAAACGTCGGCACGTCGTAATTCTGAGATCTGTTCTGTGAGTTTCCATCTGTCTGCGGCACGCACATTCAGCGCTGCCGAGGTTAGTTGTGGATTGGCTGACAAAACGGTTACTTCAGCCTCAGTGATGCGTGAGCGGGTCTCGGCAACGATCGCCTCGCAGATGGCTTCGTCACCCGTGTTGCCAAAACCGTAGTATCCAGATAAGAGCAGTTTCATGAAGCAGACTCCGATGAGTATACCACCTGGCAGCGCATGGTGCGTGTCAATGTGACGCCAGCACTGGCGATGAGTGATTATCGTACAGTTTACCCATTGCGCCCGTGTGTATGCAAAAAAAGAAGAGGCGCAAGTGTAATGCTTGCAATGCGTAGTAGGTGTGGTCGCAGGTGTCTACAGTTTCTGCGCAGCAAAGCGACCAAGATAGATCGACAGAAGGCCGCATCCGATGAAGACGAATATGAACACTGTGAACACTGTGTTGAATTCGAACGAGAGACCGAGCAGGTTAGCACCAATTGCAGTAAATGCAATTCCCATATCTCGCCATGCGAAAAGCACACCATAGATTATAGGACGGCGCTTTTTTTCTGCTCCATCACCGACGATTGCGGCTGAGACAACGGGAACGGTGCTGCTAAGCAAGCCAAGTGCTAAGGCCGCGCATAGAACACTGTAAGGGCTCTCCCACAGTACAGTGATTGTAAGGCCGATGGCGCCGACAAAGAAACCGGTGACAAGAACTGGTGTTTGTCCAATGCGGTCAGTGAAATGACCGCCAACGACGCTGAGAACCATCCGGGTAGCAGGGTAGAGGCCGATCGCCATCCATATCCAGCGAGTACCAAAGAGACCTTCGATATAGTCGCCGAGGACGCCAAGAATGAGGCCATAGGCGATAGCTGACGTAAACTGGAGCAATCCCGCAATGAGACTGCGTTGTCTTCGTACAAGTGCCCAGAACTCTGCGAATGATGGCGTCTCACGGACGATAGCGCCGGTCGGAGGCAGGAAGCATGCGAGGATGCAGCCCAGCGATGCAATCGCGGCTGCGGCCAGATACATGAATTGGGTTCGGTCCGGAGACAGAGCATCATATATCATGCCTAACGTTATGGCTCCGAGAAGCCATCCTGCGTGTGTGGATGAATAGAGAATGCCCATGCCGGTACCATGGCGTCCGCCAGCTTCATCAGCGATCTGGAGGGTCTGCATTGAGTTGCCTGTCCACATCATTGATGCTCCAACGCCCCAGACAAATGCAAT
>CAYSRY010000202.1:0-6669 GCA_964433395.1 uncultured Armatimonadia bacterium | reverse complement strand
CAGCCGTAAGCATTCAGCCCTGCTTCATCTGCCCCAGTGACTTCCAGAGGCTCGATGGACTGGATGAAGCGCTTATTGCGGTAGACCTCCATCACACTCGCCACTTGAGTCACGCTATCCTCAGCATCATCGCTGTGAAGCATCACGAATTTCATCTCATATGGCGAAGCGCCTGCTGGCGATTTGCCGTTCGAGATGACGACCTCGCACCCTTCAGCCGAGGTGACTGTTGTACGGAAGTGCAGGCCGTCGGCATTCTTCAGCGCCCAGTCGGCCGACCACGGGCCGGCAGGGGCGCTGTCTCTCTCAACATCATACAGATGCGCAAAGGCAAAGTTGGGCCCTCTGAAACCATAGATGCTCTCACTGCAACCATTCGCTTTCAGCCAGGTTGGATCGCCATATGGCACATCTGGTCCCGCGAGGGTGCCGCCTTCCTGTTTGACAAGGTCCAGGCCTTCGGTGGTGAAGTCGCCTTCCTGGCAATGCAGCGCATACCAACGGTCTTTTCCGCCTGCGACGCGGTGGAAATCGATGCAGTAGAACTCTTCGTCAGACACATCAATAATCCCAAGCATGCGCCGCTGCCAGTTATTCTCATCAAGAACATACGACTTGCGGTTCGCCACCTGATCGCTGAAAGCCTGTGCATAGGATTCTGCAACATGCACTGGCCCCGCATCAACGAACAACTGCGCATTGGCTGTCATGTTCACATACGGTATCTGCCGCGCATTGTTCTGAGTCTGCCATGCGCCTTCCCAGTAGTTCCAGTTCCGCGGGTAACCCATGTGACCCAGTATTTCGCCCTTGTACGCGTCAAGTCCCATGTGCAGCATATCATCATGTACATGCCCACGAGCGCGACCATACATCATCCACAACGATCGCTTGTTGTCGTTTTGACCGCTGCGAAGCATCGCCAGGCCATAGCCATCTTTCAGGCTGCTCGCATCATTCCAGTCGTCGCTCCACTTGCCAGCATCGGCCTTCACTTCATCATACGTATATGGATAGCCCTCTGGAGGACGCCAACCCGATTTGATCAGTACCCATGCGAATTTCGGATCCTTGAAGATGCGGTATGCGTGCTCAAAGGCTGCTGTACCACCATTCTGCCAATACATCCGCCCCAGCACCTTATACTCCGGCTGGGCTCCGCCATCACCTACGCGCGGGAATGTACGGTCGATATTCACCGTATCCATCGCGAAATCGAAAATCGCGTGATAACGCCGACTCTGCGTGAAATCAGGATATTTCTCATTCGGATACAGCTCAGGCCGCATCTCTCGCAGGTGTTCAACTGACTCCACGATCGGCCCGACCGCCGTTACGTGCATCCCGTTGTAGCCGCCGGTTGACTCATACGGCGAGCCATCACGGAAGAACGTATTCGGCACGAAGTAACGCATTTTACCTGGGCCATTGTACAACCAGTCCATGAACTCGTTGCCGCGCTCATAGTTCAGGACTTCAGCCATGCGCGCCAGGCCCATCTGCGAGAATGGCTCATTCGACGCGGTTGCGCCATCCATCGCCCCTTGCATCCAGACGGCCATCAGGTTCTCTTCAATAAAGCGCCTTACATCCTCGTAGGTATTGACGTCAAATCCCTTATCCTGCAGATATGGGATAATCTGCTCGTCCTTCTCAATGTCCGGCCATATCTTGTCATATGCATCTGCTATGTTCATCTGATAGCCTGGTTGGTCAATGCAGTAAATCGTAAATCCAGTACCACTCAGGAATGGGCCCTCATCAAATCGTCCCGGTCCAATCCGATCCACTTGTCCCTGACTGTTCCGGTGCCGATGCTGGGTCATCGTCGCAAGATATGCATACTCAACCGCCAGACGCGACAGCGCCACAAGCGTCTTGTGAAGATAGGCCACGTCCCCGGTCTGCAAATATCCCTGCGCACAGTCCGGAGCCACCCGCAGCATCTCGTGACAATATGACTGCGCGCGCTCCGCAATGATGCCATAGTGCACACCATCTATCAGTATCCCGCCACCGATCCCGTCATCAGGGAACTCCCCGCTCGTCATGTCACCATTGGCAAAATCATTTGACGGGTAGATCTCTTTCCCCACCGGACACATCAGTTTCCAGTTGTAGGGCACAACCGCGCTGCCATAGGTCCGATTCGACGGGCCTTCCGGCTCAAGCCACGGATAATAAGCCCCAGTTTCATAAATCTCCGTCCCATGCACAGGGCAACCATGCTTGATCTGCACCCAGTGCCAGCGTGGAATTGTACTGTCTGGTTGCATGTTCCACACTTCATCATCTGACAATGCTACCCACTTGCTGCCGCTGTTGCCCGTGCCCTTCGCACGTTCTTTCATTGCCTCCGTGGTCACTGTCTGCCCTTGCTTCAGCTCAGGCAGTTCCTCATGCAGAGGCCAGCGCCGCGGGAGCTGCACACCCTTCAGCTCTCGATATTCCCGCAAATCATCAAATGACCAGATTGTGATGGGGATCGTCACTGGCCCCGCCGGATGCCCGAATACTATCTCGGTCTTCTCCGTAGGTTCCAATGCCCGGAAATAATACTTCCGCTGCGTTTTCGTTGTGGGCAACGGTGTCCGGTCAAACATCTCTATCTCACTTGGCACTTTGACACTCAGTTCTGGTGTGTTCACAGGCACATTTAATACCACCAGAAACATGCGTCCTTGCCCCACGATATCTGGCTGATATGCCACAGGTTTATCTTGGCTATAAGCATCTACACACATGATAAACAGCACGAATACTGCAATCAGCAGATCCCAGCGCATCTGATTCTCCTGTCATCTTTCATTAGTATGCTGACGTTTGTGTATTTCCCGTCATTTGCACTCTCACCTCCGAATCAAACTTCACATATGGAGGAATCTCTACAATACCGAGGAAAATCATCACAACTGTGCCCTGAAAACGAGGAGGGAGACATGATGGCTGTCGACATGAAGACAACGGGATGGTGTTGGGAAGGCTTCGCATTCGATCCCGGGGTTGACCCGACTATATACGGAGTCGGAGAGGGTGCCACATATTTTGGTGTGGATGGAGCAAATTACATTTTCCATCCCAACGACGAAGTCGGCTTTGCCAAACTCGCTCACATTCCCAAAGTCACCGCTGAAATATCAAAGTGGGAATGGTACGAAACCGAGGCCGTAACCGGCCGTTTCACATTCGCTCAGCGCATCGATGGCTCCACACCCCGTGTCATACGCGAAGCCGAAACGGTCAGTCGCCTGTCTCTCCAGTTCCCCAACATCACCGCCGCATTCATCGACGATACTCACGCGGTCATTGGCCACGAAACGTACACCACCGACACCCCGCGCCTCATTCGCGAAGCGCTCGCTCACGACAATCCCGACCTCGATTTCTGGATTGTCGTCTACACCCACGAAGACAGCATGAACATGTGGGCTCCGTGGGTCGACTACGTGGACGTTGTCAATCTCTGGATATGGAGCCACAAAGATCTCGTCAACATGGATCGCGACATTGACGCATGCCATGAGATGTTCCCCGACAAAGACATCATCATGGGCGTCTACATACGCGACTATCCAAGCGAATCGCCCGTCCCCATCGGCTCCTTGGAATTGGAGCTTGAAGGCATCGCCAAACATCTCGACAGCGGCTCTCTCGCCGGTTACAACATCCTTGGCGCATGCCTCATCGACCAGCATCCCGCGCAGGCGGAGTTCATCCGCGACTTCATCGCCGCCCACTGAAGCCGCCTGTCATCATTCATGCCGCCCAATGCCATTTCAACGCAGCTACACAACACATAAGAGGGAATTCGCATGAGTACAAAGCTCGCCATCGGCTGGGCAAGCCGCGACATCACCCCATCGCGCCCCGTATCACTGCGGGGGCAGTTCAATCTGCGCATCGCCACCAAAATCAACGACCCGCTCACCCTCACCGCATTCGCGCTCGAAAGTGCCGGCGAACAGGTCATCCTTGTCTCCATTGATTCCTGCTCGGCAGACCAGAGCGTCATCGACGCAAGCCGCGAAGCCCTCCGTGAGCGACTACCGGATTTCGACCCGCTCAAGCTCGTCGTCAACGCCACACATACCCACACTGCTCCATTTGCAGGCAACGGCGTCGGCCTGCAGAAAGATGCCGACTATCTCGACGACATCCTCGCACGCTACCCCGATTACATGACCGCCGCTGAATATACCGAAATCCTGACCGAGGCGCTCATCTCAGCAGCCTGCGAAGCATGGCAGAACCGTGCCGAAGGCCTCGTCGGCTGGGGATATTCATGCGCTGTCATCGGCCAGAATCGCCGCGTCCGCTACTTCGACGACCGCGCGGTCATGTATGGCAAAACCGGCGATCCGGATTTCTCACATATCGAGGGCCATGTCGACCATGGCGTCAATCTGCTCTTCACGTATTCACCGGACCGGCGTCTCACTGGCATCGTCGTCAATGTCGCGTGTCCTTCACAGGCCAGCGAGAGTGGCCAGGACTTCGTCTCAGCCGACTACTGGCACGATGTACGCATTGAGCTTCGCAAGCTCTATGGCGATGATCTCTTCATCCTTCCTCAGTGCTCAGCCGCCGGCGACCAGAGCCCCCATCGCCTCATTGACACGCGCGCCGAAGCACGAATGCTTGCGCTCAAATATGGCGAAGAGCAGGTTGCCAGGCCGCTCAATCACGCATTGCGGCAGGACATTGCACGCCGCATCGCGGCTGCTGTCGCCGATGCAGAGCCAGCCGTGCGCAAGGATCTGCATGATACCGCAATCCTCAAATGCGAGCACCGCACGCTCAACGTACCGCATTGGGATGTGACAGACGAGGAGTATGCCTCACTCCAGGAGCAGATGGCCGAGCTTGGCCAGCAATTGGAAAATGTTGGCGATGCAGATCGTCTGGACAACACGTACACGGCTCTGCGCTCGCGTATTGCATGGTGCCAGCGGGCAGTCGACCGCTACGAAAATCCGCCTGCAGGCATTCCCGTCGAGATGAGCGTATTGCGTCTCGGCGACATTGCATTCGCCACCGCCCCCGTTGAGTACTACCTCGACTTCGGCGATCGCATCAAGGGCCGCAGCGAAGCTCTGCAGACTTTCGTGATCCAGCTCGCCGGCAGTGGCAGCTATCTGCCCACTGAGCGCGCCGCACGCGGTTTGAGCTATGGTGCAGTACCTGCAAGCTGCACCATTTCACCTGAGGGCGGCCAGGTCATAGTAGATGAGGCATTAGCCATCATCACAGCGATGTTCGCAACCGAATAACCTGCGAAACTCTCTGGCCAGCTATCACTCAGGCCCTATAATCACACTATCATTCCATGCCTCGGGCTCCCCGCCCGAGGCATTATTTCGCTCCCGAAGATAGTGCACACAAAATGGCTGATTCGGGATATAATGAGGGTGGAGAGTGGGTCGGGTCATCGCGGCGATCTTCGGATCGTGGAGGAAAGTCCGGACTCCGCAGGGCATGGCGCCGGGTAACGCCCGGGAGGAGCAATCCTACGGAAAGTGGCACAGAAACTATACCGCCGGGGCCTCGGCCTCGGTAAGGGTGAAAAGGTGCGGTAAGAGCGCACCAGCGGCATGGTGACATGTCGGCTGGCTAAACCCCGCCTGGAGCAAGGTCATATAGGGAGACAGTCGCGCAAGCGAAGCGGGTAGCCCGCCCGTTGTCTCCGGGTAGACCGCTTGAGGTGTCTGGCAACAGGCATCCCAGATAAATGATGGCCGGCAACATCTCGATGTTGCTACAGGATCCGGCTTACAGACCCACTCCCCATCTCTACCGCTAATGCTCCTGTCTCAACATCTATCCCTATCCCTAAGTTATTCCCTCGCCATCTGCCCCATCTTTACACACCTCACTCACGCTTTATCATCTTCATTTCGATCATATTAAGAGTGATATTGTCGATTATGAAGTATTTTTATAGCCTTCAATGGGCATATAAGAAGGGAAACGACCGACAATGGCGAAAATCTACCGGTACTACACATAAGAAAATTTTAATATTTATGGTGATACTATAATGACCGATAAATTCGTCATTGGTGATACGGACTTGCTACGCCAGCTATGCGCAGAATACGACCTGCCGTATCAACTGTTAGTGGATTTGCTGAAGATACAGCAGGAACACCAATTTCAAGAAAGACGCCATGGGATAAATGACCAATTGCGTGACTGCATTGTCTCGAGCATCCAGCATGACAAGGAAGTTTATGGTGCGAAATGCTGAGATTTGGCGCGCTTCTTCTGAAACGTCTGGCGTGAAGATATTGTATTAGGAGATACTGGCATACTGAGGTGAAACGCATGGATTCACTATACGAACGCGGCGAATATTTGCTGGAGGAACTGAAGCAATTGGTACAAGATCTTTTGGAAGCTCAAGCTGCTTCAGATGATGAGGGGAAGCAGACGCAACTGCGACACATCAATAAGGCCATATCCAGCCTAGAGACTGTAGGAGCGCCAATTCCTGATGAGCTCCGACAGCTGCGCATCAGGCTTACGACAGAGCTGAATGGCAAAAATACGCCTAACGCAATTGCTGAGCGCCTCTGGATAGGCCTGAATGAAATAGTCAGCTCACTGGCTCCCTCGACGAAAAACCGCCGCCGTACCCATGTTCGCACGACCCCCATAGGAGATCCATTG
>CAYSRY010000201.1:0-6686 GCA_964433395.1 uncultured Armatimonadia bacterium | reverse complement strand
GAATTCGAGGGGCAAGATACCCCCGAGGCACGGCACGCTCGCAAACTGCTGGCACGCGCACAGGAGATTGACGGGCGCAGCGCCATCCTTCGTCCGATCTGGGCCGGGCGCATCGGTGATATGGGGATTGTCGGACTTCCCGGGGAAATTCTGGTGGAGATCGGGATGCAGATCAAGCAACGTTCACCATTCAGATATACCCAGGTCATCAGCCTAAGCAATGCATATTTGGGTTACCTGTGCACAGACCGCGCGTTTGAGGAAGGCGGCTACGAACCTGGGAATGCTACGCTTATGTTTAATTGCAACGGGGCGGGCACCGAAAAGGCACTGGTGGAGACTGCACTGGAGATGCTCAACGCTCTGCGGAATCGCGAATGATGCTCTGAGTACAGCGTTGTTAAGACATGGATGATAATAAAAAAAAGGTGGAGCCTCGCGGCTCCACCTTTTTGTGTGTCATGTAGCGTAGCTCTATGCTTCTTTGGCTTTTGCTGCAACCAATTCAGCTTCGATTTCCAGTTCAGCCTGCGTCGGCTTTTTGGAGTACATTATGCTGATGGCAACAATAACCGTGAGTACAATCCCGATGATGACGAGTACCCACCCCGGCTTGCCCGCAACATTCGACCCGCCAACGATCAGCGGCGCGATCAGCAGACCGACCGTGTTCATGACCTTGATCAGTGGGTTGAGAGCAGGACCGGCAGTGTCTTTGAATGGGTCGCCAACGGTGTCACCGACAACAGCCGCTTTGTGAGCATCTGAGCCTTTGCCACCGTAAGAGCCATCTTCGATCATCTTTTTACCGTTGTCCCAACCGCCACCAGCGTTGCACATCAGAACGGCCATGAGCAGGCCGGTAACAATGATGCCACCGAGGAAGCCGCCAAGGCCCTGCCAACCGAGCCAGCAGCCGACAATGACTGGGCTGAGAATGGCCAGCAGTGCGGGGGCGATAAGCTCACGCAATGCGGAAGTCGTGCAGATGTCAACAACTTTGCCGGACTCCGGCTTGACGCCTGGCTTGCCTTCCATCAGGCCGGGGATCTCCCGGAACTGGCGTCGGACCTCATTGATGATGAGGAATGCAGCCCTCGAGACCGCACGGATTGTCATCGAGCTGAACAGGAATGGCATTGCGCCACCGATGAGCAAGCCGATGAATACGGTCGGTTTGTCGATTGAGATTGGGAATTGTGCCAACGCAGCCAGCGAGACACTTTCGCCACTACCCGCGAGTTTGGACTGGAATGACCCAAACAGAGAAACAGCAGCGATGACTGCCGAGGCAATTGCAATACCCTTGGTGGCAGCTTTTGTTGTGTTGCCGACAGCATCAAGCAATTCAACGTTAGCCGCTGCTTCGTCAACGCCGCTCATCTCAACAATACCCTGTGCGTTGTCTGAGATTGGGCCGTAAGTATCCATGGAGATGATAACGCCCGTGGTCGTGAGCATTCCAAGACCGGTGAGCGAAACGCCATACAGGATTTCGACAGCGTTTGCGTCAGCGCCGAAAACAATGACGGACCCGAAGATACACGCAGCAATGATGAGCAGTGAGAAAACGGAGCTTTCGAGACCTTCAGCGTAGCCAGTGAGAATGTTGGTCGCGCTACCGGTCTGGGAAGACTTTGCAATCTGCTGGACTGGCCCAAAGTCACCGGAGGTGTAGTATTCGGTGAGTTTGTACATCGCAATGGCCATGATAATGCCAAAGAGCGTTGCCCAGAAGAGGCGCAGGTCGTGGGCATATGCCTGAGCGATTACAAAGAACCCGATGGCTGACAGGACTGCCGACCAGATGAAGCCACGGGTAATTGGCTTGAGCGGGTGCTCGTCGTCTGTCTTCGATTTGACGATGTGAATACCGAAGATTGAGGTGAGTACGCCAATGCCGCGGACGAGCAGCGGGAACATGATCCAGACCAGACCAGCGGCTGGGTTGTTTGTTACTGCACCGTGCGCGAGCGCGAGGATCATTGAGGCGACAAGTGTCACTTCGTAGGATTCGAAGATGTCAGCAGCCATTCCAGCGCAGTCACCGACGTTGTCGCCGACCTGGTCAGCGATAACTGCAGCGTTGCGTGGGTCATCTTCGGGGATTCCAGCTTCGACTTTTCCTACCAGGTCAGCGCCGACGTCAGCAGCTTTTGTGTAGATGCCGCCACCGACACGCATGAACAGAGCGAGCAGACAGCCACCGAAACCGAAGCCCAGCAGGACTTCAGTTGCGCGCTCTTTGAAGATCATGAAGATCAGTGTGGCGCCGATGAGGCCCATTGTCACGGTGAGCATTCCTGCAACGCCGCCAGAGCGGAATGCGATCAACATTGCACCGCTGAGAGTGGTCCTCGCAGCATTTGCGCAGCGTACGTTTGCCTCGACTGCCAGCCGCATTCCCATAAAGCCGGTGAATGCAGAGCAGAAACAACCGAGGATGAACGCGATACCACGACCGATTGCGATGTCCCAACCGACGGACAATCCACTGAGGGTCAAGGCTACGGCGAGAATAACAACGAGAACACCAACGGTTTTGAACTGCCTGGTCAGATAGGCGTTAGCGCCTTCCTGAATCTGGCCAGCAATCGCTTTCATCCGATCGGTGCCCTGGTCTTTCGACAGTACTTCTTTGCGCAGATAAAGCGCATAGGCAACCCCGATGATCGCGCAGACCAGAATGGCCCACAACGCACCGGTGTCGAACGACGTCAACTCTAATTGTTGCATACCTTCAGGCACGACAATCTCCTCCCTGTCACTTTTCTCCGGGCTGCAGGAGTGGTGTCAGCCCAGATAAATCGAAAGCCAATGCAAAAATAGCTAAACTATATCCAGCCCATCAGATAGGCCACTATGCTCAGGAGGCCTAACGAGAGACAGTATATACCAAAGCGCGCGAAAAGTCGCCCTTGCTCGACCGCTTTTGTTACTAAATGTATTGAGGCAAATCCAACTGCGCCAGCAATCACAAATCCGACGACATATTGCGGCAACAGTGACGTCACATTATCGAGTCCGGCTATATCTTTCGCCGCCAGCACGAACGCACCCGCGATTGGCGGTATGGACATCAGGAAAGCAAATCTGGCGGCCCAATTCTGCGACAACCCCCGGCCCAAGCCCGCCATAATGGTTGAACCAGAGCGCGAGACCCCCGGCATGATTGCCACTGCCTGCGCAATACCTACCATGAGTGCGTCGCTCTTTGTCATTTTCTGCGGCTCGTGGCCATTTGCCCTCGCGCCAACTCGATCCGCGGCATATAGAAAAAGACCGGTAACCAGCAACCCGATGGCGGCTGGAAGTGGCTTGAGCAGGTGCTCATCCACGATGTCTTCAAAGAATATGCCAACCAACGCCGCCGGAACAGTCGCAATAATTATGAGTAGTGCAAGGTATCGACCCGAAGTTGCACCCAGTACACCATTTTTGTCATTTTCGTCACGTCCGGTAAAAATGGAGCGGACTATGGCCGTCAATTCGTGGCGATAATAGACAAGCACCGCTACCAGCGTACCAAAGTGTAGCACAATATCGTAACTGAGCGGTGCCTGATCCCATCCCAGCCAGGCAGGGATAAGCACGAGATGCCCTGAGCTTGAGACTGGCAGAAATTCGGTCGCACCTTGAACGATGGCCAGCACTATTGCTGCAAGAAAATCCATGAATCCGCTCCACCCGACTGCATTCTGTCCCGGTTACTGGCCGAAGTTCAGCTTGGCGACCATTCGAAATCTGCGGGGCGCTCCTGCCTCAGGCCGAAATGATACTCCAACGCATCACAAATGCGCTCCGATGCGTATCCGTCGCCATATGGCGACACGGTCCGGCTCATTTCGGCGTAAGCAGCCGGACTGGACAGAAGCCGCGTCGCCTCGTTGAGAATGGTGTCGGTATCGGCACCAACGAGTTTTGCCACGCCAGCCTCAACGCCTTCGGGCCGTTCAGTCGTATCACGGGTGACCAGCACCGGGATGCCAAGCGCCGAGCCTTCTTCCTGTATACCGCCGGAATCTGTAATGATGAGGTCGGCTCGACTCATCAGGGGTACGAATTCGAAATAGTCCAGCGGGTCGGTGAGTACGATTCGCTCTTTGCCACCGAGCATTTCCTGTGCAGCCTCACGCACCGCTGGGCTTGGATGCAGCGGCCAGATTACTGTTATGTCGCGATGACTGCGCACGAGGCGTTCCAGTGCAGTACATATCTGGGTGAACGCCACGCCGCGGTTTTCGCGCCGATGGCACGTTACCAGGACCAGCCGACCGCCAACCTGCTCCATGAGTTTCGCAGTGCTCGCAGGCAGCACACTTTCGTTGCTGGTAATCATCTGCAGTGCGTCGATGACTGTGTTTCCAGTCACGAAAACGCTTGCCGGGTCAACATGCTCAGCCAGCAGCTTATGCTTTGCATCGGCAGTAGGGGCGAAATGCAAGTCTGCCAGCACCCCAGTCATTTTTCGGTTGATCTCTTCAGGGTACGGAGAGAACTTGTTGCCACTGCGCAGTCCAGCTTCAACATGCCCGACCGCAATTTTCTCATAGAAAGCGGCCAGCGCACCGGCGAAAACTGTTGTAGTGTCGCCCTGGACAAGTACAATGTCGGGAGCAAGTCTGGAGAGCGTCTTCTGCAGAGCTTCGAGGGCCCTGCAGGTAATCTGTGACAGCGACTGACTGACTTGCATAATGTTGAGGTCAACATCAGGCGTGATGCCAAAAACCTCGTGCATCTGGTCGAGCAGTTCGCGATGCTGCGCAGTGACGACAACGCTTGTTTCAAAGGCGTTGGCTCGTCTTGCGAGTGCGTGATACACGGGGGCCAATTTAATTGCTTCCGGTCTGGTTCCATAGACCAGACACACATGTGGCTTCATTGATACACCCATATCAGTATTGCTCCCAGGCAGGACAATGCAGTCAGGCCATAGATGAAAAGAACTGCCTGTCGCACGCTCAGTCCACGAGCAAGCAGCCGATGGTGGAGATGCCGCTTGTCTGCACTGAAAACAGACTGTCTCGCACGAATGCGTTTGGCCATTGTGCTCAGGGAATCGTAAATCGGCACTCCAAGGACAAGAAGAGACGCTATCAACGCGACCAACGTTGGGGCTTTTGATGCTCCTGTCACGGATAATGTCGCGAGGATATATCCGAGGAACATCGCCCCCGTATCCCCCATGAAGATTTTGGCCGGGTTGAAGTTGTACGGCAAGAATCCAGCGACTGCCCCACCGAGTGCCAGCGCACTGATTGCGACCTCGGTTGAGCCATTGCTCAGACCGATAAACGCCAGTGAAAGGCTCGCGATGCCAGCGACCCCCGCTGCAAGGCCATCGAGTCCATCAAGCCAGTTTATGGCATTCATCATGAACGCGATCCAGAGGACAGTCAAAGGTGCCGAAAGCCATCCGAGGCTTATATATTGATACGTTCCGAGTATCGCAGCGGGGCTGGTCATTCCCGTGATTCGGACGCCCCACATATACGTCAGCACGCCAATAAGCAATTGAGCCAGCAGGCGTGGCTTTGCAGGCAGAGCGTAGATATCGTCAAGCAGGCAGACAACAACGAGCAGTATTGAGCCAATCAGAATGCCGACCAGGGGTCCGTGGAGGGGCCAGTTTGCGATCAGTGTCGGCACCCAGAACGCGATGAATATTGCGAGTCCGCCGGCGGTAGGCGTAATTTTTGTATGCACGTGTCGTTCACCCGGCCTGGCAACCGCCCCAATGCGTGGAGCGATACGCATAACAACGGGTGTCAACACCAATGCGATCACTATAGCTATACTGGCAGCGACTACTGGTTGCATTGGTTCTCGTCCTGCAATTGATTCCGGACATATTGTACAAGTTCGACGCCGGCTTCGGCGAGCATATCTCGGGCGAGTTGATCCGGATAATCGCCTTCGAAAACTATACGTCTGACATTGGCATTGATGAGCAGTTTAGCGCACGTTACACAAGGCTGGGTGGTCACATAACATGTCACGTTCTCCAGCTTGACCCCGTGCACCGCCGCCTGAATGATAGCATTCTGCTCAGCATGTACGGCGCGGCAGATTTCCTGGCGCTGCCCGGATGGTATCCCGAGCTGTTCGCGAAGGCAGCCGCCCATTTCGCCACAGTGCCTGAGATTTTTTGGTGCACCGTTGTAGCCGGTGGATAGAATGCGCCTGTCACTTACCATAATGCACCCGACATGCCTGCGCAGGCATGTCGAGCGTTTGGCCACGACGTGCGTAATTTCCATGAAATAGTCATCCCATTCGGGACGACCATTCTCATACGGCTCAGGCGGCGTGGTATGCTCTGGCACTGTTCTTCCTCCACGAGGCGACCTGTTCCACGAGCGTTGTCAGGCGCACTCGAGGTTTGTGACTTTGGCGCGACGGCGGGCATGTCGTTCGGAAGTATCTGCCTGTGTGGCGAGATAGGCCGTCAATATTTCACGTGCCAGCTCAGGGCCGATGGTACGCCCACCGATGCAGGCCACATTTGCCGCATTATGCAATGCTGCCATTCGCGCGCTGAAGCAATCGCACAGCAGAGCTGCATAGCAGCCTTTGACTTTGTTGGCAGCCAACGACATTCCGATGCCCGTTCCACATGCCAGAATGCCTCGGTCGCAGTCGCCGGATACAACAGCTTTGGCCACTTTCTGCGCATAGTCGGGATA
>CAYSRY010000200.1:0-6768 GCA_964433395.1 uncultured Armatimonadia bacterium | reverse complement strand
GGTTGTCTCCCAGTGACCGCGCCATTCGAAATCTCGGTTCCAACGGAAACAATATTGTCCACGTGAAAGGAAGATATGGCCGAGTTGAGGGACGATTTCCTTAAGCCGGGCATATGAGGGCGTAAAACGTCGTTGCGTGGCAAGCATGAATGTAATGCCAGACTGTTTCACTAGTTGCGCGAATTCACGTGCCTCGTGCATGTTCCGGGCCAATGGCTTTTCTTTGAGAAGTGCTACGCCACTGTTGCAGGCTTTGACTACAATGTCTCTGTGAAGATGATGGGGGAGGACAGCGACCATGCCATCAAGTTCCATCTGATTGATCATCTCATTGTAGTCAGTAAATGCTTCCGCACCAGTCTCTCTCGCGATCTGATCGGTCATCGCAGCGTTGCTGTCACATACTGCGACAAGCTCAGTGTTTTCTGTCGCCAGTATCCCCGCCACATGGCCCTGGCCCATGCCGCCAAGCCCGATGACTGCGATGCGCAGTGGGTCGATATGGCTGCTCTGCATTTCTACCACCGTGGTCACGTACTGATGTGTCCGCTGCTGTAGCAAATTCGTCGGCTGAGAGCGTTTGACCTGCTGGGAAGGACATAGGCAAGTGTACGGCAAAATAACATAGATAGTACAATGTACACAATGCAGATACCATGACGACGAGGCTGGTGATGATGACCGAACGAATCATAATACAAAATCTGTCTTTTATTGTGGGAGTGCTGGTGCTGCTGGCATTGATAACATGGGGAATGCAGCGTATTGCTGCGTGGGCCGTCAGACGGATAGGCGAGAGCAGCATTGATGATGAAAGACAACTCATGGGGCCAGAACGGCGCGAAGAGGTGACGGCAGGGCTTCTGAGGTCGCTCTGGATGCTGAGCGGGCTGGCCGCGGTTGGTTTGGTAGCAGGTGGAATATACGCAGCATTTGCAGGTATAGACCTGCCGGAGCGTGCATACACAGTTTTGCAAACGCTGTCTTGGACCATGTTCAGGCCCTTCGCTGTGAGTGCCAGCCAGTTTATTGGCGTCATTGTTTTGTTACAACTTGCTGGATGGCTCTCAAAGTTGCTCTCTCAATGGATTGTTGAACGTCTAATCGCTGCTGAGATCGTGCGGGTCGAGGACAAGCGCGTCCAGCAGGTTGGTGACCGACTGCTGAGCACTCTGCGGTGGACACTGTGGTATGTCGGCGCGCTAATGGGCGTTTACATATTTGATATGACGGCGTCCTCTAGTCACATCATAACTATCACTGCAGAGCTCATTCTCGTGTATTCACTTGTGCGTCTCATGGCACTCTCTATCGGAGTTGCTCTGGATGCCGTGTATGCTGGCCTCGTCCTGTACTGGAATGATGACGTTAACGTGATGTGGGAGAGCCGCGCCCACATTCATAGCTTGAGCGAACGCATCAGAATGGCTCTTCAGTGGACTGTGTATATCGCTGCGCTGATGTATGTGGGCTCTCGCGTTTCATTTGGTGGCTACCAGATTGGTGAGCGAACTCTTGACAGCGTGTTTTACGAGATTGCCAACGCTTCGGCTCGTGTTATAGCCATTTGGATAGTTGCAATGGTCGTCGTAGAAGCCTGTGCGCTCATTATCCACCGATACTCGCTGAAGCCCGATGCTCAGGGCGAAGTCCCCAAACGTCGTAAGACTGTTCTGCCTTTGCTGGTGAGTGTTGTAAGATATGGCGTCTACTTCATTGCAGCTGTGACAGCGCTGAATGTGGTTGGGGTAGACACGACCGCGATCCTGGCAGGAGCTGGCATCGTGGGCATTGCTATTGGTTTCGGTGCTCAGCACCTTATTCAGGATTTTGTTGCTGGATTTTTCATCCTCTTTGAAGGATATTTCTGGGTGGGTGATTGGGTGGAGACAGGCGAATATAAGGGCATTGTCGAGAGCATTACACTTCGCAGTACGTGGGTAAGAGATCCGGATGGCATGGTGCATATCATTCCCAACGGAGAAATTCGTGTGCTGACGAATTACTCCCGGACTTTTGTGAAGGCGAGCATGGATGTTGGCGTTTCTTACGAAGGGGATGTAGAACGGGCGATTGCTGTCACTAACGAGACGATGCTGGAATTGAAAGCACAGATGGCAGAGATGACGGGAGCACCTGAAGTACTGGTCAAAGACTTCGGTGGCTCAGATATTGTATTGCGTGTTCGCGTGCCGGTGGAGCCGGGAATGCATGAGCGAGTGGCTTCTGCGATGCGCCGGGCAATTAAGGCAGCATACGATGATAATGGTATTGAAATTCCGTTCTCGCGACATGTGTTAATCTTTCAGCAACCGGATGGTACGCAGCTTGATGAATTGCCAATTCGCATAGTTGGTGACGAGGCAAAGTAGCTCGGTCAGCGAAGGAAGTGAACTAATCATGGCACAGTGTCCGACATGTCATGCGCAACTTGATGAGGAAGCTACAGTATGTGTGAGATGTGGGGCCGATGTGAGCTGGTGGCTGAGCCGGGATAGTGAGGTCTATGGCCCCTATAGTTTGGCGACCGTGCGTTTCATCCTGGCAGACAAGCGTGCGAGAATGGAAGACGCGGCCATGATCGGTAGTCACGGTCGTTGGGGTACGTTGGGCGAGCTCCTAGGAGCAGACGGACAGCCGGTCACGGTCAGGCCTCAGGCGGCGCGCCCTCAGCTCCTTACCACGAGACACCAGAAAGAGCGCCCAAACTACCGTAGCCTATCCAAACGAGGGTGGGTGGTGTTTACAGTCGCCTGCATACTTATTGCAGTCGGGGGAATTGCTGTCATAATCTGGCCTGCATACAACGTTTCTTATGGAGAGCATGCAACACGCAATGTCTCCGCAGATCTTGAGATGATTGGAGTGGCACTGGAGATGTACGTGCGGCAACATGATGGTGTGCTTCCTGAACAAGGCAAGTGGGCCGAAGCCATTCAAAGTTACATCGGCGATGAAGCCGCCTACATGCCATATGTCGGCCCCGATACTGAAGGGTATGAAATTCCAGCAGGTATTGCTGGCGCAAAGCCTGCTATGTGGGCAAAGCCGGAAAGTGTCGTCATACTAAGCCAGGACGATGGGCCGCCCGAGACGCGTCTGAAGCTTTATGGTGACTGGATGGTCAGACCGGTAGCCGCAACGGGTACGGGCAATACGCGCGCATCTGAAGATGGTTAACGCAGACCATCTTCGTGGATTTTTCGGAGGATGTTAGTTGTAGACTGGCCCTCAACCCCCGGCAGAAGTACAATCTGGCCGCCATACGCCTCGACCAGCCGGCGTTCAGGCTGGTTGATGGTTTCGATGGTATAGTCTCCACCCTTTACATAGACTTCTGGCCGCAATACATCAATAAGCGAACGGACGTCCGCAGTGGAAAAGAGCACAAGTGCGTCAATGCATTCCAAACTTGACAGAACAGTGGCTCTGGCCTGCTCATTCTGCACAGGACGGTTGGGGCCCTTTATTGCGCGTACCGATTCGTCACTGTTGAGTGCGACCACAAAGAAATCGCCTTGTTGTGAGGCGGCGGCGAGGTATTTCACGTGGCCGGCATGGAGTATGTCGAAGCAACCGTTGGTAAACACTATGTTGCCGCCGCGATCCCGAACTTGTTGGACGAGCCACTGGAGTTCGGGCAACGTATAGAGCTTGTCACTGTTTAGAGTGTTTTCAAGTGGAGAAGCAACGTCACACAACGCGATCTCGACAATGCGCGTGGTGCGATGTTTCGCTGCATCGCGAAGCTGGACGAAGACCTCAGGGTAAGTTTCCTCGGCATCAGTGACAAGCACAAAGATATCTGCATCGTCGAGCGCTTCAGTGACGATCGCAGTGAGCGCTTGACGGGCAGATGGAATGATACGCTCGCTGGCGCGGCGTTCCATGCGCAATAGTGGACGACCATTTATAGAATCTTCTCCCAGCACGTGAGTAATAACACGTGTGGGTGACTCAGAATCTACGATGATGAGATTTGTGTCGATGCCAGCCGATGCAAGCTTACTGCGCAACAGAAGTCCAGCATGATCATCTCCGGCTACACCAGCAAATGAAACTTGTGCACCCACAGTTGCAAGCATGCGAGCTACGGCAGCTGCAGCACCTGGGAGAGCATTTTCGCGTCTGATGATCAGATGTGGGACTGGGCTTACGGGGGCTATTGTGGCCATGGTGCCGTGTATGAAGACATCGACGATGGGTTCGCCGATCACAACAATTTTCTTGGAGTTAGCATCCTGAAGAAGCTGTGCAACAGCACTATTATAGCCCAATTTCGGTCACTCCTCGGCCCAGCTGCAGGCACTGCGTGATCTGAATATCTGCGTCGCTTTCAGTTTACCTCAGATCTGGCCTATGGCAAAGAGAATGAGCGCCTGCGTTGACTTTTGCACTGACTTATGGTAGCATAGATCTGTTACGTTTTGACTGCAACGCAAATCTGAGGGCGCGATTCAGCTTGAGAGCTGGCGCGCCTTTCTGCTTTTCATCATTTTATGTGTTTCGACCGCATTTCCATCCGTGGAGGTGTTTGCCATAGAGCTTCAACACGTCAAAACCAAGGTTGGGGTCATGGGATCGGCCGGCGGAAAAATGTCGGCAAACGTGCTGGATAAATGCCGTCGCCTCGGCGAAGAGATCGCTCACCACGACTGTATTCTGATCAATGGCGCTTGTCCTGGCTTGCCACATGAGGCTGCCATCGCAGCACACCAAGCTGGTGCATTGACGATTGGCGTGTCGCCTGGGCTAAGTCTGACTGAACATGTGGAGCGCTACAACTCGCCATATGAGGAATATGACTGCATCATCTACACAGGCAGTGGTCTTATGGGGCGTGAAGTCGCTGCGATCAGGAGTTGCGACATCGTCACAATTGTTGGCGGCCGTTCCGGAACGCTCGGTGAGTTCGCCATTGCATTTGACGAGGGCAAGCTGATAGCGGTGCTCGAAGGTACCGGTGGGATTGCAGATCACATTCGCGAGATTGTTGCAATGATCGATAAAGTGACAAACGCCGACGTAATCTATGATGCCGACCCGAAATTATTGCTCGATCGCGCCATCGCAATGCACGAGGCGCGCATACGCGACGAAAGAGCGTATGCAGTGCCTGCAGCTGACGGTTAGCTTGCTTCCGACAAAAAAAAACTCCGGATTCTGGAGCGACTAACTGTGCGGGAGGAAGAACGGAATGCAGGCCGACATCAGACGGATCACAACGCTCGCCGAGCAGTCAAATGTGAAGTTTGTCAGCTTATGGTTCACGGATGTTCTGGGGTCTCTCAAAGGCCTCACCATCGGAGTTGATGGTCTAGAATCAGCGTGCGAGATTGGACGCGGCTTTGATGGTTCATCAATTGAGGGGTTTGCCCGCATCGACGAGAGTGACATGACCGCGATGCCAGATCCAACAACGTTTTCGCTGCTCCCATGGCAAAGCAATGCCGAGGCTGCAGTGGCCAAAGTGTTCTGTGATATATTTTGTCCCGATGGAACTCCATCGCCCACTGATCCCCGAGGTGTGCTGCGACGCATGCTTGCGAAAGCGGCAGATATGGGGTTTGAGTTCAAGGTAGGACCTGAGCTTGAGTATTTCTATTTCGAGAAGCCGGAAGTACCGCTGACTGGCCTTGATGATGGTGGCTATTTTGATAATACTCCGCCAGACATTGCATCTGCGCTTCGCCGTGAAACAGTGCTTGCGCTTGAGGGAATGGGCGTCGATGTGGACTACACGCACCACGAAGTTGCCCCCAGCCAGCACGAGTTAGATCTGCACTATTCGGATGCTATGCGGATGGCAGATGCGGCGATGACATGCCGGATCGTCACAAAAGAGATCGCATTGCGGCACAATGTGTACGCCACATTCATGCCGAAGCCTCTTGCCGATTACAATGGCAGTGGCATGCACGTCCACCAGAGCCTCTGGAAAGATGGGCAGAATGCATTCTTTGACGCTGACGATGAGTACCATCTGTCGGAGACGGGGAAATTCTTCCTTGCGGGGTTGTTGCGGCACGCCCGAGAAATCACTGTTGTAACGAACCAATGGGTGAACTCGTATAAGCGTCTTATTCCTGGCTATGAAGCACCAGTTTATATCTCATGGGCGCAGATAAACCGCTCCGACCTGGTGCGAATCCCGTCTTACCGCGAAGGAACCCCCGGCTCAGTACGTCTTGAATATCGCGCTCCAGATCCAGCCTGTAACCCGTATCTCGCGTTTGCAGTGATGTTGGCAGCTGGATTGAAAGGCATTGAAGAGAAGTATGAGCTTCAGGATGCTACCCTGGAGAATGTGTACAATATGTCGTCTGCTGAACGCGAAAGAAGAGGTATCAAGACGCTGCCAGGTAACCTCGACCACGCGGTAACTATAGCGGAGGAGAGCGAGCTTCTTCGGGATGCACTTGGTGAAGATCTGTTTGAGGTCCTACTTGAGAACAAGCGGATAGAGTGGGATCGTTACCGGGCTCAAGTCACATCGTGGGAGCTTGAGACCTACTTGCCAATTATGTGAGCAGTATGGCAACATGCAAAATGTCGCCTCAAGAGCGGCATCCTTATGGATGCCGCTCTTTCTTTTGTGAACTGGACCTGATTTGCTATAAAATATAGACTGGTAGTAGCATTCAGCAATATCTATCCAGAACAATGCACTTGACGGTACCTCAAAATTACGCTACGAGAGTTGATGAAAACATGAAGCTTGGTTTCTATGGAGCGGCACGGACTGTGACGGGTTCGCAATACGTTCTG
>CAYSRY010000199.1:5383-6790 GCA_964433395.1 uncultured Armatimonadia bacterium | reverse complement strand
GGTGGCGAGGATGCGGTCTTGTGGGGTTGGTGAGCCGCCCCTCTGGACGTGGCCGAGTACTGTGACGCGCGATTCTATGCCCGTCATCTCCTGAAGCTGCCGCGCAACGACAGTGCCGACGTGGTGGCCAAACCCGACCGGGCCTTTGAGGTCCTTCACATCGTGCGCTTCGCCTTCGCTGCCTTCAATCGGTGTTGCGCCTTCTGCCACGGCTACAATACTGAAGCGACTTCCCTGACGGTCGCGACGCGATACAGCTTCAGCAACCGCGCGAATGTCATAGGGAATCTCGGGGATGAGAATTGCATCAGCGCCGCCCGCAATGCCTGAGGCGAGCGTCAGCCATCCGGATTTGTTGCCCATGATTTCGACTACCATGACGCGGCGGTGGCTGTCTGCGGTGCTGTGGAGGCGGTCTATGGCTTCTGTGGCAATGCTCACCGCAGTGTCGAAACCGAAGCACGTGTCGGTGCCCCAGATATCGTTGTCGATAGTTTTGGGGAGTGTTATGACATTGAGACCGGCTGCCTCCATGAGATGATAAGCGTTTTTCTGTGTCCCTCCGCCACCGAGGCAGACCAGGCAATCGAGATTCATGCGGCGGTAGTTTTCTGCGGCCACTTCGGTCATGTCCACGAACGTGCCACCGTCGCGTTCAACCTTGTCAGGTTTTACGCGGCTGGTACGCAGTATCGTGCCTCCCTGCGTAAGAATGCCCGAGACGTCCGACCACTCCAGCAGACGCCAATTGTTTTCAAGCAGGCCCTGAAAGCCGTCAAAGATTCCTACGATTTTGATGCCATGTTTTGCGATGGCAGCTTTGGCCACGCCACGAATTGCAGCATTCAAACCGGGACAATCGCCCCCGGCCGTCAATATGCCGATCCTTCGCGTTTTTGCCTCAGGCATATGCCACCCCTCCGAGATCGGACTTCTCCTGAGTGTCGATGAAGCGCGGCAAAGAGCGCAGGCGCACTCCCTGCCGCGCAATGAAAACACTACTCCCAGTCAACAGCGACCTTGACGACGATCTTGTGCACAGCGCCTTCACCACGCATGGGCCCATGTGCATCTTCCGGAAAAAATACAGCGAAAGTGCCTTCGAGTAGCGGAAACCAGCCGCACGGTGGATCGTCGAACAGCCCGAAGTCTGCTTCTGCGTTGAACGCCTCAACGGGAGTGTGGCATTCGTCGGTCGGTGACCATGAAAATGCTTCGTTGCCACTGATGACATACTGGATGTCGATGTATTTGCGATGGCATTCCATCTTCACCTGGTCTTCTGGCTTCAGCTCGCCCTTGATCACATTGATGGTGAGACGCTTACCGTCAATTTCGGCGGGACCGGCATCTCGGCCAGCGAGACCTGGATCGCGGAGAACCTCAAACGCGGCCGCAAAACCGGGG
>CAYSRY010000199.1:0-5373 GCA_964433395.1 uncultured Armatimonadia bacterium | reverse complement strand
GAAGAGCACAGTAGGCGTCGGCATTCTGCAGTTTGTCAATAATCATTGTTGTGTATCCTTTCGGTATCTATGGCGCATGTCTTAATGGTGGCTCGGGTGGTCATTTCAGTCAACAGATCGGTGGCGAAGATCAGAAGCCGCGCCAGGTGGAATGGTTCTTTGCGGACATTGTCACCGCTGCCCTCGCCCGGGAAAGAACCGTCGCGGTTGAGTGCTCGGTGCCACTCTCCATGCTCAGGGACCGGATAGTGGGAGAGTACCCATTCATGGACGCGGTCATACCATTCAAGACACCATCTCTCGCCAGAGAGTGAATATGCCAGCAGCAGCGCGTACATGGCCTCGGTCTGCGGCCACATGATTTTCGCGTCTCGCTCGGTGACTGGGGGATGCCCCGCGGTCAATGCCGCCACGATGCCACCGTATTTCCAGTCCCATCCAGCTTCCACATGCCAGCGAAGGCCTTCAATGCAACGGGCAACCTGAGCTGGTTCGCCGCGGTCGCTGAAAAGCCTCATAAGGAACCACATCGACTCAATTGCGTGGCCGGGAATGCACTGGCGTCCAATCGGGTCATTGAGTTCTGATCCGTCCAGCGCGACGTGTTCAAGCAGGAGTTTGTACTCAGGCTTAAGATAATCATCAAGTATTTGCAGGGCGTGTGAGTGTCCTGACTTGAGTATCTGCGCATCATCTACGAGTTTGCCAAGCTCATGGAAGACAGTTGCGAAGATCATGGAGATTCCGTGCAATCTGCTGCCGGGCGGAAGTGTGTCTGGACGGAATATCTCCTCGCCACCAGCCTGAATACGCTCGTTGGCAATCTCGAAAGTGTCAAGCGCAGCCTGCACAGCTCTTTCGTCACCTGTCGCACGGGCATATTCGGTCAAGCCCATTATGGCGAACCCATCCGTGTAGACGTCCGTGTCGCCTTGCAGCGTATTTCCTTCACGGTCGACTTTTGCCGGCCATCTCCAGTTCTCGCGTTTGCCCACTGAATACCAGAATTCAAAGAGGCGTTCCGCGACCTCGAGCCACTCATGCCGCTGGCCAATGACATTATACAGGCGCGACCAGATAAACAGTGCGCGCCCCTGTGACCATCCCGCCTTGTCATAGCTTCTGATTTCGCCGGCTTCGGTTATGGTTTCACACACGGCGCCATTCTGCGGATCAAAACCGTGCTGCATCCACCAGGGAATGACATTTTCAAGGAGCTCACCGCTATAAAATTCACGTAACGCGTAAAGATCGACTGACGGCGAAGACATGGTATCCTCCTGCTTTGCGTCTGGGTATACTCTGAATTTATATTGGCCATGCGGCAGCTCTTACCCTCCTCATCTGTCCAAAGACCAATGCGGAGTTTGCACCGAAAGTCCATGCACACAGACGTTGAGTTTGTCTGAAGTTTTACAGACGGGGAAACAAGAGAGGAACGCGTTTTGCATAATCGCGGTAATCCTGGCCAAAGCGGGCTTCAATAGCGTTTTCTTCAGTGCGTACAAGCACGGTGAATATCAGGTACATGACAATCGGGAGAGCAAACAATGCGAGAGAGCGCGATATTATAGCGATGCCGGGGGCTATCAATAAGATGAACGTTGCATAGATCGGGTGTCGCACGACATTATAAAGTCCCGACGTAGTCAACTCGCCGTGACAATATGCAAAGTGGAGCTGGATGGCAGCGATTGTGTAGAATAATATGCCGGCGGCAATGAGAATGCCGCCGGCGATGTTACATACTGATTCTGGGAGCACAGTGAGAGTAATGGCTGGCTCGTATTTTCGCGTCAGCCATATAGCCATGGCTGCGTAGATCCCCGAGATCACCATCAACGGTGGTCCGATGCCCCAGCGCCCCATGCGCGGCATCTTACATCAGGTCGAGGCAAACCATTTCGGTTTTGTTGCGCACTATAAGTTTACCGTCAGAGATGATTGGTGCTGTCCAGCTCTGCCCCCCCAATGGTTTGATGCGCCCGAGTTCGTTATAGGCTGCAGATGATGCTTCAACCATCACTATGTCGCCATTCTTGCCATCCATCGCGATTATCGTGCCGTCTACTGCCACAAGCCCGCCCTTCTCAAATCCTGCCTGCTTCCACATAACATTGCCTTCGCGCGAATCCATGCAAACAAGGAACCCCGGATCGCCGATACCAAAAACATAATGATTATAGAAAACCGGTGATGAGAAATGGGCGATTATATCCTTCGTGTGGTAAATTTCAACGGGACCTTCGGGCGTAATCTCCAGAAGCCCGCAACCGAATCCATACCCGGATGCGGCGAATATGTAGTTTCCACCTACAACTGGGGCAGCGGCGTTGACCTTATTGCTGGTCGCCCACGGGAATTCCCAAAGGCGCTGCCCGCTTTCTGCATTGATGCCTATGAGCTTGTCGCCTAAAAAGACGACGTATTGTTTGACTCCCTGTATCTGAGCAATCACGGGAGTTGCGTAACTGGGGTCACCAGCACCACCACCAGTCCACAGAGTCTCACCAGTCATTTTGTTGAGAACGGCCAAAACATTGGTTCCGCCAGGCAATACCAACAGCTTGTCGCCATCAATTTTCGGTGACGCCGCATAGTACCAGGTAGGCAGTATCCCACCAAATTCGGCCTTTATGTTGCGTTGCCAGATGACGTCGCCGGTCGCAGCGTTCAAGCAGTGCAGCTTGCCGAGACGTCCAAGAGTATACAGCTTGCCTCCATCGTAAACGGGTGTTGAGCGGCTGTAGCCATAGTTGAATTTGCCGGGTGCTGCATAGGTGAAACTCCAGACTTCATCTCCGGTTGCAAAATCCAAAGCGCGCACCACATCGTCATCGCCGACATGGTCAATTATGAAAACTTTGCCATCTGCCACTGAAGGACCAGCGTAGCCGTTATCGCTCAGAGTCACACGCCACAATTCCTGTGGGGGATTGGTAGCCCAATCTTTATTGATGCCGGTGTCTGGCGCGATTCCGTTGGCATTGGGGCCAAGGAATTGTGGCCAAGTGGCAGCGGTTACTGCGGTTGTCAAGGTCAGGCAGGTCAGCAATGCAAAAGTGAGCTTTAGCGTCCGAATCATGGATATTCCCCTGTTCTGCGTGATCTCACACCTATCGTTACATGGTTCAGGCGGAAGCTTTACTGCTGTTTCAGTCAAAGATGAGACGCGATCTGCTATGGAGCAGTTCAATTCATGGAGCGAAACAATAGAGCGTACCATCGTTGGTGCCGATAACCATGCGATTCGCCCCTATGGCTGGTCCGGCTGTGATCGCTGCACCGTGCGTGAATTTCCACACCAAGCGGCCAGTCGCTAGATTCAGAGCGTATAGGTTCCCGTCATCACTGCCGAAGAAGACGCGGTCCCCGGCTATTACAGGAGCGGAATCCACTGCATCTTTTGTCCGGAAAACCCATCGCGTTGCTCCAGTGCGCGTATCAAGTGAAAATACCGTTCCATTGCGTGAAGGAAAGATGACATTTCGCCCGGATATGGCTGGTGATCCGAAGCTGGCTCCACCGTTGCGTGTCACCATGACTTTCCAGACCACTGTGCCGTCGCTCAGACGGATGCCAGCATATACCCCGGACATGCCACAGACAAAGATCATATCGCCACTGGCAACCGGAGCACCTGCGAAATTCCCGCCGACTTCCACTGCTTTCCTCTCGTGGCCGGTGGCAAGGTTGATAATATGCACAAAACCGTCGCATCCGGCTATGACAACTGAATTGCCTGTGACACACGGCGAACAATGCACTTGCGCCGCGGACTCAAAGCTCCAGAGCTTGCTGCCAGTTACTGCGTTGAATTTGTAGAGGTAATTGTCATATGAACCGACTATAACGGCACCGGGAGCCAATGTGGCAGATGATATGATCTTGTCGCCAGTCGTGTATTTCCACACCTGTTTGCCGGTATTGCGACTCACTGCATAGAATATGCCGGCTTCATCGCCCACATACACAAGGTCGCCTGATACGCATGGACTTGCGCTGATCGCGTCTGATGCCATGAATTTCCATTTCAGCTTGCCGGTGGCGAGATTGATCGCTATCAGGGCATTTGTCCTCGTGCCGATGTACACTGTTCCGCCTGCAATCGCTGCGGTGCCTTCGATCGACGAGCCGGTCTCATAAGTCCACCTGACCTTAGGCGCGCTGGTGAATGCTGCGGTTGCGCCCGTCATGGCAGGATTGCCGCGATGGGAGGGCCAGTCTGCGGCTTGGCATGGTAATACCGCCAGCACAAGTGCCCCGGCAATCAGCATGAACAATACATTCTGGCGATGCCGCATATTCACTGCCCCTATTCCTGTCGCAGTACATATATGAGACTGCCGCGCAATGATGAGAGCACGGCGGTAATGCAGGATACTATGCTGAATAGTAGTATACCCGAAATGACGGCTGTCAGTACACCCCAGTTCACTGCAGATTCGGCCGATATGGTTTGCGGACTGACAGCTATCAGTGCTGATAGTGTGCCCAGTGCCATCCCTGTAACTAACAAAGTGACATGTTCGATCAATAGTACACCGGCTATTTTGCGGCGAGTAAAGCCGATTGCCTCCATAAGCGCGAGCTCAGCGCGACGTTCGAATATTCCGCGCAGAAGTATAGTTATCATGCCGACAGTGCCAAGCAGCAGGCCAAGGCCACCGAGAGCCAGGAACATTGACAGATATGTATTCTGCACCTGCAGAAAGCCGTTCAGCACTTCGGAAGTCTTCCGCACTTCAAGCCCATTATCGCCTATATTTGCGCGCAGTATCTGCGCCACTTGTTCTTCGCGGCCCTGAGGAGTAGCGATCAGAAAATACGATGGGCGCGTGATGGACGGGTAGATTTTGCGGAATCGCGCTTCAGAAATAAGCAGCTCACTCTGGAAAATACTGCCTTTAAGCAATCCGGTGAACCGCAGGTAGAGTGTTTCGCCATCAGGTCCGGGCATCGTATAGACTTTCTCCAAGCTTGAATGCAGCGTCCAGCGCACGCTCGCTTCATCGCCCAGCGTCGGGATACTATGGGGCAAATCGTCGACTTCGAGATCGATTGCGTCCCATGGTTCTCTCCCGCCCATGGTGAATAGTCTGAATCCGCCGCGTGTACGCATTTCTTCCGGCACTCCGAGCAGGCGCGGATGCGTCGGGCGTGAGATATTCAAGCAACTTATGTCTTCGCCCGGACTTGCGAGAAATCCGACGATTTCCACCCCATCGAACGCCTTCTCATCCTCCGTTGAAAAGCCCAGATTGGCACGCCCTGCAGGGGTTGCGATGTCATATGCGGGAGGCACTGAAGAGATTGCCTGCAATTGGAAACCACCGGTGCCGGAATTGCGGTCTGATGTATCAATTGCAGAGA
>CAYSRY010000198.1:0-6831 GCA_964433395.1 uncultured Armatimonadia bacterium | reverse complement strand
TCTTAATGGAACGTGTCGAAGATTTTGCGCAGATGGAAATGCTTGACGTGGGTAAAACCATTACCGATGGGCGCAACATTGACGCCCCGGGCTCGGCCGCATATCTCCAGTGGTATTCAGAAGTCACCTCCTCCATGCTCGGCTCGACAATTCCAATTCCCAATGCTGGCCAGGTTGACTTCACACAGTGGGAGCCGTACGGAGTAGTGGCGGGCATCGCACCGTGGAATTTCCCGCTGTTTCTCGCCGTGCTCAAAATTGGTGCTGCGCTGGCTACCGGCAATTCCATCGTCATGAAGCCTGCGAGCATAACGCCCATCACTACCTGTGCACTTGCTGGCGTCTTTGCCGAAGCTGGCCTGCCTGCTGGTGCCCTCAATGTCATCACTGGAGCAGGTAGTCTCGTTGGTGAGGCGCTTGTAACCGATCCGCATGTCGGCATGGTCTCATTCACCGGCTCTACCGACACGGGCCGGCGCATCATGCAGCTTGCCCAGCGAAATATCACTGATGTCTCCATGGAGCTTGGCGGCAAATCCCCGAATATCATCTTCGCTGATTGCGATTTTGATCAGGCCGTGGCTGGCGCGGTCTTTGGCCTCCTCATGAACAATGGCCAGAACTGCATTGCCGCTACGCGTCTGCTTGTCGAAAAATCACTCTACGACCGCTTCACCGCTGCAGTGGCCGAAAAGCTCTCGTCCTTGCAAGTCGGCGACCCGTCCGACAATGCAACCCAGCTCGGCTCCATCGTTTCCGAAGAGCATTTCAACAAGATTATGAACTACATCCAGATTGGCATCGCCGAGGGGGCCACTCTCGCATGCGGGGGCAAAGTCCCTCCCCACATGGCTGATTCCGGCGGCTGGTTCATTGAACCCACCCTCTTTGTCGATGCCACTAATCAGATGCGGATTGCCCGTGAGGAAATCTTTGGCCCCGTTCTCACTGCCATTCCATTTGCCGATGAGGCTGAGGCTGTTTCAATCGCCAACGACACCCCCTATGGCCTTGGCTCTGGCGTGTTCACCACCAATGCCGACAGGGCGCGTCGCATGGCCAATGCTCTCAAATCCGGAACTGTATATGTCAACACATACAATCAGGTGTACCCGCAGTCTCCGTTCCCGGGCTGGAAGCAGTCCGGCAATGGGGTGGAGCGCGGCTTGGCAGGACTGGCAAAATATGTCCGGTTCAAAAATATCATCACCGACATATCTGGTCAGTCAATCGCCTGGTTCCAATAGGTCTTGCACAAAGCGCGACTTTTCGTGCGCACTGATGCATTTCGGTCTGAAATCTCGACGATAAGGAGCGGGATACAAATGACTGCAATGTCTGTGGAAGCGCGCATTGAGCGGCTTGAACGTGAGAATCGTCGCCTCAAGCTGGTGGGAACTGTCTTACTGATCATTGCTGCTGCGTTTGTTCTCATGGGCCAGACAGCAGATGCTCACGTCAGAAGCATCATGATGGCCGAGCGGTTTGCGCTGGCCACCGAAGACGGACAGGTTGGCGCGCAACTCGCCTATGACAAAAATGGCAATCCCGGTTTTGTACTTTACGACGCAAATCAGGTGCCTCGGGCGTTCATGAATTTCACGGCTGACGGGACGCCGGGAATCGAACTGCGCAATGCCTCAAATATCACGCAGGTTGTACTCGGCTTCGACGGTAAGCAGGATCCGATTGTGGCTCTGCATGACAGCACGGGGCAGGCGCGAGCTGTGGTTGCGCTTGACAATGCAGAGTATCCTGCTTTCGAGTTAATCGATGCAGATGGCACTCGTCGCTCTGTATACCATTTTGATGGCAACCGCAACCCGGTACTCGACATGCGCAGCCCTGAAGGTACGCGTCTCATTGACATGGGCTTTGACGATGCCAATCGACCTGAATTCCGTATGGCAGCCCCCCGCAATCCGGGGCAGATTCGCTACCGGACTGGCTTTGATGGAGATGATGATTGGGTCGGAGTGGTCCTCTATTCACAGGCAGGGCGTGTCGACGCCCATCTGCCTTGAATAATTCCCGTTTTCGCATTTTGCATTTCGCGTAAGGCCGTATACCGCCTGGGCTTTCGGGGCCGAGGCGGCCGTTCGTTGCCGTTCTGCTGTCAACATCATCATGTCGTTCAATCGTCCGTATCATGGAGGTAAGGTGCCATGCGCTGCACGGACGCAATCGTCTGCATTGCTTTACTTATCTGGTCTGTAACTGCTTTTGCTGCGAATACGCCTGAGGAGACTTTCGGCTGCGAGGCCAATCCCACAGGCGATCCAATCGGCGGGGGAGAGGGATACTCCGACATATTCTCTACCGGTGATTTCACAGTCAATACCGCTGCCGAACTCGTTGCCGCACTCGCCAAGGCACAGCCTGGCCAGGTCATCTTTGTACCAGACGGGGGCGAAATTGATCTCACTGAGCAAGCCACCCTCACAATTCCGGCTGGCGTAACGCTTGCCGGAACCCGTGGGCTGAATGGCTCACTTGGGGCCCGGATTTTCACCACGCGCGGATCCGGCCGCATGCTCTCTTCTGGCGGTGACTACGTCCGCCTCACCGGGTTGCGCTTCGAGGGCCCATATGCTGGTACTGAACAGATTGCCGACAGCTCATACTTCCACTCAATAAACTCATATGCCAATGAGGTCGACAACTGCGAAATTTACAATTTTAACGTTGCAGGCATCGGGGTCGGAAGTGGGGCGCTGAATACGTACATTCACCACAACTCCATCCATCATAGCCAGCGTGGTGGCCTCGGCTATGGCGTTAGCGCCAGCTCCACTGGCTTACGCATCATTGCCAACAAGTTTGACTATTGTCGCCACCACATTGCTTCCAGCGGCTCGCCCGGCTCATCCTATGAAGCTGCGTGGAATCTCGTCGGCCCGCATGCGATCAGCCACCATTTTGACATGCACGGAGGACGCGATCGCGGTGACGGTACAGACATCGCGGGCGACTGGATCAGCATTCACCACAACACGTTCCAGGGAACGCAGCGCCATGTTGGCATCCGTGGTGTACCCTCGGTCGGTGCCGAAATTCATCACAACTGGTTCATGAATCCTGCAGATAAATCGGTCAGCACGGGCGGAAATACGCGGGTCTATCGCAATGTGTACGGGCCCGAAAGGACCTTGGAGGAATAAACATGCGACGTCTCCTGCTCCCATTCCTTGCGATATTGCTCGCCACATCGTGTCTGTTTGCCGCCGATGAATTACCCACAGCGACTGATCGCCTTGGTGATGCGCTCCCCGATGGGGCGCTTCAACGCCTTGGCACGCTGCGCTTCCGCTACAGTTCCGGCATTGGAGATCTCTGCTTCCTCACCAATGATACTGGCATCATCGCTGTCTCCAATACGCTCCAGATATGGGACCTCGCACAAGGCGGTCAGATTGCCACGCACAAGCCTGTCAGTGGCTCCATTCTCTCGGTGATTCCCCGGCCCGACGGAAAAATCGTTCTCATCGCTGATTCATCCGGCGCGGTCACCGAATATGATCTTGAGAAATCTGAAGTACTGCATACGTTTCCGACTGGCCAGACCAGCTTGAAAATCGCTCACTATTCCTCCGACTTCTCGCATGTGCTTACCACAGGTGGCACTCCGCCAACGATCAAAGAATTTGAACTTGCCACTGGCAAAGAGCTCATCTCAATCAATGGCTCCATGCACTACTATCTCGAGGCCGTATACGACGCCGATGGCCGCACGTGCTTCGTCAATGGCGCCAACGGTACGGACCCGATTCTCCAGCGTTGGGACCTCTCCACTGGCAAACTCATCAACGCCTGGCACAACGACTACTACGCCCATGCACGCAGTCTCGAATTATCACCTGATGGCAAGTGCATTTTTATCGGCAGCCGCACCAGTGCCACCGAATGGGATGTCGATTCCTACAAGTTGACCCATAAATACTCTGGCCACAACGGCGCTGCGGTCACCTCATGCACGTATTGTCTCGATCCTAATCAGCTCCTCACAGGCTCCCGCGATGGCTCAATCCGCCGCTGGGATCGCGAGGCAAACAAGGTCCTCCTCCGATGGTTCCCGCATGATGATCACGTGACTCGCATGTGCGTCTCACCAGATGGCAACTGGGTCCTCTCATATGGCGGTCGCATGGTTGCCTGCACATCCATGGCCGATGGCTCAAATCGCGTGCAGTGGGATCGCCACAATGGCCCGGTCACATGTGTCGCGTCATTCCCCGGCTCAGAACGTGTCGTCAGCGGCTCCTCCGATGGCACTGTTCGCATCTGGGATGCCATTGACGGTCATTGCACGATTTCATTCGAGGGCGCTTCCAATGGCGTCACGGCCGTCGCTGCTTCTCCGTGCGGGCGTCGCATTGCTGTCGGCTCTCGTGATGGCGTGGTGCGCGAATTCTCCGCCGATGGTGCCCTCATCCGCGAACTCACCGGCCATTTCGGCTACATTCACGCCCTCCGCTACAGTCCCTGCGGCACGTACCTCTTCAGCGCGGCTGACGATGGCACTGTTCGCCGCTGGGTTGACTGGAAAAACGAGCCCGCATCCATCATGCGCATCAGCAATTCCGGCTGCCTTGACATCGACATCTCCGCCCGTGCTGAGCGCATGCTCACCGGTTCCCGCGATGGCATCATGCGCCTTTGGGATCTCCGCACTGGCGACCTTATCCAGGAATTTGAGGGCCAGCGCGGCTGGGTCGATGCGGTTGCATTCATCCCGCGTTCCGGCTATGTCCTTTCCGCTGGCCGCGATGGCCGCATCATGAAATGGCATGTCGCATCTGGCCGCAATGTCGCCGAAATGACCCATGGAGGCTGGGTGCGCGATCTTGCGTGCAGTCCCGATGGTCGCACGGTAGCTGCCTGTGGCGATGACGCTGTCATTACCACATGGAATCTCAAGACTGGCGAGTGCATTGCGCGTCACGCTGGCCACACTGCCCGCGTCACTGCTCTGGCGGTTACCGCTCGCACTGGGCATCTCACGTCCGCCAGCGACGACACCACTCTGCTCACCTGGGACATGCTCACCCCGTAGTCGTCTGCGCGTATTGACTGGAGGAGCATCACCGGATGCTCCTCCTTTGTCGTGCAGGATTTCCGGCTTTCCCCGGCGTAATACCATATAGTCACATTTCTCCGCTCTATCGATTCGAGGATCGCCATGACCGACCAGCGCATCACCTACGCCAACAATCGCGACCAGTGGCCGGAGGGCCGCTGGGATTCGCTCCGTGGAGACGCCGACGCACCACACCCCAATTTGCGCTGCCGACGCATTTTCACCACGGACGATGGTCATGTGATGCTCTGCGGATTGCCGGTTTACAATGGTGCTCCCGACAACGCCTGCATATTTCACACATCTGCAGAGCGCGACCGCGCGGAAGTTGTTGCGGCATTGGAGGCGGCCAACCAGCGGGGCGTTCGCCTCAAAGACATCAACTTTCCATCCGCCCCCGCGTCGCCCGATGCGCTCATGTCTGACACTGCACCGCTCGTCCCCGTCGAAGGCCTGCGTGTCGACGAACCCGCGATTTTTGCAGATATGGTTGCGCTGACCGATGAACCGCCCGCTGCTGCATCTTCAACAGGCGCCATCCCGCCCGCAGAGCCTGATACCGCCGCATTTTCAACGGAAGCCGTTTCACCCGAAGAACTGACCACACAGACCGATACAGAATCCACCGAGGTCTCCGCTGACCTCGTCGGAAGCCCGCCCACCGCCGAATTCACCGATGTTTCTGCCGCCCTCGGTGACGATGCATTGCTTTCAACTGATGGACCTCAGACTGTTAATGATATGACTGTGCCCGCCGATGAAGTGCCGGCCTCAGCCGATCCCGTTGAAAGCCCGCCCGATACTGTTTCCGAATCGGACGATACTGCCACAATTTCTGCCGGCGAACCGCCTGCAGCACCTGTTGGCATCGACGCGCTTTCTGATGCGCTCGTCGAAAGCCTCGCCGATTCCCTTGTCGATGCCGTTGATGATGCCGTTGATGATGCCGTTGACGATGCCGTTGACGATGCCGTTGACGATGCCGCAACTCCAGCCGCAACCCCGGATTTTCCTGAAGCCGAAGATGCGCCCGAACGCACAACTCCCGCCGAGCCTGCTCATGACACCATCCCGCCCGTCTCATGTGAATCTGTTGAACCCGCAGAGGACGCTGATGCCGAAGATGCACTTTCAGTTAAGCTGAACAAACCAATCCGCTACTTGAATAACAAAGATGAGTGGCCCGAGGGCCTCTGGGACGAACTCCGCGGCGAAGCCGACGCCCCACCCGACCATCTCCGCTGCCAGTATGCTTGTGGTCCATCTGAATGCTGTGGCTTGCCGGCTTACGAGGACGCCACTGACAATTATTGCATTTTTCATACCGCAGCTGACCGCAATCCCAGCACGCTCAAGACGGAGCTCAAAGCAGCTATCAACCGTGGAGCATTTATCTGGAAAGCCAACATTAACTGTGCCGATCTGAGGGAAGCCAACAATACCGACGCAACAGAGACTACAGAGGGTGCTCATGTTGAACGCGCAGGCTCTCTCGAGGCAGACAGATCAATCCTCTATTTGAATAACAAAGATGAGTGGCCTGAAGACCTCTGGAATGAACTTCGTGGCGAAGCTGACGCCCCACCTGATCGTCTCCGTTGTCAGCAGTGGATTGAGCCATTTGAGGGGCCGGTGGGCTTGTGCGGTCTGCCTGTCCACGAGGATGTAAATGATAGGTGTTGCATCTTTCATACTTTAGTTGAGCGTAATTCCGAGGAATTACGTATCAAGCTTGAAGCGGCTATCAAACGGTG
>CAYSRY010000197.1:0-6874 GCA_964433395.1 uncultured Armatimonadia bacterium | reverse complement strand
TAAATGCTCTAAACGCGTCAAAGTAAAAAGCAGCAAATCACTCTGCATCAACAAGATGACGAGAGCGGATCTGAGTTAAGCGTCCCCTCAGACCATTGAGCCGACGCAAACCCGCCTCATCCACAACCACATTGGAGAGACAAAACTCCAGCTCGGCGGACAGTTTGCGAATCACTCCAGCAGTAGCAGCCCACGATGGGAACTCATCCATTTCGTCCATAGCCCAGCCAGCTAACTTCATAACTTCTTCGTAGCACTGACCGTGGTCCATAATCCGACATTGGGCTACATGTGCACAGGCCACTCCCAGACTATCGCCAAGCCTTTCACCTCTGAACAACCCTTTGGCCGTGTTGAAGTCACCCACACCAATAGCTGCCAGTGCCGCCACTCCCGCCGCAAGCGCAGAAACGGCGCCGGTATGCAACGCCTCAATCATCTGTTCAGCGGCCTCGGCCCATTGCCCCTGCACAAGGAAGGCGCGGCCAAGCTGCTCGTGTGTTTCCGAAGTGGTAGTTGCCTCACACGCCATGGCCTTCTTTGCTTCATCCACGGCTGCGTCGCCTCGCCCCTTCCGTAATGCTATCTCTGACCGCACGAGGGCTGTAGCCGCATATGCTTCCTGGGTGTTCTCGGCAAGTTGAGCTGCCCAAAGTGCGGTAGCAAGATCATCACCATCAAGCGCCGACTGTGCAATCATTGTATACGCGCGCCCACGCGAGGATGCGGGCAGCGCCTGCATCAGTTGGCGAGCCAGATGATATTCCCCTTTGGAGGCAATATACTGAACGTATTCCAGCACCATGGGGGCACTGTTTGGGGTAAGGCACAGTTGTCCGCCTACATCACCTACAGCGATAGCTCCGGCCGCAGTACCGCTTGCAAGAAGCGAAAGCAGCTCCAGGCGCGGACAACACACGTTGGCAGACGTTGCTCGACTAACAGCAGAGATTGCACTGGGGACACGTCCCGTGCGAAGATATGACCAAACTAATGCTGCCCAAAGATCCCCTGCATGCCCCAGGCGGGCGCTTTCTCTGAAAACTGCCTCGATGTGACGGATTGCTTCATCATAGACACCATTCAACGCATACAACAGCCCAAGATTGCCACGGATCCCGTCTACCTCCGGCAACTCCTGTGAGGCTGCATGAACCAGAGACAATGCAAGCCGGGATTCCCCACGGCTTAAGGCTGCAATGCCCTGCAGATATTTGTGCCACGCCCGTGCAGCCTTATGCTCTGGCCACACCAGAACAGAAATGCGGAACAGACCTGATGCCGGTCTGTTCGCCCATGCTCCCATCATAAGAAGCACGTGGCCAAAGCTGTATAACAGATTCGCCACTTGTCTACGGAACGTTACAGTGCGCATGACTATAGAGGTTCATCGCCTGGAAACACACTCACGCCAAATGTATCATAGGCAACGATAGCAGGGAAAGCCTCAACCACAAGTCTTCGCAGTGCTTCCGGGCCTAGCTCGGGATACGCAATTACTGCTGCCTCATTGACACGTTCGGAGAGCAGGGCGCCCGCACCGCCGGGAGTGACAAGATAGACACCGCCATACTGTTTGCAGGCTTCTCGGACAGCAATGCCTCTGTCACCCTTGCCGATAGTCATCGCAAGGCCAAGGCCGTAAAGCCGTGGAGCGAATGCATCCATTCGATAGGAAGTCGTTGGACCAGCCGAACCTATCGCGCGCCCAGGCGGCGTCGGAGCTGGGCCGCAGTAATAGATAACTTGTCCTTCAAAGCTGATGGGAAGCTCTTGTCCTGCATCCATCGTTTCAAATAGCTTTGCGTGAGCTGCGTCACGTGCGGTATACATGACACCGGAGATCGCTACAGCATCACCCGCGTGCAGCTCCCTCAAATCATCGCGTGCTATTGGCGTCGTAAGAGTAACTTTCATAGTCAGCCGCACTTCTCTCTCGGCACAGACCATTCAGCCTGGCCGGCTTTGTCATTCGTCCTGACCGCTGGCGTAAAGCAATGCGGCCATGATGTCCTCTGGTTCCAGTCGCGGATGTGTGGCAAGCAGATTCTGTACATCCTCGCCAGATGCGAGTGTGGCAACTATACTCTCCACAGATATGCCTGCACTGCGAATCATGGCCTTGTCCCCAGGCACAAGCGGGTTGACAACTATACGTTTTCGTAATTCGTCTCGTTGCACCAAGTGCTCCTATTGCATGGCCATGCCATCATATCCAGGCACGCTCGTGCCTGGCGGCATGACATTGCAGGTTGATCGCAAGCGGAAGACTCGCGATGTGACATGGATATTTCTCGACATGAACAGCCAAGGCCGTTGTTTTGCCACCAAGTCCCATAGGCCCGACGCCCGTGGCATTCACTGCCTCCAGAATTTCACGCTCAAGTTCTGCGACCTCAGCATCGGACGCTGGCTTTCCCATTTCACGCATCAGGGCCCATTTTGAGAGAAGCGCTGCTTTCTCCATGGTCCCGCCTATGCCTACACCAATCACCAATGGCGGACAAGGCTTGCCTCCTGCCAACTTCACCTGCGCGACAACGCGATCGATAACTCCCTGACGTCCAACTGCAGGCACCAGCATATCGACCGCACTCATGTTCTCGCTACCTCCACCTTTTGGCGCCAGGTCGAGTTCAATCCGGTCTCCTTCAACAAGCGTTACGTGCACGACTGCTGGAGTATTGTCGCCGGAATTGCTGTCACGCCGGAGCGGATCACTCAGAACCGACTTACGTAGATAGCCTTCCTCATACGCACTTCGTACCCCCGCATTGATCGCATCATAGAGATCTCCACGAATGTGGCAGTCGCGCCCCAGTTTCACAAAAATTACCACGAGACCACAGTCCTGGCATAACGCTGTGGAGGTGTCCGAGGAGATCTTCGCGTTTTCAACAAGCATCTCCATAACGCTGCGGGCAACCCCGCTTTCGGCATCCACCGCAGCTTTCAACGCGCTCAACACGCCTTCTGGCAACGTGTGCCCGGCTTTGAGTGCCATCTGATGAACAGTATCAGTAATCTGCTGACAGTCTATTTCTCGCATAGTACTCCTTGGACCACTCTTTCCATTACCCCGGACGCGCGCCCTCCACAGGACAGTGCCTGCTCCTGCTAGAGACTTCTTCGCCATGCAGGCAATATTTCCTACCAGAATGCGCGGCAACTATGCATCCGCGATATTTATATGTTTCACAAACATATTGCGCACATAGTCAACCAGCAGCCCCTTAATGCATTCCAGTACTGTTGATACCATAGGAGCATGTCTGCCCTCACGTTGCTGCGGGGCTATTTGGATTGGGGCAACGCGCCGTTTCTGTTATAATGCTGCAATCATGAATACCTATCCGGGGTTTAACTACCTGCCAGCGCTGGTCGCGCAGGCGTTTCTGCTCATGTTCATCTCGCGGTCACTGTTCCGAGGGATGTGCTTGGCATTTTCCAACCGCAAGGGTGGCGGGTTCATCACGTTCATCCGTTTCGCGGGCAACGCAATCCACGAAACAAGCCACGCCATCGGCTACCTCGTGTGCGGTTACAAGGTCAAACATATAATCTTCTGCGCTATCGATCCACACAAAACAGGCAGCTGCGTCCGTGGCAAACCTTGGTCTCCAATAGCATTCCCATGGCTTGCGGATGGTGCCGCAGCTTTAATGCCACTCGCGTTCGGCACCATTGCCCTGGTCTATATCGGCCGCTTGCTTGGCATCGCTGAGCCAAGCTCATCGTCGATGACGGCAGATATTGGGATGCTGAGGGTAATCGTCGACCGCTTCCTGGAACTATTTACAGAGCTCGACTGGCACCGATGGCAGACCTACGCATTCTTGTATTTTGCATTCAGCATCGGCGCGGAGATCTCACCAAGTCATACAGATATGCGCTATGCATTCCCGGCATTGTTCACAGCTGCTGCTGCAATCGCGCTATTGCTCTATGGCGCCAGTTATGCAGATGGATTAAACGAGGTATTGCTGAGCTTCTCCACGTGGGCATTGCCTATTGTGCAGAGGTTGTTTGCCTTGTGGGGTCTCGCTATTGTGCTCATGCTGTTGGCGGCGGCTGTCGGTCTGCCAGTAACGTTTCTCGTGCACTCTTTCAGGCCAACACCTGGTTAGACAACAGCGACACGTACACCCGTATACCAGCTCTTCAATGCCGCGTCGGAGGTCTTCAGTGTTGCAAGTGCCTCCTCCCCACTCACCTGGGGTTCGCCGTCACGAACAATGGCATTCAGAATATCTTCTAGAGCAAGCACAGTCCCATGCTGTTCAATGAATGGAATGTGCTTCATCCGTATCGGGAAAAACATGCCATCCTCAAAGCCCACCAAAGGCATCTCATCCTCTGGATCATCCCGCACCAACAGGACACCGTTCGAGCCAACCAAACGTCTCTCTCTGACGTTTTCGCCGCCCGTAGCGCCGTAGCTTACTGTAACCTCGCCTAATCCTCCACAGGCCATTTCCATCGAAATGAGTGCTGACACGGCCTCCCCTCTATCCTCAGCGACCTGCATAACCACGCTTCGAACTGCCCCCATCCACCTCTGCAAAACCGCGATACATTGACAGGCCAACATCACAAGCCCGACTTTGCTACCACGCTGCGTCTCATCCACAATGACCATGCTTGTGCCTATACGCACTAAGCCAAGCGTGCCAGCCGCAAGTATCTCTCCAGCCTTTACGTTGGCCGGAATATAGAGGTGCGGCATACATACGAACAGACGCCCCACGCTCCGCTCTGCGATCGCGAGCAACTGGGTGAGCTCCTCTGCATTCTGTCCCGGAGGTTGCTCACAAATGACCTCTTTGCCGGCATTGAGTGCCTGGGCAGCAATGTTCATGCGGTCTTCCGGCGGGACACAGATATCGACGACACCGATTTCAGGATCCTCCAGCAAGGTACTGATATCCGGGTAAAATCCTTTAATTATGCCCCACCGCTTGAACAGTGCTTCACTTGCAGCATCGTCTGCCTCAACCAACATGACCGAATCTACGTGAGAACTCAACACATATCCCCGCATGTGATCTGAAGCAGCATAGTGAGCGCCAATCAGCCCCACTTTAATCGCCAAATGATCCAACTCCCACTTTTCACCTATCGCTCTTATTGCCCAGAAGGTTGTTGCAGCGGTGCTGGTATTTCTGGGGCGCCACGTACGGAACCAAGGGGTATGTGCCCATCGCGTTTTTCACCTATACGCGCCTTGTCAACAGAACCTATGCTGGTCCAGTATGTGAGCCCTACCACGATCACAACAAACAAAAACATCGCGATGACAGCCAGCACCATAGCTCTTCTACTTGGTCGGCTATAGTTGTCACTAGTGGCGTTATTCATGAGACTCCAGCACCAGAGCGCTCACAGTCTCCCCAACGACCTCATCACGACAATTTCTCATTTTTGGTGATGCAAAGCTCTCCATCTGCGTCCAACAATCTTCGGTCAGCACCCCAAGTTCTCTGAGAACTGATAACGCTGCGGGACGACTGCCGCGAAAACTTCCGTCGCTTGATCTCACAGCCATGCCCATATTTCGTCCCTTTACACCAATCATCTGTAGTCCCTCGGCCCCACCTTTGCAGGTCACAATATCACCAGCTACCTCCATAAGCGTGCTATCGAAAGAGCCGTGGCCGGCTACCATTACCGGTGCCGCTTGCATTGCACTGCAGACAACCCCGGATGCGGCAGCCAGCTCCGAGGATATGCAACCAAGCTCAGGGCTGGTCAACCGCGCATACCCGATCGCCATATTTCGCAAGGGCATTCCAAAAGTCGGCACTCCGCACCCATCAACACCAATTTGGATGCGCTCAGGCGCAATATTGCACATCTCGGCAAGATTCATTAGTGTGGCTTGCTGTACGGGGTGATCCGGACGTGAATAGTCTGCGGTGGGGACGCCCATCATCAACGCGCTGGCCAACATGCCACAATGCTTCCCTGAGCAGTTGTTGTGCCGTGGTCCAGGTTCTTCGCCCGCACAGATGAGACGATTCCGTTCATCCACGCTACTGGGCCAGTGCACACCACACTCCAGATCACCCTCACAGAGCCCCAGCTTCGTGAGCAACTCCAGAATTACCTCGACATGTTCTGAGGATCCACAATGTGACGCGCAACAAATCGCCATTTCACGATCAGTGAAAGCGAAATGCTCCGGTGCACCGGTTTGCGCGACTAACAATGCTTGGAGGGGTTTGCTGGAGGAGCGCATATAAGCGATGCGTTCGGGGTCACCCGCTGAAGCTGTGATACTTCCGTTGCTGTCAGCTACGACTGCATCCCCGTAGTGCGTACATTCAACAATACCGCCGCGAGTAACAAGTGCCAGCTTAACCGGATTCATTGACTACCTCAATTCGTCACGCCCGCCTGATATAGTTCATCTGCAGTGTAGAGACGAGATTGTCCAATTCTCGTTTCTCCGTCTCCTGCAGATTACCCTCCAACTGTTCGCGGATGAACTTAAGGGTATCAATGCAGATTCTGGCTTCCGATAGCCTCGTCTCAAGTTCGGTCGAACCAGCTCGGGGATGCAGGCCGAGGCCGATCCACGCTTGCTCGCCAACCATGCCGACCATGAGCCGGAGTATCTGATAGATGTCAATGTTAAGCTGTTCGGCACCGGCGTCGAGAGCAGCTTCTTCGTCCTGTGCTCCGGCGTCATCGCTTTCTGCAGCCTCGGCGTTTGCTGCATCTTCAATTCCGCCATCCGCCCTATCGCTTTGCCGATCGACCTTTTTGTACTCAAATTCCATCGCTTCTTCCCCGCGGTCATTCTCCAACGACATCTCTATCACCTCACAATGCAGTTCCATGTGTGCACTGCAAACACGCTCCCTGAACGGTC
>CAYSRY010000196.1:0-6878 GCA_964433395.1 uncultured Armatimonadia bacterium | reverse complement strand
AGGCTGCGCTGATTTTGCCGAGTTCGCAGGAAGCGGAGTTCTTAACGGGGATTTCAGAGGCAGACGCAGCGTGTCAGGCAATGCTTGATGGCGGTGCGGAGATCGTGGCGTTGAAGCGCGACAGCAGCGGCAGCCGGATCTTCACAGCAGACGGCACGGTGGACGTGAGCTCGTTCGCGGTTGAGCAAGTTGATCCGACGGGGGCCGGCGATTCTTTCGGCGGCGGCTTCGTGGCAATGCTCAATGAGGGGCGCGATGTTGAGACCGCGGCACGTGTTGCGAACGCCTGTGGAGCCCTGAGCGTGACGAAGCGTGGCCCAATGGAAGGTTGCCCTGACAGAGAGACAGCATTTGCTCTGGCAGGCGTTGCAGAGTAGAGGTATAATGCGCCACAATGGAATTGGCAGATAGACAGGCAGCTAGCGGAATCCGCTGAAAATACAGTTTTTATTGAAAGGAGCCGTATCATGCCATTTGGACAGATTCATTACAATGCCCCTGGCGACACATTTGAGGAATTCGTAAAATACGTAGCCGACTCCGGCTTCGACTGCATCGAGGTCATGATCACCGACGTATGGCCGCGCGACACGGAATATCAGGAGGACATGGCTTATGAGGCCAAGGCCATTCTGGATGCCCACGGCATCTTCGCCTCGGCCCTGACCGCATCCAATGACTTCGTGCAGCTCGACGCCACAAAAGTCGCTGAGCAGGTTGAGCGAATGCAGAAAGTCGGACAGCTTGCGAAAATCGTCGGAACAAACATCCTGCGCACCGAGGGTGGCCAGCCGAAGGATGAAGTCCCGATGTACCGCTATTCTGAGGCTATCGCCGGTTGTCTGAATGCCTGCCTGCCGTTCTGTGAGGACATGGACCTGAAGATGGCAGTGGATAACCACGGTTATGTCACGAACAACCCAGTCGTCCTGCTGGAAGCGCTGCACGCCGTGTCGTCACCGCGGGTCGGCTCAAATCTGGATACCATGAACCTTCGCTGGTGGGGCAACGCTGTGGATGACCTGCCCAAGATCTATGCGGAACTGGCTCCATTCGTACTGCACACGCACATGAAAGACGGCTGCAACGCCCGCCCGAATTATCAGGGCGCCGCACTTGGCGACGGCGAAATTCCGTTGGCATCGTGCGTCGAGTCACTTGTAGCCGCTGGCTATAAGGGCGTCTGGTGCGCCGAGTGGGAAGGAAAAGGCGACAAGGCCGAGGGTTATCAGAAGTGTCTGGCCTGGATGAAAGAGAACTGCCCTGGTTAGTTGTAATACACGGTGCGTGACACAGGCACCAGGAATGCAATGAGATACGCGAAGGGGACTGGCGAAAACGCCGGTTCCCTTTTTTTTGTTGGGCAACGGACGTGATCGATCAGTCGGAGGCAGGTGTGCGGCCATTTTCGCGGCTGGAGATAATGACCAGCGTCGCACCGCAAAGCACTGTTGTCAAGCCGATGAGCTGGCCACGGGTAATGACTGTGCCGAGCCAGAAATGATCACCAAGGACTGCAACGACCGGTCCGATGAGAGAGAGAATACGACATGTCCACATCGGAATACGCTTCATGGAGAAGTAGTAGAGGATGAGCGATCCGGCGGTGAGAAGGCCGAGTATGAGGGCTTCGATGGCAACGCGGGGATTGGCAAGAGATGCGAAAGTGGCGGTGAATTTTCCCGTTGAAAGCAGAATTATCGAGAAGAAAAGAGTCTGGCAGACGCAGCTGGCCAAGGCAGGCATCTCGCTGGGAAGCTTGCCGAAATGAAGTTTTATGATGATAGCGTTGCCGGCAGTCAAAACTGCGGCAATGATGAGTGCAGCGATGCCAAGCGGCGCGAATGCGAGATCGCCGAATGAAACGCCAAGGGCACTCATAGTGCCGAGAAATAGCAGCACCGTACCCACCCAGCCCGCCGCAGTGACGCGCGTCTTGAGGACGACATAGCTGAGGACGAAAACTATGGCCAACTCAAGGCGGATGACAAGCGCGCCCGTCGTGGCAGTGGTGAGGTCGACGCCGAGGCTTTTGGTGTAGAAGATGACGCTTGCGAATGAGGCGAAAAGGAGCAGCCATCCGAAATGCGCACCAGTGGGGAGAAATGACTGGCCTCGGCGACGCAGGGAGTATATGAGGCCAACTACAACCAAGGCCGGGAGAATGTAGAGCAGGTTGGCCTGAAGAGGCTCTACATAGCCGAGGACATCTTTGAGAATCGGCCACGTCGCCCCAGTGCAGACCGCTGACGCAATGATGGCCATGTAGCCGAGAATTGTGTTGCGGCGGGATGCATCATCCATGGGGAGTTCGAGTAATAGATGTGCGCGCCGAAGGCGGCGCGCACTCTGATCTTCAGATTATGCGGCACGGTGCGTGTGCGAAGTGGTATTATCGCATATTACGCGTCGCGGCGGTAGGTGCGAATAGCTGCAACAGGTTTGACAGGGCAAAATACCTCGCACCGACCACATCCGACGCAGACGTTCGTATCGACGACAGGGCGGAACTGACCGGAGCCGTCCACATCCTGAGCGGAGACAGCATCGTAGGGGCATTCGCCGACACAGCGCAGACAGACAACGTAGGCTTTGCCTTTCTGCCAGGAGAGGCATGTGGTGTGGTCAATTCGCGCCTCGGCAATGTGGATGCGCGATTTCTCTTCGGGGAGAAAATCGCGCAATGCACCGCTGGGGCAGACAGAGCCACATGCGTTGCACCGAGGATCACAGAAAGCCTCAGAAGTAATGAGGATTGGGGTATAGAAGCCGTCAGCGCCGCCTTCGAATGATGCGGGCTGGAGGACACCAGTTGGGCACACTTTCATGCACTCGCCACAGCGCAGACACTGTGAGCGGAAATCGTCTTCGGTCATCAAGCCACTGATTACGCCATTCTGACGTACATGCGCACCCGGTGAGCGAATGAGGCGTTCGTCACGTTTGCGTGCGATTGCATTCTGCACGGCTGGAACAGGAATTCGCCCGAGCAAGCCGAGACCGACGCCCGCGGCAACAGAACCAATGAGGCGGCGGCGGCTGGTATCGACTGCGGTATTGATCCCCGCAGATGCGGCAAAAATGCCAATGCGGGTGCTGACACAGCCTTTGCAGTTTACGCAGTCATAGCAGAGAATACATTCTGCTGTGCGCGTGGTGCACGGGTCGCTCTGTGGAATCGCCCCCATTTTGCAGTCCGCACGGCAGAGCATGCAATGAGTGCAGGTTGGGGCCACCTGTCTGCGCCAGAGGCCGAACCTGCCGACCAGGGCAAGCAATGCACCCAGTGGGCACAGTGTGCGGCACCAATAGCGGCGGGAAAGTACACTGAGGGCGAGGACGATTGCAAACGCGGCAAGGGAATACGCGGCCAGCGGATATGTGAGACCGCGGAAAATCGGCACAGCGGCGCGGGTAATGAGCGGTATTGGATCACCAAGCCAAGCGAGCTGGGCACCAAAGAGGGCTGCGATGAGGACGGCTGCAAGAATGTAATATTTGAGCTGTGGAGAGTTTGCGCGGACGCTGTCCCGCTTGCGAAACGGACGAATGAAAATGGTATGGAATACGTCGATACATGTGCCGAGTGGGCATATCCAGCCACAGAAAAAGCGTCCGAAAATGGCAGTGAGGATGAGAAGCAAGACGGCAGGCAGGAATCTACTGACGATTACGCCAGTGAGGTGTGGGAGCGCAAGGAACGTCACAGCGGCACTGAGGGGATCGGCCCGGAGAAATGCGCCGACCTCAATGGGCAAACTGACCGGAACAACGGCCCTGTAGAGCAGGAAGACAAAGATGGTCAGGAACACAATCTGGCAGAGTCTTCGCAGAGTTTTCGGCCAGTTCATCGCACGCCTCCACAGGTATGAAGAGGTCCACGCGCAGACTGGCGCGAACCTGTCTGTCTCAGCAATATGACGATATTGGCTGCTGATAGTTCGTCGGCTTCAACGCGATGCTATTTGAGAATAAGCACCGGCCTTGAAGCGGCGCGCACCACTCGTTCGGAAACACTCCCCCAACGCAGAGCAGCACTGGTGCTGCGGCCGCGCGAGCCGATGACGATGCAGGAAACATCGTTTTTACGAGCCTGGCGAATAATGCTGTGCTCAGGAATACCAAGCTCTATGGCGGTGTCTACCTCGACGCCAGAGCCATTGAGTTTGTGTGCCATCTCGTCGAGTCGCACCTGATCGACTTCGTCAAACTCGGCGAGGCGATGAATGAGGTGCGGTTCGATGCGGGCAGCATCCTGAACATGAAGAAGCGTGATTTTTTTCAGGCCACAGCTGATACATGTGATGAATTTGTCGTATGCGGTCAGAGAGAAATCGGAAAAATCAGTTGGAAAAAGCACATGCTCAAGCAATGGCCTGCTGACCTGCGGAGCTGCATCTTCTTCACTGCCGGGGGGCTGCAGCACGAGCATGTTCGTCGTGCCATTGCGTATGATCTCGAGAGTAGTGCTGCCAAGGAAGAATTCGCCCCATGGCGTTCCAACAAATGCGCTCATGATGATCGTGTCGGCTTCATATTCGCGTGCGGCCTGAAGCATCTGATGCGCAGGTATACCAATGCGGACATCAGCTTTGAGAGGGATGTCGATTATCTTGGCACACTGCTCTACCCACGTATTGAGTTCCTCAGTAGCTCTTTTTGCCATAGCCTTGTCGCGAGTGGGAGCTGGCAGCACAGATTCGATGCAGTGGCTGACAATGGCTTCTTTGACCGGCACACTGGTAACAATCCTGGCGAGTACGTCCACGCTGGAATCCGTCCGCGAAGACGCTATGATAACGCGCTCGAACATTGGCTGTTGCCTCCGGTGTCGTACTACCGACAGTTGCAGTATATGTATTATAGCTCAATACCGCGATGTATGCTATGGAATGTAGCGTGCTTATCGCGAATACGCATGCCTGCAGGTATCAATACAACTATGCGGAATGATGACACTGACATACCCGAACCAGAGATATTGCGCGCGTTGTGAAGGGAAGAGACAGAATGTCCAAAACCGCAATTTGTGCGACGCTCATCGTTCTGCTATGCGCGACCGGCTATTGCGCCGAATTGCAGCAGGCAGCGACGCCGCTTTCACTGGAGATCACGCTAACGCCCGGCTCGAGCAAGGCCCTTGTGCGAGACGTTCGCAGCGCGACGATTAGTGAGCCCAATACGGTGGTTGAATTCAGTTGGGCAGGGGCGAAGGTGGATCCCGCGAGCCTGCAGATAGTACCACCAGAAGGCGTTACCGTGGTGCGGACCAGTCAGGCCGCCGACCAGAAAGATACGGTGATATGGGAGCTGGTGGGACAGTCAGCAGCAAATGCCAAGACGATTCTGGTCTACCAGCTCGATGGCATCCAATGGTCACCGCACTACACATTGGCATACACCAATTCGACGGATGAGGCAAGCCAAGGGCTGGCATCATTGCAGGCGACTGTGGATATTACAAACGACAGTGGTCTGGATTTGCAGAATGCGCATTTTACGTTGGAGCTTGAGACTGATGAGGGGGCGATGCTCCAAGTTGGCAACGGTCCAGTCAGTCTGCCTCTGAAGTGGACAAAACGCCTGCCGCTGCGAGGCGTGGATGGGTCCCCCGATCTTCTGGCGCAGCTGCCAGCGTGGACACGATGTGTATATAACGCGCGCCTCTATGGCAATGATGTGCACAATCTTCTGTACGTAGGTACAGAGCCGGTGAGCACACAATGCCGACGGCTGCAAGCCCTGCCGGAAGGGCCCCTGGATGTCATGATGCCAGGTTCCGGAGATATGGCGGATGCGCTGCCGGCGGTGTCGACGACGTGGAAACGTAACCCAGCGCTGACGCGGATTTCAGATGAGCTTGCATGCCTGAGTATCGATATGGGCATCGTTCAGACAGTCACGGCCCGCGAACGATTGCTGGAATTCCGGCGCAAGAAAATTGCATTTGATGATCTGGGGCACGTGAGCGGATCGGATGTGATTGAGCGGCGCGCGCTGGAACTTGTGAATATGGGCGGCGAGGTCGCGGAGATTGATGTGTACTGGGAAACGCTGAAAACCTGGGAGCTGGTGAGCGATCTGCCGCGGCCAAGTGCGAGCACTGGCGAGAAAGCAGTGCCGATATGGTCGGGAAGCGTACCGGCCCACGGGAGCGCCACAATGGGGTTTACCATTACAAAGCACGAAGGCACGAACGCAAAATAAGAGTGAAAAGCAGGGAATAGAATGACAGCAGGGAGCCCCGATGAGGCTCCCTGCTTGTGCATGGTGAGAGAAGCGGTTAAGGCTATCTTTTGAGAAGTCCGGCGTCAAGCATCCATTGCAGAGTTTCGCGCACGGCATCCTCGGGTGAATACTCAGGCGCCCAATCATACGCGGCTTTGACTTTTGTGTTGCTGCAGCACATATGCTCGCAGAGGAAGCGCAAGCCACTTTCGCTGACTTTGCCATCGCCGGCGTGTTGTGCGATCAAATCTTCCATAGGAATGTATTCAATATTCAGCTCCACGCCGAGATAATCGGCAACAATCTGGGCGTATGTGTTGAGGGTGAAGGCGTAGTCGGTGCAGATATTGTAGATGCCGGCTTTCTCGGGATGGTCGAGTGCACATACGAAAGTCCTCGCAAGGTCGGCAACATGGCTGAAATGGATAAGCGCTCGGCCATCGTTGGGCAGCGATATGACCTTGCCATCGATGAAGCGCTGGAAACACTCGGGATTGCGTGCTCCCCATAGATCGAGCAATGCGCAGCCTGCACCGATGATTGCGGATGGGCGCAGTATCGTCAGGGGCACGTTTGCATCGGCACAAACCTGCGCAGCGGCGGCGTCAGCAGCAACTTTGTGGGAGAAGCCAGTGTATGTGTTGGGGCCA
>CAYSRY010000195.1:0-6929 GCA_964433395.1 uncultured Armatimonadia bacterium | reverse complement strand
TGGAACGCACTGCACACCAAGCTGAATGACGGCTTGAAATCGGCCACCCGGCCAGAATTCTGGACCTTCCATGACCCGGCAGTGCGCGTGGCGAGCCGCTGGGGTAACGGCGGGAATGTTGACTACCTTTCTCAATGGACATATTCATATCCGGACCCAATCCGCATCGGCCTGGCGACGGATGAGCTGTTCGCCATGGCTGACGGCGCGGAGACGGACCAGCAAGTCATGAAAATGACGCAGATAATCTGGTATCGCGCCCAAACAGCTCCGATGCCCGGCACGGAAGCACAAGTGACCGACGCATTTTTCGATGATCATGACAAGGGGCCGCAAGGCGAAGTGGCTGAGGACGCGGCAGGCTACAGGGCACGCTGGGAGAAGGAAATTCCCGACGCTCCATTCATCACCATAGCGCCGATGCATCTTCGCGAAGCATTCTGGACAAAAATGTCACGCCCAATTCAGGGCATCATGTACCACGGCTGGCAATCGCTTGTGGATACGGACAGTACAAGTGGTTATAGATACACAAACCCAGCGACCAGACATGAACTTGCGCGTCTGACCAGTACCGTGCTGGAGCCACTGGGGCCAGCACTGATGCAAGTGAAGGACCGGCCAGCCGACGTGGCATTCCTGGAAAGTTTCGCTTCGCAGATGTTCGCGCGGCGAGGCACATATGGCTGGAACGGCGGCTGGATGGGCGACGCGTATAACATTCTGGCCTATGCGCAACTGCAGCCAGAGGTCGTATACGATCAGACAATTGAACGCGATGGTCTTGAGCAATTCAAAGTACTGGTGATGGTCGACTGTGATGTTCTGACGGAGACAATCGTGGAGGCAGTCGAGAACTTCCAGGCCAAAGGTGGCATCATAGTCGGTGACGAGAACCTGTGTCCGGCGATCAAACCGGATATTCTGCTGCAGAGCTACAGCCGGCCCAAGGAAGCGGACAAAGCGCGGCAACTGATGCAGGAGAAGGCAGCGGCATTGCGTCAGGAACTGGATGCGCACTACAGCAGGTATGCAGAATCGTCGAACTCGGATGTCGTGACGAGGTGCCGCCAGCATGGCGGAGCGGATTACGTGTTCGCGGTGAATGATCTGCGGGAATACGGCGATTATGTCGGTCAGCACGGCCTCGTCATGGAAAACGGCCTGCCTTCTGACACAGTGATTTCTGTGTCCAGAAATGGCGGGGTTGTGTATGACCTGGTTTCGCATAAGCAGGTGAAGGCAAACGCGGAAGATGGGAAACTGGCAATCGGCGCACACGTTGAGCCATGTGGCGGGCGGCTGTTCATGATAGTGGATAAGGCCATCGGTGAGACGAAGATCAGTGGACCCGAGAATGCTGTTCGAGGGCAGCAGGTGACGATGAATGTGACGGTGAGCGATGTGGACGGCCAGCCAGTTGACGCAATGGTGCCGCTGCACGTGCAAATCATGGATCCCGAGGGACAAGCCGCAGAATTCAGCGGATATTATGGCGCCGACGACGGCAGGTTGCAACTCACACTGGATATCGCTCCGAATGACCGGCCCGGCATCTGGACCGTGAAGGCTACAGAACTGGCTGCAGGTACGAGCGATGAGCTCTACGTGAGAGTGAGCAAGTAATCGATACAGCCAGACAATCAGCGAATGACACACGTTTGAGGCAGACGAAAAATTCGTCTGCCTCTGCTATGTGCATCAAAAGTATGAATGTGATATAATTGTTCCTACTGTTGATGTTACTCGATATCTTTGGGAGCATAGAATGTTGGATATAAAAGCACTGACGACCCCGCCTGCTGACTACGCTCCGGAGGCTATCACGCTTCCCCCGATAAAAATTGGGACTTTGCTAGAGGATTGGGAACAGCAGCGTGCGGAAATACATTCGCGGTGGCTGGATTTTCTGGGGCATGGCCCGGCCGTGGTTCCGCTTGAGCCCGAGATATTGGCGGAAGAGGATCTTGGCGACTGCTACCGCAATCTGGTGAGCTATCAGGTAGAGGACGGTTGCAGGGTCGAAGCATATCTGATGGGGCCGAAAACCAAGGGACCGTACCCCGCAGTAGTGGTTTTTCATCCGACGACAAATATTACAATCAGGCAAGCGGTAGGCTTTGGAACACGGCCGCCGCTTCAGTGTGGGATCAATCTGGCGCGGCGCGGTTACGTCACGTTGACACCACGGAATTATATCTGGGACTATCGGGGACATACGGCGGAGAAATGGGAGCAATACGCGTGGAATGCCCAGCTCGTGCGAGAAATGTGGCCGGAGTGGAGCGGCATGGGCAAAATGGTATGGGATGGTATGCGTGCGGTTGACTATCTTTTGACCATTGCCGGGGTGGATGGGGAACGCATCGGCTGCATCGGTCACTCGCTGGGAGCCAAGGAAGTCCTGTATTCAATGGCTTTCGACGAGCGCATGAGAGCAGGCATATCGAGTGAGGGTGGCGTTGGCAAGAGCTTCAGCAACTGGGATGCGCCATGGTATCTGGGAGAATGCATACACGAGCGGGAGGATATTGATCACCACCAATTGCTTGCGCTTGCGGCACCTCGAGCCCTGCTGGTATTCGGAGGTGGCAAACTGCCGAGCAGACGCCAGGAAGGAAAAAGCCCTGGGGCCGATACACTGGAAACGTGGAATTACATAGAGGCAGCACGCCCAGCCTACCAGCTGTATGGCGCATCCGATGCGCTTGGGTACCGCCTGCACGATGAGGGGCACTGGTTTCCCTACAGCGATGAAGACATGATCTATGAGTGGTTCGCGCACTATATTCTATAGAGAGCAATGACGCAATTGTGAATGCATGGAGGCATTACAATGACACCATCTGAGATTCCAGAACTGGCGGCTCTTTTCTGGAGTGCCACGTCGGTGATAGTACTGACGGGTGCGGGAATATCAACGGAGAGTGGTATACCCGATTTTCGGAGTCCAGGCGGGCTCTATGAGAGTATTGACCCGATGGAATATCTGTCGATCGAAGCTCTTGAGGAGCACCCTAAGCGGTTCTGGCGATATTTCATAGATGCATTTGCATCCACTACGCAAGCGGAGCCCAATGCTGGCCACAAAGCTCTGGCCGCACTTGAGCACGCTGGCTGGATAAACGGGATTATTACGCAAAATATAGATGGTCTGCACTCGAAGGCCGGCTCGCGCCAAGTGTACGAAGTGCACGGGCACCTGCGGACCGTGCACTGCTATAAGTCAGGGCACACCCATCCGCTCAGCCTGGCGGTAGAGCAGATGAATGCCGGCGCTCTCCCCCACTGTCCAGCTTGTGGTGCTGCACTGCGGCCTGATGTCGTACTTTTCGGAGACGCGATGCCCGCAGCCTTTCAGAAGGCATTGGCGGCGGCAGACGAAGCTGATCTGACTCTGGTAGTCGGGTCAAGTCTGATGGTGACACCAGCGAATTATCTTGCGCTTGATGCCCACCAGTTGGCGATAATCAATCGTGATCCAACAATATATGATGCACGTGCCGATGTGGTTATACATTCGAATGCAGGCAACGCACTCACTGCACTTGCAGAGGAGCTTCTTCAGCCTGATGCGTGAAATAGCAGTACTGGTTCATGGCATTGAGGTCCGATAGTGGAGTGGCGCAGGCTGCATTACGACAACTTACACCCCCATTGCGTTGAGACAGAAACGTCCACCTACTTGAAAAAGTGTCAGGTGGACGTTTTTCTCTGGTATATATGCACAATCGGGGGAGGGGTTACTCGTCGGCCTCTTGTTCGCCCCGGATGACATTTCGCCGGATTTTGCCACTGATGGTCTTTGGCAGCTCATCGACAAATTCAATGATGCGTGGATATTTGTAAGGAGCGGTAGTGTGCTTGACATGTTCCTGCAGCTCTTTGGCTAACGCGTCACTGGCGGTATAGCCTTTTGAGAGAATAACTGTGGCTTTGACTACCTGACCTCGAATGTCGTCGGGTACGCCAGTGATAGCGCATTCGACGACCGCATCGTGTTCAATGAGAGCGCTCTCAACTTCGAACGGGCCAATGCGGTACCCAGAGCTTTTTATAACATCGTCAGCGCGCCCGACAAACCAATAGTAGTCATCCTCGTCCCGCCAAGCCATGTCACCAGTGTAATATACCCCATCATGCCACGACGACGCTGTCAGTTCTGGATCACGATAGTAGCCCTCGAACAAGCCGACTGGCTTGCCATGATCGGTATGTATGACAATTTGGCCCTCTTCGCCGACCTCGCATGGTTCACCATCCATGTTGAGGAGGTCTACGTCATAGTTCGGCGACGGCTTGCCCATGGAGCCGGGACGTGGCTCAAGCCATGGATATGTGGCAAGCAATACGGTGGTTTCGGTCTGGCCGAATCCCTCGCGAAGCTGTAAGCCAGTCTTTTCGAGGAATGTGTTGTAGACTTCCGGGTTGAGCGGTTCGCCAGCCGTTACGCAATATTTCAGTGTGGAGAGATCAAACTGGCTAAGCTCCTCGCGAATCATAAAGCGCAGGACAGTCGGCGGAGCACACAAAGTGGAAACTTTGTACTGAACGCATTTTTCGAGCAACGCCACGGGATCGAAGCGCTCAATGTCGAAAACGAACATTGCGGTTCCGCCAATCCACTGACCGTATATTTTCCCCCACGCAGCTTTTGCCCACCCCGTGTCAGATACGGTGCAATGCAGCCCCCCGTCTCTTACGTTCTGCCAGTAGCAGCCAGTGGTTATGTGGCCGAGCGGGTATGTAAAGTCATGTAATACCATTTTCGGCATCCCAGCGGTGCCCGAGGTGAAATAGAGCAACATCGAATCGGAGTTGGCATTTGCCTGATCGCCGACAGGGCGCTGAAAATCCGGGGAGGCAGCCCTGATACCTTCATGGAGATTGTGCCAGCCGGCACGACTCCCATCGGCTATCACAAGCTGCTCAATGGTGGGCGAGGCGGGCAGGGCGGCTTCGATGTTCTCGACTATTCGCTGATCATGCACACTGATAATCATTTTGATGTCAGCGGCGTTGTTGCGATACTCGACGTCATGAGCCGTCAGTAGATGAGTAGCCGGAATGGCCGTGGCGCCAATTTTGTGAAGGGCGACAAGGCAGAACCAATACTCGTAGCGGCGTTTGAGAATCAGCATGACAGGATCGCCTTTGCGAATTCCAAGAGAGCTGAGGAAATTCGCAGTGCGATTTGTGTACTCCCGCATCTGTCCAAATGTGAATGATGCCTCATTGCCATCTTCGTCGCACCATACAAGAGCCATTCTGTCAGGGTCTTCGTCGGCCCAGGCGTCGACAACATCGAACCCATAGTTAAAGTGGTCTGGCACGATGATTTTAAAGTTCTCTACAAAATCTTCATACGAAGAGAAATCAGTCTGCGTTACGAATCTCTCTAACATCACCATTACCTCTATTCGTATGGGTTATTCCATTATAAATGCCAAGAACCGCGCGGGGCTGCCGCCAAGTGCTTTCATGGCATGTGGGTGAGTGGAATCGAAATAGATGCTGTCGCCCTCTTCGAGCGTCATTTTACGGCCGTCAATGGCTATCTCCATCCTGCCATCAAGCATGTATTCAAATTCCTGTCCCGGGTGCGTATTGAATGACAAAGGCGCATCTTCTGGCCCCGGTTGTACGGTAACAAGAAAGACTTCAGCTTTTTTGTCAGCGAAATTGAAGCCAAGACTCTCGTAATCGTAAGCGGCGCGTCGTTCGACGGAGACACCTTCGCCTTTTCTTACCAGTGAATATGTATGGAGATGAGGCATTCCACCTGTGAGGATTTCGGTAAGTTCAACTCCGAATTTATTCGCAAGCGTGTAGAGGAAACTGACGGGTATGTCTGTGGATCCATCCTCGAAGCCCTTGTATTCTGAGACGGTGATTCCCAACTCGCGCGCAAGACTGACATCGGAAATACCCGCAATCTCTCGCAACTCCCGAATTCTCATCGCTATCTGCTGGATCTGGTCAGACATTTGGCCTGCCCTCTTTCGTGTTCGTATCCGGCCTCCCCTGTTTTGAGACCGGGCACACATACGAAGAATCCACCCTGCTTGCACGCCGTGAAGGCGCACGCGCGAAAATGGGTTGGAGCATTATACAACAAAGTGCGAGATATTTCACACCTGACAGCCATATACCTTCGGGTGGCCTGTGTTTCATGCGCCGACGTGTTCACATCTTATGTTTGACAAGTTTACAACCAACCATTTCATCCACTTGATGTCCATGTCAAGCTGCCAAACATATGTCTGTTTTTTTGTCTGCAATTATTGATACCAATCTGTATATTTGCAGATATGCCTCAAATGTATTATCTGTACTATATGTAGCAAGGTAATGTAGAGTATAATCGGAATAATCTGGTGTTATTTCGTTTTGGCAGGTGGAGACGTCTCCTTCATGTCGGGGGGCACACTGACGTGCGTTACCGCCGACGAGCCTGCATAATAATCTGAGAGACCTGGCGCGAGTGGCTGGCCATTCTCACTGAGGTGAAAGAATGCTCACGTCCATCTACTGCCCCAACTGTCGTCGACAGATTCCCGAAGACGCAGATTTCTGCCCCCACTGTGGCGGTCCCGCATCGCAACGCGCCCGTCGTCAGCTGCAAGACCCGCAAGTTCCTCCACAGGCTCAGGGCACTCCTGTTCCCATTCCCCACCATCCTGGCCCACGTCCCGGCCGTCCTGCTCCTTCGTCATGGTGGAGCATGTGGTTTCTGCCACCGCCTCTGCGTGGCGCCTGCCGCTACCCGGTGCTGCGCATCTATCAGTATATCTGCATGATCACTGGTTGGCTGATTCTCGGAGGAAGTGCCCTGACGTTCCTCATTACTCTCTTCGCAACCATGGCCGGCAGTACCATGGCCGGCAGTACCATGGCCGGCAGTACCATGGCCGGCAGTACCATGGCCG
>CAYSRY010000194.1:0-6976 GCA_964433395.1 uncultured Armatimonadia bacterium | reverse complement strand
CTGCTGCTTACCTCGGGATAGTCCCGGCTACCACGTTCAGGACCATTTCCTTGCGACCACGACTTACAGTTAGCTGGATATTGTCGCCAATATTGTGTTTGAGGATTGCAGCTCGTTGCTCTTCAGCATTGGCAACCGGTGTGCCGTCTATGGACAGGATGACGTCGGCGGGCTGCAAGCCAGCTTTAGAAGCGGGGGACTGGTCTACAACACTCATAATTACAACACCTTTGTCGGTGGCAAGGCCCGCCCAGCGGGCGAAACCAGGACTGTTGGGCTGAACGTCGCCGATGCCGATCCACGGACCTCCGTGAATGAGGAAATGTGCCATACTCTTGGCTTCGTTGATAGGAATTGCCCATCCGATACCGACGGAGGTCTGTTCCTGATTGGGAGTGAAGATTGAGAAGTTTACCCCGATAGCTTGCCCTGCAAGATTAACAAGAGGACCACCACTGTTGCCCTTATTGATGGCCGCGTCAGTCTGGATGACATTGCGTTGGCGGTTTGCACTGACCGGCAGATAGCGGTTGGCGCTGACAACTCCAACCGTGATGGTGCCTGTATATCCGAAAGGATTGCCCATCGCAATAACCCATTCGCCAACCTTTACCTCTGCACTGTCGCCGAGTTCAAGGTATGTGATGTTTTTCGGTGGATTGACAAGCTCAAGAACTGCTAGATCAGCAGCATCTTCCGCACCAACCAGGCGAGCATCCAGCCTTTGGCCGTCGATGAGTTCGACGGTCATTCGGTCAGCCTGTGAGACTACATGCGAATTCGTCATCACATATGGCTTGCCCTCATACTCAAAGAAGAAGCCCGAACCGATGCCCTGCATTGGCCCCGGCTGCATCAGATATTCATAGAGGTTCTGGGGTTGAGTTTCAGTCACGATCTTGACTACGGCTGCTTCGGCTTTGGCAACCGCATCAACAATGGCCTCTTTTTCGGTCTTGATCTCCACAGTAGCTGGGCGCTGGATCTGCGCGATTTCCCCACCGTTACCTGTTGGCTGGGGCATTAGCTTCCCATAGAGAGCGGCGCCTGCGAACCCGCCTATCAGACCGACTATCAGCAGCAATGCCACTGACACAGGACCTACAGATTTATAATCTCGCATACCCCCACTCCTCTCAGAGTTTTTTCATAACGTTAATCATCTCAATAGCTGTAACGCCGGCCTCGAACCCACGATTTGGCATTCTTGTGCCCGCACGTTCGATGGCGTCTTCGAGTGTCTCACACGTGATGATGCCATAGATAACTGGAATTCCACTGTCCATACCGGCCTTCGCAATACCTTTTGCTGATTCACCTGCGACGAAATCGAAATGTGGTGTGGAACCCCTGATGACAGCGCCGACAGCGATAACTGCGTCGTACTTGCCGCTCGCGGCCATTTTTTGGGCGGCAAGTGGAAGCTCAAACGCACCGGGGACCCAGACCACAGTAATGTCGTCTTCACTGGCACCGTGTCGCACGATTGCGTCAATAGCGCCATCCTTTAATTTGCCTGTGATGAATTCGTTGAACCGGCTGACCAGCAGGCCGATTTTCATGCCTTGAGCATTGAGCTCTCCGTGTATCTCGTTTGCCATTTTCCCATAACCTCACTTCAAAATCAGATATGCGTCTTAGGGGCGCCATCAGTCGTGCATTGGCTTATTGTGCGGGCTGCAGCAGGGGCAACTTGGTGAATTCTTCAGAAGATGCCCCATCTTATCTCGCTTTACCTGCAGGTATTTTTCGCTGTAGGGATTGGTCGGTGCTTCCAGCGGCACTCTTTCCACGAGTTCGAGGCCGTAACCCTCGAGTCCTGTGAACTTGGCTGGATTATTACTCATGAGCCGCATGCGCGTGATGCCAAGATCGACAAGGACCTGGGCACCGATACCATAGTCGCGCAAATCCGGGGCGAATCCCAACGCGACATTAGCTTCTACTGTGTCATATCCCTGTTCCTGCAAGTGGTATGCTTTTATCTTGTTGGCCAGCCCGATGCCGCGGCCCTCGTGTTCCTGGATGTATAGGACTACGCCGCACCCATTTTCCTCTATCAATTCAAGGGCTCGGTGTAGTTGCCATCCGCAGTCACATTTGAGTGAACCGAGGATGTCACCGGTTACACATCCAGAATGCACCCGCACCAATGGGGCCTCGCAGCTTGCCGGATCGCCTTTGACTATGGCGAAGTATGCGGCGCCATTGAGTTTGGAGGTGTAGATGATAGCTTCGAAATCGCCGTACATGGTCGGAAGATGCGCTTCTGCGGTTTTCTCAATGAGTTTTTCAGTGTGTCGCCGCAGGCGGATGATGCTCGCGATAGTAACGATTTTCATGTCATGCTCGAGTGCAAATTGCTCCAGCGCTGCTTTGTCAGCCATCGTTCCGTCGTCGTTAAGTATGCGGCAGAGCACACCTGCAGGGCGGAGACCAGCCAACCTTGCAATGTCGACGGTTGCCTCTGTATGCCCAACACGCACCAGGGTACCGCCGTCGGCCGATGCTATTGGGAGAGTGTGGCCCGGGCGAGCAAAGTCTTCGGGCCGCATCTCGTCATTCACCAGTGCCCTAACCGTGCGTGCGCGATCCACTGCCGTGTCGCCTGAGGTCATGCCAGCAACCGCATCAACGGCGACAGCGAACGCAGGGCCACGAGAACGTTGCTGCCACAGTCGGTTACCGACCTGGCCTGGCGTCATAGGCGGTATTTCCAGCTCTTCGAGACGTTGGCGTGTCAGCGCAACACCCAATGTACCCCGAGCGCGTGTCATCATGAAATTAATGGCATCGGGTGTCACATACTCTGCAGCCATGACAAGGTCGCCACTACTGTTTTCATCGGCATCATCAACAATGATAATGAATTTGCCCGCCGCTATATCGGCAAGTGCCGCGTCTATTCTCTCAGACATATTACTATTCACTCAACTCATGAAGCCGTTATCTCGCAGAAACTGTTCATTTATCCGTTGACCGGGTATGTGCCCAGCGCCTTCGAGCATTCTTTGTATATATTTCGCCAGAACGTCAGTTTCTATATTCACTGTGTCACCCGAACGCAGGTGAGGCAGAGTTGTGTTCGCTATCGTGTGGGGTATGATCGCGACTGAGAAGCCTGCCGGAGTCAGGTCAACGACCGTCAGGCTGATGCCGTCTATTGCGATGCTACCTTTCTCAACGACATGAAGCATGTGTTCATGCGGCAGTTCGAAACTGAAGAACGTTGTCTCCCCATCCGCATGCACGTCTGTGCACGTGCCCACACAGTCTACATGGCCCTGCATAATGTGACCGCCCATGCGGTCTGTCGGTCGCAATGCCGGTTCAACATTAAGCGCTGTGCTCTGGCGCCATGTTCCCAATGTCGTGCGACGCATGGTTTCGGTGCCTGCATGTGCTTCAAAACTCGAACTCTTTATCTTTTCCACGGTTAGGCAGACGCCATTGCATGCGATGCTGTCTCCCACGCTGGCCTCAGCCACCACGACTGGTGCGTCAACGATGAGTTGCACGCCGCCTCCATGTGGTCGGATCTGCATCAGTTTGCCAGTTTCTTGTACTATCCCCGTGAACATACCTTGCCTCGTATCATCAGGTCAACGCCCACAGTGCGCGTCTCTGTTATTTCAATTTGCCATGCCTCAGCGAGCCCTGTAACACCTGCCTGGTGCACAGGTCCTGGCCCTTCGCCAATAATCTTGGGGGCAATGAAGAAGACCATTTCATCTATCAGTTGCCGTGCTATCAACGCACCAGCCAAAGTGGGACCACCTTCGCATAGAATACTCATTACATTTTCGTTGCCAAGGCGGCACATAAGCGCCGTAAGGTCGACATGTCCATTGTGTGCCGGCAGCCGCAATATGCGCGCCCCGTTCTGTTCAAGACGTTTCGTAGCGCGATCGGGGGCATCTTCACAACATGCCACAGTGCAAACTGTTCCGTCGTTACGTGTCAGTGCTTTTGCATTCGCTGGTGTACCAGCACTGCTGTCGATCACAATAGCATCACAACATCTACTGTCGTTTGTCCGTGCCGTAAGACTTGGATTGTCCGCCGATACAGTGCCTGAGCCAACCATCACAAGTTGTGACTGGCTTCGCATCTGGTGAACGACTTCGCGTGCTTCAGGCCCCGTGATCCATTGTGAGGTACCATCAGCCATAGCCACGCGTCCGTCCATTGTCATCGCCATCTTCAGCGTGACATATGGCAGGCCTGTGGTTTTATGCTTGAAATATGCGCGGTTCAGATCCGCTGCGGCATGTTCGAGAGGTCCTTTTGCGACCTCGATGCCCGCTGATTGAAGTGCTGCATGCCCTCCACCGGCTACGCGTGGGTCGGGGTCTGCACACGCATAGAACACCCGCGCGATCCCTGCTGCCTTTATGGCTTCGGTGCATGGCGGTGTGCGTCCAAAATGGCAGCACGGTTCGAGTGTCACGTAGATGTCTGCAGCACGCGCCTGTTCAGCCGCGTCACGCAGAGCCAATACCTCTGCATGGGGTTGCCCGGCTGCATGGTGGTAGCCTTCCCCAATGATGCGACCAGCTTTGACTACAACTGCGCCGACGGCTGGATTGGGAGCAGTATCCCCGAGGCCTTTTGCAGCCAGATCCAGTGCCCGGCGCATGTATGTGCGGTGCATCGCGTTAGTCGTCCCGTTTCGGGGGAGGCGAGTCCCCACGTTTGGAATTTCTGAATTTGTCTGCCGTATCCTTTAGCACGTCGGTATACAATTTCACCCGCCTGAGTTCACCGATGGCCTGCGCTTCCTTGAAGTCCATGAAAGCGAGAACAAAGAGCATGAGAGGCAGAAATAGTAAGGCACTCCAGAACAGAAGTTCCATGCGGGTATTGTCCCACTCGTGAGCGAGACCAAAATAGATTAATGCGAGGGTGATTAGAAGCAGGAATCCGCAGGCAATTCGCAAACCGAATTGGCGGGCGCTAATGATTGTCCGCCCGCGGAAGAACCAATCCACCTGTAGCACGAGCGCAATGCAGACGATGCTCGCCGCAACGACCAGAACGACAATCACTGCAGTGCTCATAGATAGCCTCCGATATTGCACAAATAATACCACGGAAACATGGGCTATAGCAAACCGGGGACGCCTCGAGATTATTGCATGTTGACCATCTGGTGACATACGCCATTCGTTGACTACATCTTCCTATCGTCCGAATTTTCGATCAAGCCAGTCTGCATTGATACTCACGATAATCGGGTCCCCATGCGGGCATACAGCAGGCGTGTCGGTGGCAAGCAAGTCATCAATGAGTTGTTGCATCTCGCCCGCTAAGAGAGGGGTGTTTGCCTTGATTGCTGCATGGCAGGCTATGGTTGCCGCCAGTTTTGCTCGTGCCCTCGTCCGGCTTGGCGCACTTTCCCATTCTGCGAGTTCGCGTATCATTTCCAGCACTGCCTGCTCGTACTTGTCACCCACCAGTGCCGTGGGAATGGATCGTAGAATGTACGCACTTGGCCCGAATTTCTCAAATTCAAAGCCCAATCTGAACAGCTCGTCGGTATCATTCTCAACTGCAGCGGCCTCTGAAGGGGTGAGCTCGAGATTCAGAGGAACCGCCAGCAACTGGCGTGTTATTACGCTCTCATTGTTGCTTAACTGCTGCAGCAGTACGCGCTCTGAGGCCCTGTGCTGGTTGACCAACAGCAGATCTCTACCAGATTTTGCGATGATATAGGTGTTCGCCAGTTGACCGAGAGCTTCAGCATCTTCGGCGGCGTTGACGTCCAGACGGGGCTGAGTGCTAGTGGTTCCCGGCTGTCCCGCGAATACCCCAAGCCCATCTTCATGCTCATCGACTGATTCGGCAAATGGGTTAACACGCAAACGTTTTGCTTTTTGCGTGGCGTCGGGTGCCGGACCTTCCCAACGACCTGCCGCCGGTCTTGGCCTGGCAAAGTCGCCGTCCCTGCGCTGCATAGACATCCGGCTACTGCTTTCGAGAGAGCGCAGACCGGCATCTGCGAGTGCTTTCTCTATGGCCATCTGCACCGCCATATGCACTTGGCCGGGGCTGCTGAAACGCACTTCGATTTTTGTGGGATGGACATTGGGGTCCACTATTTCAGGACGCATCAGGATATGCAATACACACAGAGGTTGGCGTCCGGATGGAAGCAGCATACCGAAAGCCGCCATCACCGCGTGGCTTAATGAACTCGAACGTATAAATCGCTCATTTACAAAGAAAAGCTGAGTGCGGCGAGTGGCCCGTGTGAGTCTTGGCGAACTTACGTATCCCTGAATAACAAGGTCGCCGTCCCTTGCCTCCACTGGCAGGAAAAGTCGTGCGTCATTGCTGCCATATATGGCGGCTATGACCTCTCTCAGTTCTCCACGCCCTGCTGTTGAGAATAATACTTTGCCGTCATGAATAACCTTGAAAGCGACATCGGGACGGGCCAGCGCCAGTCGTTGTGTCCACTCTATGCAATGCCCACGCTCGGTGGCTGTTGTGGCGAGAAACTTGGCTCGTGCTGGTGTATTGTAGAACAGCTTTGTTACTTCGACTGAAGTACCCCCGGGGGCCGCAACGATGCCTTCTTCGATTATTGAACCACCTCTGAGCATGATGCTATTCGCCTCTGCGTCATCTGCTTGGCGTGTTGTTATCTGCAGTTGCGCCACGGCTCCAATACTGGGGAGCGCTTCGCCGCGGAAGCCCATTGTCAGAATGGTGTCAAGGTCTTCCGCTGCCTGTATTTTGCTGGTCGCAAAACGTTGCACAGCCAGGCGCAGATCCTCTGCGCTCATGCCGGAGCCGTCATCAATGACACGGATCAAGTCTTTGCCCCCGGCGGCCAGTTGCACCTCGACTCGCTTCGCTCCTGCATCAAGCGAGTTCTCAACAAGTTCTTTCACAATACTGGCGGGACGTTCGACAACCTCGCCCGCTGCAATGCGGTTTGCTACGTTCTCATCCAGGATCTGAATTCTGC
>CAYSRY010000193.1:0-6978 GCA_964433395.1 uncultured Armatimonadia bacterium | reverse complement strand
CGGGGTTGATGGTTATGAATGCGATGCCTATGCCAACACCGAGCCACATGTAGCCAATCTGGCCGATGATGTGGAATGACAGCAAGCGCTTGGCCTCAGTTTGCTGGAGCGCGGTGAGTGTCCCTACGACAATTGAAACACATCCGATGAATGCAATGGCGACGCCCCAATAGAGAGAGAGCTGTGAGTAGGGGAGCAGGCCGATGAAAATACGCACAATGCCGTAGACGCCGAGTTTGGTCATCAGCCCACCGAGAGCTGCCGAGGCACCAGTAGGTGCTGCAGGATACGCAATTGGGAGCCAGAAACCGAGCGGAAAGACACCAGCTTTGGTGCCGAAAGCGAGCATATAGAGCGCGAGAATGAGATGTGCAAGCGCAGGGCGCGTGTAGACGATAATGTTCATCGCACTCTGGAGATCAGCGAACTCGAATGAGCGCGCAGGCGTGTGCATGTAGAGCAGGACAGTGGCTATGATCATCAGTGCGGTGCCCGCGTTTGTGGCAATGAAATACAGGAGACCACCGCGTGTTGCTTCCGGATCCTCAGTTCTGTGTATGATGAGAAGATATGCAAGTAACGTCATAAGCTCCCACGCCGCGATGAAGAAGAGCATGTTCCGCACTGCGACGACCAGAATCATCGAGGCGAACATCAACAGCATGGTGGGGTAGTAGCGAGCTGGGTTGTGGTCGATGAATTCCTCCATATAACGAGTGGAGAAAAGCGTGGTGCATAGGCCCACAATAGCAATTATGAAGAGGAAAAACGCGCTGAGCTGGTCGACCTGGTAGTGCAGCAGTGATTCCACGCCGGGGATACGCAGCAACGGTTCTATACTTTCAATTGGTCCGGTGGAGAATATGCTGAATGTTATCTGCAGCAATACGATTGACGCGATAGCAGTCGCGCCGAATGCCACATAGCCACACAGCACGCGCTTTTTTGCAAGCACTGCTGAGAGGACAGCTCCAGCAGCCAGTATTATAAGTGCGCCTGTCAGCAGTTGGACAGCCGTCATGGGACGGTCACATCCCTACAACCATGAATTCAAAGAACTTAGATATGAGAGTCGGTGCAGCGATTGACAATATGACTAGGAACGAGATAGCGATTTTCATAGGAAGAGGAGTTGCGGGTGCCTCAACGACATTTTCCGATGGAGTTCCGAGAAAGACTTTGTGCCCGACCCACAGGAAAAATCCCAATGCGATGACGGCTTCAAAGAGCATTGACAAAGCGGCTTCGGTGCCCGAAGCGCCAGTTCCCAGCGCGCCTGCGACAATGTAGAATTTGCTCCAGAACCCGGCGAATGGTGGGATGCCGCAGATAGTAAATGCACCTGTGAAGAATGCGATTGTAGCAAATTTCATGTGCCAGCCAGCGCCGGAGATGTCATCAATGCATTTTGCACCGGTATTGCGGGCAATGATGCCGACCGCCATAAACAACAGTGTAACACTGAGGGCGTGTGGGATGATATGCATGACTGCACTGCGGAAGACCATATCAAGCCCCTGGCTTCCGACGAGCAGTGCGGCGACAATGTGGCCGACATTGATTACGACAACGATTGCGGCAATCCTGCGCAGATCCCGTTCAAGCAGCAACATAACCAGCGCGAGCAGTACCGTCACGCTGGCAAGTGTTTCGCCGATGAGCAGCGGTACTTCATCTATCCCGCCCGCTGCAATGAGGATACGCCCGAACGTGTATATCGCGGCGATTGTGAGGCCACCGGCACAGATGCTTGCTGCCGAAGTGACAGCAGCAGCGGCTGTGCCAAGTACCCATGAGTAGAACGGGAAAAGGCCAATCTTGGCCGCGAGGGCAACAATGAACAATACATAGACTGTTGCTTGGAGGCTGGTCGGGAGCATTGAGATTGCGTCAAAACTAAAAGGTTCGAGCGGGATATTCAGGTAGAGCAGAGCCAGCGCGGCTGCGACCAGGAGCGTTCCCATGCCGGATATGATGAGTGTTTTGGCGCCAGCGGCGCTGGCTCTGGGTTTGCACGTGTGTGACAGCAGCGCCCATGCGGCAATGCCAAGCAATTCAACGATTATGGCCAGCTGGAGGAGATTTCCCGCGAGTGAGGCTGCAGTGCCGAGACTGATTGAGATCAGAAGCCATGCGTGATAGCTTCCACGGTCTGACGGGCCAGCGCCCGGTTCGCCTTTCTGCCTGATAGCACCGATTGAATAGATAATCAGCGCAAAGCCAATGGTGTTAACAACAAGCAGCAGCGTTGCGCTGAGCGCGTCAATTGGCAGTGCCAGAAAGCGAGCGGTCCTTTCCGGAGCCAGCCCGTCTCTGAGCGTGAGCGTGGTTGTGATCGCATACCAGAGCGATATGCCAGCAAAGATAACTGCGGCGTAGTCGGCCGCACGTTTTTTGAAAATTGTGCAGATAAGCGCCCCCGCGAACGGTGCCCCGAGGAGCGGCACCAGCAGCGTCCACTCCAGATTGTCCATGAAACCGTTCACCACTTCCGCAACCGAGCTTTGCCCGGCCTCCCAAGCGTCAAGCAATGCGGCAGTAGCGCAGTTGCCCGCGAATGTCGCATCACAGTTGTTATATTTTCTGAGCAGTTCAATTGACGCCCTGATGAGGGGCGCTATGTCGCGGTGAAAGCATCCACTGCATGTGCAACCGACAGAGACAGGCCTACGCCAAACTGGATGCAGACAGGCTGAATGCCCAGGAGCAGCACGTACTTATTCGCCTGCTCCCGCAGCATTTTTGCGAGCAGTCTGAGCGATGGCTTGTGTGTCGATATGGTCTCACCGGCAAGTTCGTCTGGATTGATGATGCTGATTGTGCCAGGTTCGGCTCCCATGTCTACTGCATCGACGAACAGAATTGTCTGTGCGGCATGGGTGCGCATGTCAAAAGTATAATTTTCGGGTACGTCGTCGCACTCGATGCAATCCCAGCCTGTGGCTATAGCTATGTTCCGCGCGAGATGAATACCCGCCGCGTCATCGGAACGGTGTGTATTACCGATGGCGACGATGAGCACGCTGTTACCCGCGGCGTGGCGCAATTGCTCGAGGTCCGATTTCACCGTTTCGCTAAATGCCATCTTGGAATTGCTGCAATTGCCGGACCTTGTCATATGGGAACACAGGTCCATCAAGACAGACGTACTTATCTCGAATGAGGCAGTGGCCACATTTGCCGATTCCGCACTTCATGTGCGCTTCCATGTTGATGAACATTTGTTCCGCGCTGACACCGCGCCCTTCGAGTTCGGCGACACAGGGCTTGATCATCACGGCCGGGCCACACATGAAAGCGACAGTATTGGAAGGCTGAAGCGATATCTGCTCGATGAGCTGGGGCACATATCCGACATTTCCGCCCCAGTCTTCGTGCGCCATATCTACGGTCTGCAGACAGTTGATACCTGGGGCATCAGTCCAGTCCTGCAAGTCATTCTTGTACACTCGATCTTCTGGAGTACGTGCGCCGTAGAGCAAAGTCAGGGAGCCAAAATCCTCGCGGTGATCGAGGATGTAGAAAATTGTGGCGCGCAGCGTCGGGAGTCCGAGACCACCGCCAATGATGAGTATATCACGCCCGCGGTTATCGGCAAGTGGAAAGCCATTTCCGAGTGGTCCCCGGACACCGACATAGTCTCCGACCTGCATTCTATGCAGCGGGATTGTGACGACTCCCGCTGCATAGCGGCGGACTGTCGACTGGAAGACATGTGTGAGCGCAGGCGAGGAGGCGAGGCCGAACGGCGCCTCGCCTGCACCAATAACTGACAGTTCGACAAACTGGCCGGGCTTGAAGTGCATTCCCGGGTCGTCATCTGGTAGTCGGAATGTGAACGTTTTCTCAGTATTAGTCTCGATCTGAATGTCCTCGATTGTGGCCAATCGAGGAATGTATGTCTCCGTAGGCATAGGAAGCTCCCGTATACTGCTATGCTTTTGCGGCGGTATCATTGGTTGTGGCTTGATCCGTGTGCGGTGCCTGGCGTGCGAGTTTGCATACTGATGGCATGCCCATGTGGCCGAGGCAGCTTTGTATGCAGCGTCCGCATCCGACGCAGCCGTAGCGTCCGCGTTCTTTGTAGTGGTCATACCCGAGTTTGTGATATGAATACATGCGGGCGCGGTACGGGGTTTCAAAGCCTCTGACACCGCCGGCAGCCTCGCGCGGGTATCCGAAAAGCCTACAAGAGTCCATTTGCCTGACGCGCGCTCCGTGCTCTGCGTCAAATTGCAGATCGTTGACGTCGAAACATGTGCAGACCGGGCAGACGAATGAACATGCGCCGCAGCTATAGCAGTTTTCCGCAATTTCTCCCCATGTCTCGCGTGTGACCTTGTGAGCACTCACCCTGCGGACAGCAGCTGCAAGATTACTCTGGAGTTCGAACATTTTGAGCGCTTCGTTTTTTTGTCTCTCGCGGTCTTCGATAATTTCAGTTGTGGCCGGAGTGAGCAGCTCTTTCCAGGCCTCGTAGATGCGTTGCCCCTTTTCACTTGCAACTTCGACAACGAAAATATCGCGCAGCGGGGTGAGTTGAACGTCATACCCCTCTTCGGCTACCGGCCCGCCCCCTTCGCAGCAAGGACAGAAACATGTTTCCGCAGCCGGCACTGCGCAAGCGAGTGCAACGAGCGTAACGGCCTGTCTGCGTCTCATGTAAAGATTGTCGACGGGTTCGCGTTTGATGAAGAAATAGTCAAGTGCCATGACAGCAGAGACATCACACGGGCGAATGCCGAAGATGATGAACGGCTTTGGTGGCGGCGAAGGCTCGATTTTTGGCGGCTGGCCCTCGCGGGTTTCGTATTCGAAGTATATTTCCTTTGGCGGTCGCAGGTGTTCGACGGGCGAGACGCTCGAATTGGGAAAATCGAGCACTATGTCACCCGGCTTTTCTACTTTTCGAAAGAATATGTCGCCCTTCGTGGCCTTGGTCGGCGCAATAACGTCAGCGCCAAGTTCAAAGAGTTTTCCTATCGCATCGTCCAGCTGATTTTTCGCCAGGACGTATGTTCGGACTTCAGTTCTATCCATCTTAACCCTTCCTCACTCGAGCCGGAGTAGGTCGATAGGCAGCCGAGAGACTCGGGCGATAGTAGCGGACCGGGCCGAGCAATGTTCGCATGAGGTATTCCTGATGCGATGGCAGGACGATAAGTCCTTCAGGCACGTTGGCCGCAGCGTAAGCAATGAGTTCAGCGCGCCCAGTGCTTGTACGAAGTATTATCGGCCTGCCAGGTCGGAAGCCTTCTCGCTTCATGTCTTCGGGATTCATTTTGACATGTGCCGCGCGCCAGTCGCGCATTTCGCGGTACAACAGTGGCAGTGCCCACATGCGCCCATCATGAATCCACCAGTGCGTATCGGGTCGCGCTATCAGGGTATAATTCCATTTTTCAGGTTCGGCAACCTCAATGGGCGAGTAGTACTCGCGGTCATCGAGCGAGGCCTCCTGATTGGAAGCGATCGCCTGCAGATTGATTGCCGCTTCGTAGTTTTCGCGAAGCTCGTCCAGACTGATTTTGTCATAACCGGGAATGTTTTCGGCAATATCGTGCCAGATTTCCTCAATGTTTGCGGGGCCAGGTTCAGCCCCCAGACGGCTGGCAAGATCTGCGAGCACCTCGGGAAGATAGCGTGATTGTCCGTATGGACCGGCAGCGCTGCCAGACCATCTGATTTTGCTGTCAAGCGTGGTGAAACTGCCTTCGCGCTCGCCGTATCCCATAATAGGGAGGGTGACGTTAGCCACTTCGCCAGTGACGGATTTAAAGCTGTCGAAGCAGATGAGAGCCTTGAGCATGCCACGCAGTTCCTGCAGGCCCTCCTGGTCAAGGTGGCCTGTCAACTCTTCGCCGATGACAATCAGTCCGTCAAGATTGTGCTTGGCCAGATCGAGCATGTCATGGAGTGACAGGCCGATTTCAGAGATATTGTCGGGTGCATGTGGGACCAGCCCCATGTGTTGGAGACCGACGGAATTCGGCGTACCGTTGACTGCGAATATGGTTGCTGTGACGCCAGTTCTGAAATTGAGCTGGCGTGCGACTTCATCGGCGACAAGGCCAGCGAAAGGCGTGGTGAAAGCGCGTGTCGGTATTACGATGGCAATCCGCCGGGCCTCATTGATCATGTCAAGCAGCTCTGTGAAATTGGGGACAAGGCCAGTCGGGCCAAGTTCGGGCAGATCTGTGGAGACTTTCGCCCCATAGGCGGTGGAGAGGGTCTCGGCAAGACGCTGGAGTACGGCGCTCGTAGCCCCGGGAGCATGTTGAACGAAAATGTCTGCGGCGCGTCCGAGCCCATCATCCATTTCGTCAATGACCGCGATTTTTGTGCCCTGCTGCTGTGCTTTTGTGATCCATGAGCAGGCCTGGGCATTGAGGTGTCCGAGACTTGAGCTGAGGGAGATAATGAGATCGCAGTCGGCAATTTCGCGTAGTGGCGGTCGTTGATATGGTTTGCCGGTATGAAATTCGAGGCCCCAGATGGTCGGGGCATCCACGGCGCGACCGAAATTATCTATGTTTTGCGTGTGAAGGACATCACGCGCGAAGCGGGCGATTGCATAGCCCTCTTCGTTTGTTATGTGCCCGGCAACAAGTACTCCGATGCGCGAATCGGGGCCGTCGATAAGTGGACGCAGGATTTCAGCTGCAGTGCCGAGAGCTTCGTCCCATGAGGCACGGGCATCTTTGGCTCGTGGAGACCCGATGCGATTTGAACTTCGCACCATGTCGCCGACCTGCCATCCACGGACGCACAGGCGTCCCTCGGATACTTCGTCAGCCCGACACGGGGCGGTGGTGACGAGTTTCTGATCTTCGCATTCGAGATACAGTCCGCACCCTGCACCGCAGCACGGGCAGACTGCAGGAACGAATTTGGCCATGTAGACCGTCCCTCTCGGTAGTACACGGTATTGGCAACGAACTGCTTCCATTATATATGGACGGACAATGACCGGGGCAG
>CAYSRY010000192.1:3169-7029 GCA_964433395.1 uncultured Armatimonadia bacterium | reverse complement strand
GCGCAATTGCGGCCGGATGCAGGGTTATCGACCGATATAGTGACGGGGGTTTCGGCATGGGAGAACACCCGCCATGACGCAAGCCCATCTTCAAAGCCGGGATTCGCAAGTTCAGCAGCAGCACAGAATGCGGTTGATAGTATGATGGCAACGAGGACGGCAAACATCTTTAACGGACGCATGACAAGCATGAGCCTCCTCACGTATCCTGAAGCTTAATGCCTTCAGCATAATATTTCTTATGGTTATTGGCAGGAGTGACCATCAGGGCATCAGCGTCTCTGCCTTGGCGAATATGGCATCGAAATAGGCTTTCCATGCAATGACCAGGGTTGCAACGGTCAGTCCGGTTGTGATGAGCAGTGTAAGTGTGTATCCGGCAATGCCGGCGATTTTGACTTTGGTATTCTGAGTATCTTCAGCCCACTGGCGCAGGCTTGAGAGCGAGTTGTCATATGATCCGGAGCGCTCGGCAATTTCGAGTGAACGGCGCACCTCATCAGGCAGAGCGTTAGTTTTTTTGAGTGCCACGCCAATGGGCATCCTCTGTCTGACTTTGACAGCCGCCTGTGCCAACTGTCTCTCTATTACGCGATTCCCGGCAGTTTCGGCAGCGATTTCCATGGCCTGCTGTATCGGTACGCCGGCGCGAATAAGAGAGTCGAGCGTTGCGAGATATCTGCGCAAGGCAGCAGAGCGCAGGAGCATTCCAGCGCCCGGGAGATAGTAGAGGAGCCAGTCGCGCGCGTTGCGCATTGCCCTCACATTAAGGACAACCTTAAGGACCTGGTAACCAAGCGGAATGGCTATCACAACTGGTATGGAGATGTGGGTGATAGTCTGAAAATACCACGGCCAGCCAAGATCGATGGCGCGTGGCAGGGGGAGTACGAATGGGATAAGAAAAAGCGGCATTGAGAACCAGACTTTTGCGAGCATGACTTTCCACGCGTTCTTCTGTTTGTCGAAGTACTCCTCAGAGATCTGTCGCGCTGTGATGTCGAGTTCGCCGCTTGCCTCGCCAGCTCTGAACATGCCACGGATGTGGTCGGGGAAAAGCTCGGGGAATCGCGCCAGTTGTGAGGAGAATGATTGACCGGCAGCAAGCGCTGGTACTATCGCCGCTGCTGCTTTGCGGAGTCTTCGGTCAATGGACCTGTCTGCGAGCATCTGCATGGCGTCCCGGATAGTCATGCCGGCATGCAGCATGTCTGCAAGCTGGCCATAAAAGAACGCAAATCTGGCATTTGACACGCGCCAGAGCGGATAGAACGGATTTTCAGTGACAGTATCCACAGCAGTACGTCTGAATTGGCCTGGCATTGTCGGATCAACGCGCTGAGAACGGACTTTGCGTGCCAAGGAAAAGACCCCCGGATGAGAATGGGAATATTACATTGTTTCCCTTCGCCCGCAGGCGCAGCATTCCTCCGGGAAAGAGGATTTTGCAGGAAATCAGGGACAGATTGGACAATATAATGACGTAGAATACTATACAGTGCCTGAAGCTGTATTGCTCCTGTATATGAGATTATGTCTGCAGGCGTGCGAAAGGATGACCGTAATGGAGGTATTGGATGCGATTCAAAAGCGTTTCAGCGTACGCAAGTACCTCGATACTCCGGTACCAGCCGATATACTGGGCCGGGTCATGGAGGCGGCTCGCCTTGCGCCATCAGCTGGTAATGGCCAGGAGTGGCGATTCGTACTGGTGACTGACGCGCACAAACGGCGCAGACTTGTGGACGCCGCACAGGGTCAAATGTTCCTCGCGCAGGCGCCGATCGTCATTGTTGCCTGTGCGCTTACGGATGAACGTATCATGGCGTGCGGTCAGCCGGCGTATGTCATTGACGTGGCAATAGCCCTGGAGCACATCGCGCTGCAGGCGGCTGCAGAAGGACTTGGCACATGCTGGATCGGGGCCTTTGATGAAGACAGTGCCCGCCAGGTGGTTGGTGCGCCGGATGATGTCCGCGTGGTGCAATTGATGCCTCTTGGCTTCCCAATGGTAGAGGCTGGTGTGAAAAACCGCAAGGACATAAGCGAGATTGTGATGTATGATGAGTGGGGCAATTCGACCTCGAAATAGCCCCGAACGCAAACCTCAATTTTATCCTGTCCCATAAGACAGTTGCGATGCGGCGGTTCGCGTCCCCTATGGATGCGATCCGTCTGTCGTTGCGTGTTTGCATAAGGAGTGTGTATTTTGGCAAAAAGAAGCCGAAAGATCCACATTACGGCGGACACTTTGCAGAAGCGTCTGCAACACATAGCAAAGCAGATAGGTAAGAGGCCGGCAGGCAGCGAGCAGGAATTGCACGCAGCTCAGTATATGGCCAGTCAGATGGATAAATATGGTCTGGCGACCGAGCTGCAGGAATTTCCGGCAATCGCCTGGGCCCCGGAGCATGCTCAGTTGCAGGTGAGCATCAACGGCAAATGGCGCGAGTCGTCTGTGCACCCGATGGCGCACTCTCCGTCGACTCCGACCCTTGGGATCGAGGCGCCGATTATAGACCTTGGGACCGGGACAGAGGCCGACCTGCGCGGGAAAGATCTGAATGGCAAGATCGGCTTTGTGTTCGGCATAGTGGGAGATCACCCAGAGACCCTGAAGCGGCTCTGCGCAAGCGGTCTGAAGGCGCTGCTTTTCGTTGACAGCCGGTTGCCGATGCCGTGGAATGTACATGCGGGGCTTGTGGCGGGCTGGATTGATCTTCTGACAATTCCTGCGGCAACAGTCGCATATACAGAGGCGTGGGAAATCGCAAAAATGCACGAGCCAGTCGGCAAGCTGATTATCCAGACTTCAAAATGGGAAGCGAAATCGCAGAATGTGATCGCTTCTTTCAATGCGCAGGACTCGAGTCTGGCGCCGATTTATGTGACCTGTCACCATGATTCAGTTTCACTTGGTGAAGGCGCAGAGGACAACGGCAGCGGTATGGCAATCATGCTGGCGGTTGCGGAAGCCCTTGGTCCAGGGACTCCTCCGCGCCCTGTGAAAATGCTCAGTTGTGGCTGGGAAGAGAATCTCTCCGAGGGATCGCGCCAGTACGTGGCGGCAGACATTGCGCGCGCACAGCGAGCGGGGCTGGTGGTGAACATTGACAGCGTCGGGAGCTGGATGGGCAAAAATGAAGTGAGCGTTGTCGGTGGCGAGTCTCTGGTGAACTGGACACAGGAGTGCATTGACGAGGTCGACTTTGTAGCAGAAGTGAAACGTTCGGTGAGTCCCTATTCAGATATGTTCCCATTCAACATGGTGGGGGTTCCGTCACTGTGGTTCTATCGCTCCAATCTGGAAAGTTCTCGCTTCTATCACCATAGTGATGAGGATACTCTTGATAAGATGTCCTTTGATGTGCTGGCCGATACGGCCAACGCCGTGGCGAACATCATCTGGCACCTGGGCGGAGCGCCTGAGCTGCCGTTTGACCGTGCGATACCTGAAGAGCAGATGGGCGAGATTGACGCATGTCGCGAGAACTTGTTGGATTCGATTTGTGACTGGCGGACAACGGATCTGATGCGGCCGGCATCTTCAGGGCGCCCCGGCAGAGGCACTCGGCGCAACGGGGCAAGTCGGCAGGAGCGTCGCGGAGGGCGTCAAGGAAACGGTAACGAAAAGACGCGGGAAGAGCACGCAGAGAGTCAGCCAAGTGATGCGCAGTCAGGCGACGTGTCTGGCGAAGGACCCGCAGTGTCCGGCGAGGTCGGCGCTCCGGCAGATGCCGCGGAACAGGTAGAATTTGCAGTAGATACTGACGTGCAGCAGGCCGTACAACCAATTGAGGAAACGGCAGAAACTGACGAAGAATAGCTTGCAGCGGAGGGGTACGCGATGAACGCGGAAG
>CAYSRY010000192.1:0-3117 GCA_964433395.1 uncultured Armatimonadia bacterium | reverse complement strand
TTACGGCGGGGAAATTGCAGCTGACGTCCCCACTGGATGGTGACATTCTGTGTCGTCATGACGGGGCCATCGTTGACGGCAAGTTGCATCTGAATGTGGAAGGAATGGCGTTTCAAGGTGGCGAGGTGACAGTTAATGGCGTCGCTGCCCATATGATTGACGGATGGTTCAAGGCCGGAATAGCTATTGGTGGCGGCTCGCAGATAATCACCGTAGTACTGACGCTTGGTGGGGTGAAGATCGAGCAGCAGATTCAGGTGTATGTGAACCTCAACAGCGCGAAGCGGTATAGATTTTCGATTGATGATAACATTGAGTGGTTGGTGGACATCGGACGTAATCCTGATGCGTACCCTTCACTTTTCGACCACTATTTCCTCGGCTTCTGGCGTGATATTCACCGCGAATTCGGCACCTGTGTGCACGCGAATATTTACTATCAGAATGAAGCACGCGACTTCAACCTGACGATGTTTCCAGAAAAATATCGAAAAGAGTGGGAAGAAAACTCGGACTGGCTGCATCTTTCCTTTCATGCGTTGCAGAATTACCCGAACCGCATCTATCAGGATGCAAGCTATGATTTCATCGGCACGCATTTTGATATGGTGATGGAGCAGATTCATCGTTTTGCGGGTGAAGCAGTCACCGGGCACGTGACGACCGTACACTGGGCTGAGACTACGGTGGAAGGATGTCGGGCATTGCGTGATCGCGGTGTGGACACGCTCATCGCGCTTCCGCAGGTGTATGGAAAACCGTATACCACAATGTACTATCTTGATAATGAGCGGGCTGGGCACTTGGCGTCGCGCGACGCATGGACCGATACGTCAGAAGGCATTACGTTTGTTAACTGCGATCAGGTTGTCAACGGAATGTCGGTTGAGCAGGTCGTTCCGCAGCTCGAAAAGATGGCAGCGAATCCGCATACGGGTGAAATGATTGAACTGCTTATTCATGAGCAGTACTTCCGCCCAGACCTCCCGATCTATCAGTCAGATGTTATGGAGAAAGTGCGTCGGGCATGTTCTTTGATGTCTGATTGCGGTTATGAACCATGCTTCTGGTGTGATGGTTTCTTGGGCAGTCCAAAATAGGGCTGTCTCTCGGGATCTCTGGAGATCGATTACGGACAGGGAACCATGAGAGAGAGCGGTAGCCTAACAGTTAGTATTGATGAAGCTGTGGTGCAGTTTTCGTGCAATCATGAGCCACTGATGGAGTTTCTACGGGGTTTGCTTGGCAGGATCGAAGTAGACGCCACGCCTCATGTGCACTCACGGCTGGAATGGGTGAATGAGGGCCTGCTGGGCGGGAAACAGCCGCCTCTGGGGCCAGCTATGCCTCGGGTTTCCAGCAAGATCTATGGGCAGGGCGACAGAGTGGCGATGCCATTTATCCCCGGTTTCGCCCGCTTTTCGATGCAATATGGAACCGGCCTTCCACTTGAGGTGGAAGGCCGGCTGAACTACCAGACCTTCTGGGATCACCTGCGAGTGATGATGCGCCGTTTCCCCTCGGATTATTTCCCCACGCGGTTGATGTATCACATGCTGTACTATCCGGCGGCCTGGTATCTGGGGCTCAATGCCGGAAAATTCTGGGTGCATACGGGCGGCGCAATGAAGAATGGGAAAGCCGTGCTGATTGGCGGGTTTTCCGGCGTTGGCAAGTCGACCATGTGCATGCGGTTGGGCGAGGAGCGCGATTTTCGTCTGCTGTCGGATGATCTTGTGTTTTTTGATGGCGCGAATGTCTACAGCTGCTATGAGCCTGTTCGGGTGCGGAATAAAGTACAGGAGGACTCGGGGGTCGAGCTTGTCGGCACAATGGGTGGAACCCGTCGCACTGATATTGCCGAGGTTCAGCGATGGAGAAACCCGGCTTGAGGAAATCAGCTCGGAGCGGGCCTCCGCGCGGCTTTATGCGGTGAGTCGCCTGACGCCGCAGGTGGCGGAGTTTGATTATTACGCGGGCGTCCTGTCGAGTTATTTTGAGATTGATGACTGGTTTGCGCAGCAGCAGACAAGGTTGACAGAGACGTTGCAGGATGTCGCGTGTTACACACTGTGGTTGCGTCGTGAAGACGGGCCGGAGAAAGCGTATTTGTTTGTAAGGGATGTGACCGATGGGCTGTTCTGAGTGTGGTTTTGGCTATGCGATGCACGGGTATCTACCTGATGATGCGGTGATTTCGCCGCAGCAGTGCAGACGCATGGAATATCTGACTAACCTGCCACATCGGGTCGGCCCGGCCGTGCTGCTTCCGGATGTGGCATTCAAGCCGAAAAACCATTTTGCAACCGGCTTGGCGGTGTGTTTTGAGGGATGTTATGTCCCAACGGCCATTTCGTGCGACATTAACTGCGCGATGGCGATGGTGAAAACAGACATTAGCGCAAAAGACATTGATCGCGCGGTATGGCAGAGATTGTTGAAAGCCATCGACCAGCGCGTTCGCTGGTATTATAAGCGTACTGAGCCCGTCGTCACACCTGATGAACTGATGGAAGCAATCATCGCGCCAGAGCAGGCTTGCGCGAAGCTCGGGTATTCGGATGTAGAGCTTCAGCGCGTACTTCAGCCGGGCGCGACACTGAGCACACCTCTGTCACCAGAGCGCGTCCTGCGCATTATGCCGGAGTTTGCCCTGAGAGGGACGAGGTTGAGCATCGGGCAGCTCGGTGGCGGGAATCATTTTGTGGAATTTCACAGAGTGGGTGAGATTTTCGCGCCAGAGGCGGCAGCTGCCCTGGGCCTGCGGGAAGATATGGTGACTTTTGCCCTGCATTGCGGATCGCCTCTCAGTGGCCTTGCAAGTATCATGTACGCGCGGCGGCCGTGGGAGCTCGTGGGGATTCCGCGGCTGAAAATGCTGATTCGTAAAGCATTGTTTCACGGGACATTACCGGCAGGTTTGTCGGGGTTGTGGAAGACAATTCTCGGTTCGCGGATTTATCGCGACGATGAGCTAATAGGGCGGGCGTTTGCCTCTGCATATGATATTGCTGCGCGCGCGACACTCGTACACCACGCAATGCTGATCGCAGATATCCGGAATATACTTGCAGATGAGCTTGGTGCGACTTCGGAATTGCTGATTGATGTGTCGCA
>CAYSRY010000191.1:0-7049 GCA_964433395.1 uncultured Armatimonadia bacterium | reverse complement strand
TGCAGCCGTAGAGACTGAGACTGATCGCGAAGAGGTGCAAGAGGGCGACGTAGTCACCGCAAAGGTGACAGTTGACACTGGTGAGGAGCCCGAAGAAGGCGAAGAGCCATCTGAGGAGACGCAGGACTTCATCATTGGCAGCGGCCGATACGAGCCCGCGCTTGATGTCGCGATGGTAGGGAAGAAGATCGGCGATACCGTTAGCGTCGAGCACGAGTATGCCGAAGATTATGGCAATGACGAGTTGGCCGGCAGCAAAGTGACGGTTTCCGCGACGATTGAGAAGATTGTCGAGCGAAAGCTGCCCGAATTGACGGATGAATTTGCCAAGGAGCAGGGCGACTTTGAGAATGTCGAGGCCCTGAGGGCTGGCATCACCGAACAGCTCGCGAAAAGGCTTCAGGACCAGGCGCGTCAGGAGAGCGAAAACAATGCTCTGGCCGCAATCCTGGCAGGAACCGAGATCAACCTGCCGGACAGCCTGGTAGCTCGCGCTGCTGCAGGTGGTCTGCAGAATTTCCAGCAGACGCTCGCTTCGCAGGGTATGACGCTTGAGGCTTTCACTGAGATGGCCGGCGTGACCGAGGAGCAGATTCGGAGCAACGAGGCGGCCCGTGCTGAAGCGTCCCTCAAATTGGACTTGACGCTGGCAGAGATCCGCAAAGCGGAGTCTATCGAGTTGGAAGATGCTGATCTTGATGCTGAGATTGAGCGGTTTGCAGAGGCAAGCAATATGGATGCCGCGTTCGTGCGCCAGACACTGGAAGTGCAGGAAGGTCTGGAAGATCAGCTCAGTGAACGCGCATTGAGGAACAAGATTATCAGCTTCATTGTTGATAATTGCGAAGTCGAAGAAGTCCCGCGAGATTCCTATGCTGATGTCAAACAGGCTGAGCGGGACAAACTCGTGGCACAGGTCGAGGCTCGCGTGGGCGTTGAGGCCGCTGAAGCAGGCGAAGCCGAAGCTGATGCTGACGCTCAGGCCGCTGAAGAAGCAGAGGAAGCCGAAACTGCGACCGAGGAATAGCGACCTGTATGCCGCATGACCCCAGGAGGGGAGCCCATGTTTCTACCCCATGTAATTGAACAGACGCCGCGTGGTGAACGGTATTACGACATCTACAGTCGGCTGCTCCGCGAGCGCATCATCTTTGTGGGGACTGCGATTGACGACACTGTGGCCAGTCTGGCTATAGCCCAGATGTTGTTTCTCCAGGGCGAGGATCCGACTGAGCCGATTTCCATGTATATCAACTCGCCTGGTGGTTCGGTGAACGCAGGGTTGGGTATATATGACACAATGCAGTACATTTCTCCTGAAGTGCACACGTGGTGTGTAGGCATGTGTGCAAGCATGGCTGCAGTTTTGCTTGCAGCCGGCGCGCCGGGGCATAGATTTGCTCTGCCGCATTCGAAAATGCTGATACATCAGCCTTGGTCACAAGGCATTTCTGGCCAGGCCACTGATGTTGCGATTCAGGCGGAGGAGATAATCAATACGCGCAAGACACTGAATGAAATTATTGCGCAGCACACTGGCCAGGAAATCGGCACAATTGAGCGCGACACTGAGCGCGACTTTTACATGTCTGCCGACGCGGCCAAGGAGTATGGTCTTATCGACGTAATTGCCGAACAGCAGCCGGACAGTGAAGAGGCGTAGTGGCCCGGCAGTACGGCATGGAATACGTCGCAGGAGCGAGAGCTGATGGAGTTCAATGGTTCTGGTAATGACGATGACGGGCGGCATCTGCGTTGCTCATTTTGCGGGCGGGAGCGGCCGACCCAGGTTAAGCAGCTGATAGCCGGTCCGGGTGTGTATATCTGCAAGGACTGCGTTGCCTTGTGCAACCAGATTTTGCGCAACAAGGAACAGCAGGCTGCTGACGAGGGTATTGCTGACACAAATGTACCAACGCCGAAGGAGATATTTGACCATCTGGGGCAGTATGTGATCGGTCAGGAGCGCGCGCGGCGTGTTGTTTCTGTGGCCGTATACAATCACTTCAAGCGCATTCGTCTCGGCTACTCAGAGAATGAGGTCGATCTCGATAAAAGCAATGTGCTTCTGATTGGGCCAACTGGCTCAGGTAAAACACTGATTGCTCAGTCGCTCGCACGTTTACTTGATGTCCCATTCACGATCGCTGACGCCACGTCGGTTACTGAGGCAGGCTATGTAGGCGAGGATGTTGAGAATATTCTGCTGCAGCTCTATAATGCCGCAGATGGTGATATTGAGCGCGCAGAGCGCGGTATTGTATACATTGACGAGATAGACAAAATTGCCAGGCGCGGAGATAATCCGTCAATCACACGCGACGTGTCCGGTGAGGGTGTGCAGCAGGCGCTGCTCAAGATTCTCGAAGGAACGGTTGCGAATGTGCCGCCACAGGGCGGACGCAAGCATCCGCAGCAGGAGTTCATTCAGATCAACACCAAGAATATCCTGTTCATATGCGGTGGCGTATTTGATGGTGTTGTCGACATAGTCCGCCAGCGTACGCACAACCGGGCAATAGGTTTTGGTGCCAGCTCGTCCGAGGCGCGAGAACTCAGCGACAGCGAATTGCTTTCGCGTGTGATCCCCGAAGACGTAGTGAAATTCGGCATGATCCCTGAGTTTGTAGGCCGTTTGCCGATTTTCGCAACACTCGACCTGCTGGATGTCCCGTCGTTGCAACGTATACTTGTTGAGCCAAAGAATGCGCTTGTTCGGCAGTACAAGTCTCTCATGTCTACGTTAGATGACGTGACATTGGAATTCAGCGATGGCGCTGTGAAGGCGATTGCAGAGCTGGCTTTTGAAAGAAAGACTGGCGCACGCGGATTGCGGACAATCATCGACGAAGTCATGCTGGATGTCATGTTTGATGTCCCATCGGATGATACGATCGTAAAATGCACGATTACGGAAGAGACTGTTCGGGGGGGCGGAGTGCCTGCCATCGAACGACGCGCTTCAGGTGACCGAGAGACCGCGTAGGCGATGGAGATAAATATTGTCATATGAAGGCTGTACTCATTTGGGTACAGCCTTTCTTTTTGGCGAGCGAATTGCATGTAACGTGAGGTGGCACTACGCTGAAATGTGAGCTGCATCAGCTTGACAGGCCATTCTATGCACCCGTATAATTCCATGTTATAATGAGTATAGTCGCGAACGCAGCGGCGCCGTCCGACATAAGGGAGGACCTGCCGGTATGCATGAAGAAAGCCGTCCCGAGGCAGAAGATAGCCGGGGGACACAGGAGACGGGTTCCCAGGAGACTGTAGAGACGAAGACTATGCGTGAGAGCGCGAAGCCTCAGCCATCGTCACGGGTTGCACCGTCGATAAAGCCGGGGCCATTTGTCCGTGCGAAGGAAGGGTGTCGTGCGGCGTTCGGCAATTTTAAGTTGCCTGTCTGGGATCTGCGGCTTTTCGCGTGGTTATTACTTGGAATAGTTGCAGTTATTTTCTTTGTCAGCAATTGGTCGCCAATGCGCTTCTACTTCTTCGGTGTGCACTGTGAGCTGCCAAGGTCCGTAGCGATGCTTGTGCTTCTTGGGCTCGGTTTTCTCGCGGGGTGGTTTGCTCGCGCACCGCGGAATGAAAGCGAGGTCTGAATTGATCTCACGAAACAGAATCGCGATATGGCTCTCCGGATTGCCGGGATTAATGTGCTTCGTACTTACAGTTCCGTTTGCGTTGGTCGTCAATAGCGAGCGGGTAGCTGTGTATACGGAGCTGTATCTGGACGGGAGCGGCCTCCGGCAGGTCAGCGCTGAGGCTAATTCGTACTTTGATCAGAAAACTCTCAACAAATGGACTGATGATGTTGAGGCCGGAGATAGGTGGCAGATTCACTGGAGCAGCAAGAGTGAGACGAAATCAACACGGACAATCGGGCGCAATTTTATCAGCAGCCGACTTATGAAGCCTGGGAATACTGATGGCTCAACCATCATGGATGTTGTGCAGCGGCCATTGTCTTTTTTCACAACCTATGTCTGGACGGAGGATGTGCGACTGCAGTACCATAGCCCGACCAATGCTGCTGAAGCAAAGGCTGGTGGGCATAATCTGGTCTATGTGGTCAAAATGCCGGGGAGTATTCTTGAGGCGTCTGTAAGCCCCGCGTCAGGCATCGCTCAGATTGCAGGTAATACTGCTACTTTTAAGATAGATGCAGCGCGTCCGACGCACACTGTGACCATTACATCGCGCAAATTCCGCTGGGGCTACCTGATCCTGATATGTTATGTGCTCGCTTACGGGATCTACCAGGGTAGCAGGTTTATCATCCGGCGCGTGAAAAGCCGTCCGAAGCGGATCTGAACATGGCTGCGCGGGACTTTCGTGCATACCCGCACACATATTGCACATAGCGAATACTAAAGCCGCGGCATCATCTGGCCGCGGCTTTAGTCACGCTACAGCACTTGCTGGGAGCTGAATGTCATGATCGATTTGCGTAGTGATACGAAGACATTGCCGTGCCCTGACATGCTGCATGCGGGTTTTGATGCTCAACTCGGAGATGATGTAGCGGGCGAGGATCCAACGGTCAACGCTCTGCAGGAGCGGTGTGCCGAATTGTTTGGCAAAGAGGCCGCGCTTTTTGTCACCGGTGGCACCCAAGGCAATCTTGTGAGCATCTACAGCTTTGTGCGCCCGGGAGAAGAGCTGATTTGCCATGAGCTTGCTCACATATACCATTATGAGCGTAGTGGCATATCGGCCGTCTGCGGTGCCATGGTGAGGCCGCTCCCGGGTTTGCATGGAATGCTTGATCTCGATCGGCTGGCCGATACACTCTCAGATGGTGATCTTCACCACCAACGGACCGGAGTGGTTTGCCTCGAGAATACGCACAACAACTGCGGTGGTACTGTACTCACCGCTGAACAGATGGACGCAGTGGGCGAGATGGCACATGAACATGGGGTTCCAGTGCACGTCGATGGTGCCCGCATCCTGGACGCGTCTGTGGCACGTGGGGTAGAGCCGCGTCGTCTGGTGGACAGCGTCGACAGCTGCACATTCTGTTTTTCAAAGAGCTTGGGATGTCCTGTCGGGGCGATGATCGTCGGTTCGGCGGAGTTCATCGGGACTGCTTGTGAGGCCCGAAAAATGTTCGGCGGTGGCATGCGACAGGCCGGGGTGCTGGCCGGCATGGCCAACTGGGCGCTGGACCACAACGTAGAGCGATTGGCAGATGACCACAGACACGCGGTCGAGATTGCCGAGACGCTGGCTGCCCTGCCAGGGATTGAGGTTGATCTTGGAAGTGTGGAATCGAATATGGTCTACTTCCGTGTTATGCGCGAGGATATCAGTGCGCCGGCTCTGTGCGGCCGTCTCGGGGACCGCGCCATTCTAGCCTCGGCTCGCGACGAGGAGCTGATCCGCTTTGTGACTCACCTGAACATTGATGATGCAGATACCGCAACCGTTTGTGAAGCACTTCGAGAGACACTTGGATAGGTTGGCGAGGTAGCGTGCTTGAGAGGACTTTTGTTCATCTGCCCGGCGTCGGTCCTAAGAAAGAACGGCAGCTCTGGGAATGTGGTATTGACAGCTGGGAGGCAGCAATTGGGTGTTGTGAACGGGTTCCAGGCTTCTCTGGCGCTCGATGGAATGAAGTCCGCCAACGTCTGGAAGCATCGCGCCGCTCGCTTGCAGTCCGCGACCACTCATTCTTCTCTGAAAGTCTCCCAGGGGCTGAACACTGGCGAGCATATCCAGCTTTCAAGCGGCATGTCGCGTTTCTCGATATTGAGACGACTGGTCTTGGACATTGGGCAGATGTGACCGTTATCGGGATCTATGATGGTATACGCACGACCACCTATGTGGCCGGCGACAACATGGATGACTTTGCAGAGAATATCGCTGATTTCGGGATGCTTGTCACATTCAATGGGCGCACTTTTGACGTTCCGTTCCTGCAGCGGCGTTTTCCGAGCGTCACGTGGGACCATTTGCATGTGGATCTGCGGTTTGACCTGGGCAAGCTTGGGCTGAAAGGCGGGCTCAAGAGCATTGAGCGACAGCTCGGTATTGCGCGCGAAGATGGAATTTCAGAGATGTCGGGTGACGATGCAGTGCGATTATGGTATGAATACCTGCGCGGAGACGAAGAGGCGTTGGCCCAATTGATCGCTTATAACGCCGCCGACGTAGAGAACCTGCAGGTGCTTATGGAGTTTGCGTATGAGCGACTCGCTGCGCGCCTGATGGAGAATTGTGCCGGATGAACGCCGAGACAGATTGCGCAGTCTTGGAGCAAGCCCCATACTCCGAAAAAGCACTACAGGAATGCGCGATGGAGCATGTCGCGCGTCCTTACGGCATTTTTGCCAGTGCGTTTCTCATGGATCTGGCCGTTGCCTGCGTGGGACTCTCAATGCAGTTCCTGGGCGTAAGCATGGGCGCGTCACCTCGGATACTGGGGATGTTGGGGGCCCTCGGAGCCGGAGGGTATGCGCTGGTGTGTGTTTTCTCCGGGCGCATTGCAGACCGGATTGGACGCAAGCGTAGCGCCATTGTCGGCGTGTTCATGACATCGGTTGTCTGGACACTCTATACTATTGCCCCCAACCCCTATTGGCTGCTCGCAATGGTGCCCTTTCAGGGCGCATTTCTCGGCATGGTCTGGCCAGCGGTTCAGGCATGGTTGGCCGATCGAACCGCCGGGAACCAGCGGGCTCTGAACAGGAATCTGGGCCTGTTCAACATGTCCTGGTGTACAGGGCTGTTGCTGGGGCCACCACTTGCGGGTATTCTCTGGAATGATGCCCATCCATCACTCCCATTCTACCTGTGTGTTGGGGTGAATGTGGTCGCGGTGGTCGTCCTGCTGCTGACAGCAGGGGGAGGCCCGGGCTTGGCAAAGCCAGCGCAGGCGTCGGCAACCGATGCGGAGGCAGTGGACTGCCATCATCTGTGGCCAGTGTTTATGAAGCTCGCGTGGTTGGGAAATTTCGCAAGCTGGTTTGGTGGTGCAGCCGTCGGCACTATGTTTCCCAAGCTCGGCTTGAGTGCGGAGCTGGGGCTGACACATG
>CAYSRY010000190.1:4681-7053 GCA_964433395.1 uncultured Armatimonadia bacterium | reverse complement strand
GGTATCTTTTTGACGAGCCGGACCTGAGCCATCAATATGTTTCGCCGGAGGACCTGACAGGATGGTATCAACTGATCAAGCGAATGGACCCGTTCCACCCGGTGATAGTGAGTGTTGCGGGCGACAGCGCAGTCGGGGATTACCGGAACGCGCTGGATGTGCACTGGACGCAGGTCTATGGGAGCACAGCGCAGGTGGCGGGGCGCATTGAGACTCATCGTGCGCTGCTCGGGGGTGATAAGCCTGTCATGGAGATACTGGGCTTCTATGATCGGCAGCAGAGCGCGATAGTGAAAGATGGCGGGACCGCAGACCCGGCGAAGATAACCCCCAACGCACGCAAGCTGCGCGCGGATATGTATATGGCACTTGCGCATAATTCGAGCGGCCTGAACTGGTGGTGGTGGGCAAAGCAGTACAGCTCATTCTATACGGTGGCCGATGTGCCTGAGGTGCTCTCGGCATTTGCAGGGTGGCTGCGCGAAATTGATGCGCTGCGACCGGTCCTTGAGGCCGACGGAGAGATTGCGACATGGATAGAGACGCCCGCAGAGGGCATTGAGGTGCATTTCTGGGAGAAGAAGCTGGCGGACCGGACGGTGATAATCGCGGTGAACCGTGATGAAGTGGCGTGCGAAACGATGGTTCGGCCGAAACTGTCGCCGAAGCAGGGGACAGTGCGCGTGCGGTTTGAGGACCGGGCAGTTGAGATGAGCGGGGGAGTATTCCCGGAGGAGTTTGAGCCGTTGGGAGTGCATGTGTATGAGATGGACGCGGAGTAGTAAGGGAGCGACCGTCAATCCGCATACCTACGTCGGCCAGCAGCGATGTTACCGCATGCCCACCGCAGACCTCTGTACCACCCTCGGTTTCAGTGATTATGCGCAGGGGGGGAGGGTTGCAGCGGTAGCTGCTGGTGGTGAGGAAATGTAACTGCGATAGCCATTAGTATTGCTATCAGCGTATATGCGGCTATTCGCTGCAGTCTCGCATGTTGTTGAAGGGTATCGCCAGGCAGCAATCAAGCAGAGGAGACGATAGGCGATGAAAAGGCGGACGGGCATCATTATTCTAATAATCGTCAGCTTGCCGATCGTCGCATTGGTGGGGTGGGTGATGGCCAGCCGAAATGATCTGCTGTATACGATGGTGATGTCAAATACCTACCCTATGGCTGTGAACGTATTGCTTACGTGTGGCGCAGATGCAAATACAAATAGTAGCATATATGGTCGTACACCGCTGCACGAAGCAGCATACACTGGCAACATTGAGATGGCGAAACTACTCATTGAGCACGGCGCGGAGATAAACATAGCCGACAAAGACGGCAAGACACCACTGCACGAAGCAGCAGGCCGTGGCAAACTCGAGGTAGCGAAGCTGCTCATTGAGCATGGTGCGGATGTGAATGCCACCGACAGATTGAGCGCGACACCATTGCGTAATGCAGAAAGTTGTGGGGATACTAAAATCGCGGAGCTGCTGCGCCAGCATGGGGCGAAGGAGTAGCAGGCGTGCGTTTTTGACATGAATGGTGGGGATGGTTACCTGTGGACACGATATTGGCGGAACGCTGTGATAGGAACAGTGTAAGAGGCTGGTGACTGGCATGTGGCAACAATGCACGTGGTGATAGTCTGCATTCTCGGAGGATGCGTAGCTGAAAGAGGGGCTGGTCCGCAAGAGACGCTACGATGGAGTATGTCGTTCGCACGGAACGGAACTGATGAAACAGGGACGTGCAAAGCTGCTGTCAAAACATGGCGTAGATGCAATATAACTAACAGCTATCGCGTAATGTACTGTGGATGAAGGTATCCTCATTCATACAGTCCTCATTGGCTGTGAACTGCCAATTCATCGTACCTATAAGGAGGAACTCTCAATGCGCAAGCATCGGAGGGTACTGGTGTTCTGGTGGCTGTTGTTCACCGGCGTTATCATCGCCGGCTGCTCACGTTTTGAGCGGGTTAGTCCAACACCGACTTCAGAAGAGCCTGCCTCCTCCAAGGTCAGCTCTCCTCAGAGCACACCAGATGATTATGCCGACATCCTGCCGCCCTATGCGCTCTCGCCCGATGGCAAATGGCTCCTGGCTTATCGAGCCAAGAGGGTCAAAAGGAACGGTTCGGTACGTCCCGATGAGAGTTTTGAAAGTCGGCGCAAGCCCCCTGTCCTTATTAATGTTGCCAGCACACGAACGTTCCAACTAAGCGATCCGGAGTTGCTTGCTGTGGCCGCGGCGGGATGGTCATGGCATCCCGCCTCGCATGGCTTCATCTTCCCGACGAGGTCCGATGGGTTCATATTCTGTTCCGTTCCAGAAGGCAAGTGCACTCTCATTGATTTCAGCTCGGCCGACGAATATT
>CAYSRY010000190.1:0-4671 GCA_964433395.1 uncultured Armatimonadia bacterium | reverse complement strand
ACCGGTGCGTCTTACCTATATTTCAGCGACACAATTCCTTGTGCTCATGTTTGATCATACGGGCCAACAACCACCCTGTTTTGCTTTCATGGAATTACAAAATGGAGCGTTATCATTGACAGGAGATCTGATGACGCTACCGATTGGCACTGACGGTACGCCTGTGTTGACGCCCTATACCAAGCCGTCGGGAAATTTTGCTATTGCTAGTGCTTTTAGTGTCACTGACCAGCGAAATATCGTTTGGAGCGTCCCTCTTGCCGGCGGCCAGCCCGTCGTTCTCCTCGACGATGAGAAGGTGGCGACGCTGACTGGCGCGACCAAAGCAGAATTCATGGGCCCCGGGGATCCAGCGCCAGCGCTGGGAGGCAAGTGGGCATTTGCGCTTCTGAGTGACTATGACAAAAGGTACCCCAATACATTTGTCAGGCTCCGCCTCGACGATGGCACCGCTGAAAAAGTGGTGCCGATGCCCCGGGCTCAGGGAACGATTACTGCAAGCACCGATGGGCTGCAATTGGCGTACTCGGAGTTAGTAGCATCCTCGGACGAGTACGTCACCGATGCGCCGAGCAGGATTGTGGTTTGTGATCAGAACGCTGAGAACAAGCGTTACCTTACGGATGGCAGGCATAATGACCATACACCAATATGGAATGATGCAACCGATGAGGTTATTTTCGCTCGCGGTGTTGACCGCATCTGTGCGGTTCCGATCAGTGGTGGCGAAATCCGGACGCTTATATCATGGTGAAAGAGTGTGTCGGAAGAGGCCCAAGATGATTGCTGCTGGTAAAAACAGCACCTTCACTGGTCATTATAGTTCCGAAATCACCGCCTTCTGCGGCAGCATGGGGTGAAGAATTAGCGAGTAGCGTGCGTCCTGTTCTGGATGACGGGCTGACATACTACGAATACGGCCTGCTGGACCGGGTGACGTCGGTGAAAACCCATTCGGTGGGGTATTATGAGTACACGCCGGGGGCAGACTGGATTACGATTGTGACGCGGTGGCAATTCTACGGAGATTACAGAGATTGGTCCTGGGTAAAAACTATATTAACGTAGCGGTGGAAACTTAACAGGTGCCCATCTATGGAAGACAATAAGGCCACGAGTCAAACATCAGCTGAGATCACGAATTCTACCTCTATCTTGGAGCAGACGAATACCGCTAAAAAAGGCCGTCCTTTCTGGATTGGCGTAGCAAGTTTCATTGGCCTGCTGCTCTTAGTGCAACTGATATTGATGTGGTTGGTTGGGCATTATTTTATTGCGCCTCATGGTACCACGGACGCTGAGATTAAAAGCGCATTTGGGTTGACCTGGCCTGACGGTATTACATTAGTCCACGCGCGCGCTACAAGGGTATGGCCGGCAGTGGTAGCCAAATATGAGGTAACACCGTCGGCAGCCAGCGAGCTCTTACATTCACACGGATTTGTGACGATCACCAATCAAATTGAAGCTGAAAAGATCGGAGAAAAACTGGATTCGATGGCTCATCACGTTGCCGCGAATGCCAAATGGTGGGATCCACAGCTAACCGCAGGGGTTGATAAATGGTATGAGCAAAGAGATTCATACCTCCCCGAAGGTTCGTCAATGACATTGCCCTATCACAGATGGATATTTGCTGTTCTTGCGCAGAAATCTGATGGTACATATCTCTACGTTTATGCCTTTGTTGATGCATAGCTGCTTACCGCGGCGCACTATGGGGGATGAGTTGGAGGGATATGCAGATGGTTGATATGAGCGAGCTGTATTCGGGGGAAAGTGTGACGAGTGCGGAGGAGCTGGAAGCGTATCGCGGGATGGCGGCGATGGATAGAATTGTCGGCCCGGAACGGAAAATCGCCTATCTGTATAATCATGAGCAGTTGCGTGTCAACTATGGGGAGAACGTCGAATATCAACTGCGGAAAGAGCAGGTGATACTGTGTCCGCAGACGATGGAATATCTCTATAGCGAGTTCACGCCGCTGGAGACGCGATATGTGAAAGGGACGCGGCCGGAATTGGAGCGCGTGGTGGCGGAGCTTTCGGAAGGGTGCGTGAGCGATCGCGAGCAGGCACTGGCGTTCATGAGATTTTGTCGGGATCTGTATAAACGGGACCCAAAGAGCTTTGAAGAGTATGTGTATGGCGGAACAGAGGAGCAACTGATTGAGAAGGGCGAAGGCCTTTGCGAATGCCTCGGGCGGCTGATGGTGGCATTGTGTGAAGTGGCGGGGATTCCCGGTCGGCTTATGATGCACGACATCGGCGGGCACATCACGTCTGAGGTATACGTCGAGGGCGGATGGGCATATATTGATCCGCGCTGCGGGGTGTACTGCCTGAATGCGGATGGACGGATGCTGTCGGCATGGGAAATCTGGAATGACCTGGGAGTGCTGCGACGGCAGAACGATGAAGTGAAAGCCGAAGTATCCGAGCTTTGGAGCTGGGAATTTCGGGCAGAAACGTGTGAGAAGAAATACTTTCATCCGCTGGAAGTGAACGGTTTTCAGAGTTACAGCCTGATGGATGCGGGGCGCTATACGTATGCGCAGCTTTCGACGGAAAAAGTCACAGCGCGTGGATTGTATGTGCTGAATGCGGACTATCGGGCAATGGCGGCGCGGGTTTTCGGGTTTGAGGGCAGTTGATGGGAGAATGGACAGGTGAGATGAGGAGGCCCGGCTCATGATTGAGCCGGGCCTTTTGATATGTCAGGGAAGCGATTACTCTGCGGCGACGCGGGTGAAAGTGATTTCAAAGTTGTCGCCCACGCCATAGTCGTAGATGGTGAAGCGGGACGCGTCTTCGAGCGGGCCGAAGAACTCTTCGAGCTTCTGCGCAGGAAGCTGATCGCGCAGGTAGAGATCGTAGTCGCGTTCGCCATTAATCCAGCCGGCGCCATTGATGCCGCGGAGCTTGAGAGCAACAGAGGCGTCCTCATTTTCGACCACCGCGCCCGCGAAGCGACATGCAAAATCGTGCAGTTCGCCATCTTCGCCGACGCGGCCAGTGGCAAACGGGAGGCAAATGTCATTGTCGATGCGGCCGTCGAGATAGCCCACCGGAATGCCACGGCCAAGCAGGGCAGTCTCTTTGAGCGTGAGGACCGTGGAGTCGCCATCAACGCGGGATTTGAGGATTTCGTACATTGAAGAGCGGCCCTCGCTGAAGATGCGAATCCAGCGGGGAGCATTCGGGCGTGAGAGAGTGTGCGTGCGGATGCGGCCGGGAATGGTGATGGTATTGACCCCGCGGTCGATGGCGAGGATTTGTCCTCTGACGATGCCGGGCCTGTTGGCGGACTGGCTGTCTGCAGACTGGTTATCTGTGGGCATTTCGCCAAATGCCACATCACGGAGGCATTTGCCGGCTGATTCTGTGCGTACGCGGACGCCGATATTGCGCGGCTCTCCGCGCTTGAGGGCGTCTGCATAGTCGGAGGCAGCGTTGATCTCGATTGTGTCTGTGGCATTGTCGCGCTCAACGGTGATGGTGAGTGGCCATGTGCCCGAGGCAGTGACATTGTGAATGCGCGGCGCAGATTCGCTGCGGAATGGTTCGAGAACAGAGACGAAGCGTGTTGAGAGATCGGCCTGCCCGTCGCCAGTATCGCGGACGAAAACGTATGGGAGATGCCAGTCGGCGGGACGAGATGGCGGGCGACCATTGCCAAATATGAGCTGCTTGTCGCCATCAACCGGAATGAGGTGCAGGCGCATGCCAGCCGGCTCGGAGAGCTGGTAATCCCATTCGAACATGGCATGTTCAGAGAGAGAGGCGCGTTTAATGTCGGTGATGTAGCAGAGCGCGTCCTGAGTCTCGACGCCGCGGACGTTGGTGTATTTGCCGTCGATGGGGACATCGGGGCCTGCCGCAGTGCCGGTTGGCTGGTCCTGCCAGTCGAGGTCAGGGAGAACCGGATCGCGCAGGACGCTATGCCAGCTCTGATCGTGGAGCATGCCGCCATCGACGACGAAGAGATCGAGGAGGTAGGAATCACGCTCGTCTTCGGAGACCATGACGCAGATGCGCTCGTAGCGCTGCACTTTGGGTTGAGCGGGTTCGAGTTCGGCGTCGTAGCGGTATGGCTGGTGAGCGGCGGCAGTCACCTGAACGCCGGCAGCGTCGCCAATGAGCGATACCCAGCCGCGCGGAACGAGATGCGGATAGAGGGGAGTGGTGCCGTCAACGGCGACGGTATTGTGTGCGTAGATATTGGAATCCCACTGCCAGCGGTAATTCCAGCCAAAAGGATAGCCGAGATCCGGCAGGTGGGACATTTCGTGAGCGAAGAGATAGAGGCTGAGATAGTCGTACTGCTGGTGCCCTCGGAGGGCGGTATAGTTGATGCATGCCTCACGCTCGAACAGGCCGGGTTCGCCCTCGTTGAGATAGGCAAAGCCGTAGTGGTCGAGGAGACGCGTGCGGGGCTTTATGTCGGCTTCAGGGAGCGCGGCAGCCTGCCTTACAGCAGTCTCGATTGATGGTCCGAAGAGATCTATCTGCGGCATTTTGTCCTCAGTGCCAAGCAGGGCCTTGGCATATCGAGGATCGCCGAAAAGACGGAAGCCATCGACGTAATTCGCCTGGCTGTGAGCGTAGTAGCGGCGCGGAATGAAGCCCGGGCGGAGGCGTGAGCCGCCAGCGTCGCCCACAGGTGGGTCG
>CAYSRY010000189.1:0-7126 GCA_964433395.1 uncultured Armatimonadia bacterium | reverse complement strand
TTGCCGGGCATGCCTATTATACGCTACTGCGCGATTATTGCTGTTTCTTCTGCTCCTCACGCACTTTCGCAAGGTCAGTCATGCCTTTACCGCGCCGCTGTTCAACTTCATACTTCAACGGTTCACCAGCGAAGAGACGCACTGCCTCATCAAGCATCGCACCAAGGTAATGCCCGTCGCGCCCGGTCCCTGCGTTATGCGGCGTCAAAATCACATTCGGCAGGCTGTTCAGCGGGTCATCTTCTGGCAGCGGTTCTTTCTCGAACACGTCCAGAATAGCCGTCCAGCGGCCGCGTTTCAGCTCCTCAACCAGCGCATCTGGCTGAATGAGGGGTGCGCGACCGAGATTGATCAGTACCGCCCCATCCTTCATCGACTCGAGCTGCGCTTTGCCCACTGCGCCCGCATTAGCAACGGTCATTCCGGCCAGGCAGAAAATGACATCAGACGTGGCGAAAAGCTCGTCAAACTCCATTTTCACCATGCCTTCGGCCTCACAGGCTTCTGCGCTCATGTGATTCGAGCAGACCGCGATTGTTTTAGGCTCCATTGGCCGCAGCATGCTCACGACCCATTTCGCCACATCGCCATAACCCCAAATACCGATTACACAGTCCTGCGGCACTTTGATGTTCTCGTCTTTGCCCCACACCATCGCGTCATTGCGAGTCCCGAGTTTCGCGTGCACATGTGCCTGCCGCAGCCCCATCATCATCAACATGATGCCTTGTTCGGCAACCGAACGCGCCATCAGCACGTTAGCAGTCGTAACCCGCACGCCGCGCTCATAGAGCTCATCCGAAATAATCGGCGCCACTGAGCCGCCAACATGCCCGACCATCTTCAGCGCATCAGCTTTCGCCAGGATCTCGCCTTCCAGACGTGGGCTGCCCCATGTCGTCAGCAAAATCTCCACACCCTCCAGCATATCGCCCCATTCGGACGGGCTCAGCGGCTCGTCCTTCTCATTCCAGGCGACTTCATACCCCAGCTCTTCCGCGCGTTTCAGTGATGGCGCTTTGAAAAACCATTCGCGTACGCCGGCATTCTGGTTCATAAAAAGTATTTTCGGTGATTGTGCCATGATTTGTTTCCCCTCGCTGCAGCGCATTTCCGGCGCCGCATGTGGAATCCATTTGTCTGGGTTCCCTAATTTGCGCTGCTTTTCCCTCGCTCTACTCGATGACGATTGTCTGCACTTCGGCGCTCAGCTTCATCTCAAGCCGCATGACATACTGACTCGGCTCTGGCAGACCATCCTGGCGATATGGATTGTGCGGGACCAGCGGATACGCCGTATGCGCGCCGGCAGGCATTGTGAAAGTCCGGCCACGCCACGTCAGTGTATTCATCTCATCAGTGAAGGTCTTGTCAATGAATTTGTGCGTCTCGACCGTGATATCATCGCCACCGACGGTGATGACCTCGCCGGGCCGCAGGTACAGGAAGACCGCTCCCTCATAAACATCATCCGGACAGTCGCAGGCGACCAGTGCAAAGCTGATCCGAGCGCTGCCCTCATCCATCTCATATTTTACTTCGATGGCATCGTCACCAAATTCGTATACCACCACTGCATGCGTCTCATCGGCTTCAACCAAACGCGCATTTTCAGGAATATACGATCGCCCGCGCGTTACCCTGCGCACTGTCGAGAATCGCGGCATGTACTTGCTGTTCCCGCCACCGATCAGATACCCCGCCTCATCGTGATACAGCTCAATGAAGTTCTGCGAGTCAATTATGAAGCGGGACGGGTGCTCCGGCACTACCTGCCAGCTCACAAAGCCGGTCCAGTTTCCTGCTTGCAGTTTCGCCGTCGGCAGATCTGAAATCTCAACGGGCTCACGTGCCGCCATATTCTCGATATCTTCCGAATACATGAAATGCGGGCAGGTGCCATAGAACGCGAGGCCCTGTGCGGTCGCATCATCCGGTGTCAGTTTACCGGCATTCATCAGCCCGTGCATGCCCTTCAAGCCATTCAGTATCATCTGCCGGCCTTTTTCGCTCCGCAGGAAGCTCACCGGCATGAATACCATCGGCACGCCATGGTAGCGCTGCCGACAGTCTGCAACTACTGCTGCGCTGCCATCCCTGAACGAAAAATAATCAAAGAACGTGAGCGCCTTATCCAGCGCGCAAAGAGTCGCCTCATCCTGCGAGGCTTCTGCATACAAAGAAGTCGACTGCGCAGTCACCCGCGAGTAATTCACGACAATGCCCTGCCCTTCGGGCCACACACCACAGGGCAACTGCGTCGGCACTACATATGTCGCAAAGAAATAATCGGCAAACTCCATCCACTCGGGCTTGCCATAGTACTGACCAGCTTCATACAGCATAAGCGCATACCACGTCGAATGATTACCCGTGAATTCCTGCTTTCGCCCGCTGTCTGGCCCGAACTGCGCCTGGTAAATATCATAGATCTTGCTGATAGCGCCAAAATTGCAGCGCCGCATTTCATCACGCAGCTCCTGCGTTCCGATGCCACGCTCTTCCATGATCTCAAGCGACCGTCGCAGGTAATAATTCAACCATTCCCCGTAGTGCGCCCCCCAGTCTACGCCGCGCGAATAATGCGGTGTCCGGAAGTCGTCGTAGTACAGACCAACGACATATTCAATATTCCGCAACGCCACATCGCGGAATCTTTCTTTCTGCTCATCGCTTGCCCCGGGAACAATACCCTCCGAAAGCAGCAGGTACGAATAGTGCGCCATCTGCATGTAGTACGACGGCCCGTCCCCATCCGGAAACTGGAGCCGGTCGTAATCCATACTCCCGGCTTCACCATAATACTCCTCAAGCATCAGTGCCCAGTCCAGCAACAAACCTGCCGCTTCTTGCTTTAGCTCTCCAAAATCCCCAGACATCTTCCCATTCCTTTGCTCTTTGCTTCTTCACGAGCGCATAATGCCACAATGCGCATCTGCGCCCGATACTCAACTATGTATCGTACGTGCCACCTTCACCGAGGTCAAATACATTTCCTTCCCACCTCAGTATGGTCTGCAATTCATCATCTGAAGCATCTTGAAGTAACTCAACAGCACTCTCTCATTTCTCCATTATTTATTACCGGCACGTCATTATTTCGTTTCACATAAACGCATTGTATCTCAAGAAAAACGAAGCCAATTCTAACTCTCTAACGGTTGACCATGATACCCAAATAGGTGTAGCGTAAATACGAACCCAATGAGGGGTCGGCTCGCATATTGCACTGCGGCTGCGCCATGGATGGCGATTTCTTTTTTTTCATGCGCCCCCGATATGCTCCTGTTTTGTCACTGGGACGTAATGGAATCGAGGCGCAAGCTCAATGCGTCTTGATATCACACTACCAAGGCTGAAATTTACTCTCTCCCAAGGATGGGTTGATAGTTGTGCAGAATTGCACTGCTTCGGGAAGCACATTCATTCTCTTCTCATGTCTCTTGATAGCGCTACTCATGTGCACCATCGTGGCACTGCGAGCGCCTGCACACGCTGCTCCAACAGCGGCTCTCAATACATCTGATAATTATGCGCTCCCATCAAACTACGGACGACTTCGCACAGCCACCGCTACCTCATTTACACTCCCGGCCATCGCCGGCTCTTCACTCGGCGACACCGAAATAAACTCGCTGGCTGATGCCTCTCTTGCCTCTCCGGCCACAAGACAATATCATTCAGTTATCAGCATTTCCGACGCTGTAATCCCTGCCGACCAGACGACAAATACCTTCATGAGCGCCTCTGTCATTCCCTCAGGCATCACGCACCTCATACCGGAACCCTCTACGATATTCCTCACATTGATTGGCATCGCTGCATTACGCATATGCCGCCACAGGAAAGCCTGAAATCACACCTGCCACACATCCGGCACTAATGAGGCAATCTTGAGGCAGATACGCGCCTTCCTTGCGTGACTTCCTCTTTCAGCATCGCTACAATACGATTGGACAGGAATCAAGCACTTGGAATGGAGTTGGACAGATGCGTGGGGGAATTTACAGATTCGTGCCGATAATTATAGCATTGGCTCTTATTGATTCTGCAGCTAATGCGTCCATAGTCATTGATGGCGACATCAGCGACTGGGGAGCTTTTGACAACTACTATAGTGACACCATTGGTGATACGACTGGCGGAACCGATGGACGCATTGATATTGACAATGTCGCGTTTCTCCACCAGGACGGCTACTACTACTTCGCTATCCAGGTCGACGAAGAAATAACCCGCTTCAATGGCGAATACTACATTTACATTGACAATCAGGATGGCGGCAAAGCTGACAATCCCGGCATATACGCTGATTACCGCCTTGGCCTCTGGGTTGATCAGGCGTCCCCAGATTTCTTCTCCGGAGAATGGACTGATTTTGGTGGAGGCGTCGGCGCATTCACATTCTGGGACACTGATATTGTAGGCGCAGTCAGTGGCAACATCAGCGAATGGCGTATCTCCGATTCCTATATCGGCCTTGATGATTTCATGTTTGGGGTTCAAACGATTACTTCCGAAATCGAGGACTTCGCACCGTCCCAGGAACTCACGCTCGACGGAGGCGTTAATGGTCCGTACGGATCAACCCCGGAGCCATCAACAATCGCTCTGTTCGCCCTCGGCATGGCTGGTTTTGCCGCGCGGCGTCGAGCACGCAGAAGCTGACGCCTGCCTGACCATGCACTCATAATCCAAAGCCCCGGCTTTGCCGGGGCTTTACTGTATCCGCCCACTACCGAAACAATTGCCGACAACGTGCTTCTGGTAGCCTTTTGATGTCAGTTCTTCTATGGTAGAATGCCTGGCAGGCGACGGTAAGATGCCTGCTCAAAAATATCATGTGTCACGCGAGAAGGAGTCGGAACTGATGGCGTTTATGAAAGCATCGGAAGCTGTGGTGAAGGCTCTCAAAGCCGAAGGCGTGGAATACGTTTTCGGACTTCCCGGTGGCCACTCTGTGTGCATTTTCTACGATCAGCTTGGCATGCAGGATGACATTAAAACTATCCTCGCCAGACACGAAACCGCGGGTGCATTCGCGGCCCTCGGGTATGCTCAGCTTACCGGAAAACCCGGCGTCTGCCAGGGCACTGCTGGTCCCGGCTTCTCTCATCTGCTCATGGGGATTCACGAAGCAGCTTACGCAAAGATCCCGCTCGTCGTGATCGCCCCCAATGCCCCCATTGCCAACCACGGCAAGGGCGAGCTCCAGGAGTTCCCCCAGATGGAGGCCGCCTTCGGGTTCGCAAAATGGACGTATCGCGTCGACCGCCCGGAGAAAATTCCCTGGGCAATATCACAGGCGTTTAAACACGCGATGGCGCCACCATGTGGCCCTGTTTTTCTCGACATTCCGCTTGACATCGGCGACATGGAAGCCGAAATGCCGACATATTTCCCGGCACCGCAAACTCGCTGTCTCGCTGATCCGCACAACATCGCAGAGGCTGCTATAGCGTTGCTCAAAGCCGACAATCCTGTCATGATCTGCGGGCGCGGCGTTCATCAGTCCGGCGCCTACGACGAGGTCAGGCGCCTCGCCGAATGCCTCTCCATGCCGGTCATGTACACCAATCACGGCAAGAGCTGCATCCCCGAAAACCACCCGCTGGCTGCTGGTGGAGTCGGGTGCAACCGTACCTGCGTCTCCGAAGCGCTGCTGGCCGATTCGGATTGCTGGTTCTGGATTGGCAGCCAGATTGAGGAGTTTGCGGTCGGCAAAGACTGGCCGGATATGCCTACCAATCACACGTTCATCAACCTCAACATCGACCCGACCCAGTTCGGCCGCAACTGGAACGCTGACATATGCCTTTTCGGTGATGCCAAACTGACGCTCGAACAGCTCGCCGACGCATGCTCCGGCGAGCATTCCAATGAGGATTTCGCCACAAGCGATACCGCCGAAAAAATCGCCGCCCTAAAGACAGTCTGGCGCGATCGCGTCGACAACCTCGTCGCCCGCACGAAGGGCCCCGTCCACCATGCCCAGTTCATGGCCGAGCTCAACCGTCTCAAACCCGAAGACGCAGTCGTCGTTATCGGCGAAGGTGCCAATCGCGTATGGACCGCCACCGAAATACAGCTCAACACTCCCGGCACGTGGGTCTCCTCATCAGATTTCGGATGCATGGGCTATGCGGTCGGGGCGGCCATTGGCGCGGCCTGCGCACGGCCGGGCAAAAACGTTTTCTGCATCACTGGCGATGGGTCGTTCCAGATGCAGATGCAGGAGATCATCGTCGCCGCCCAGTACAAACTGCCAATCACGTATATCGTCCTCAACAACAACTGTCTCGGCTGGATCAAATGGAATCAGAAGGTCGGCCGCGACTCCCGCTTCTATTGCACTGAATACGACGCCAACTGGAAGCATGCCGAAGCTGCAAAAGCTGCGGGGCTTGCAGGATTCTTCGTTGATAAGCCCGAAGATTGCGCTGGTGCCATCGAGGGGGCGCTCACAGCCAACGCCAACGGCCAGCCTGCGCTGATTGAGGTTATGGTTCCATGGGACGAAGTCACACCCGGCTTCCACGCTCACCATCTCGGCGGCTCCACAACGGATGCATACAATGAGTTCATGGACGACGCCAAAGAATAGCCGCTGTCTCTGTCACATTGTTCATTAACAGTGAGGGCAGCGCATCGCGCTGCCCTCACTTCATGATGGGGAATGAGTGCCGATGGCGAAAGCCGACGGCGGATTCGCCGAATTGATTAATCAATTTGTACAACAGATGCGGGGTCCACTTGAGCTTGAGAGGTCCCAGGACCACCAGAATCGCGCCACAGTGGGCGGAATCGCGCTCTACGCCGAAAATTGGGCAAAACGCCTCATTGAAGGTCTAGGGGACCAGGCGGCAGGTTCAGGTAACCTGATTGTACAAGTTTTATCCCCCTATCCTGATTTAGCGAAAAATGACCGACGCAAATCTGTAAATCGCGCGCTGGAGCTGCTGAAAGCCATGGAGCGCGGTTTTCCACAATCGCAACCCGAACAATCGGCCCAAACACACCCCCCTAAGGAACTGTGGAGTTCCCCCCCATCAACGCTTAAGAATGTAGGGACCTCCCGTGCCGAGAAACTGGCCGAAGCGGGGCTCAAAACCGTCGGCGATCTGCT
>CAYSRY010000188.1:5238-7257 GCA_964433395.1 uncultured Armatimonadia bacterium | reverse complement strand
TCAACGACCAGGACAACGGGCTTGCCGATGCCCAGCTTGACTTCGTTGGTGATGCCACTGACCCCGGCGCCTATTACGCTTTCGACGATGACTATATCTATTTTCGAATGCGGGTGGACGTAGGCACAGTAACAAGCACAACTTTTGAAGACACACTGCTCATCATGATTGATCAGCATGGAGTGGGCACCCCTGGAGATCCTGATTACGCATTTGTCTGGGATACCAAAGGTCTGAAGAACCTCGGCGAAGAGAACCAGCACGGCCTTGAGTTGACTGTACCTGACGCCATCGGCGCCAGTTGGAGTCAGACACGTTTCGATGACATTGACGGCAATGCCGCAGTAAAGATTTCACCTCCCGATTTTAACCGAACCGGAGATGGTTATATCCGCGTCACGGACAGTATAACCACTAACAATTTTGGTACAACGACCTACGTCGACTGGGCAATTTCATGGGATTACCTGACCGGCGACTACCTGGGTGCACCACTCACGACACTTGCGCCCAACCAAACGTGGAGCATACAATTCGGCAGCATCGCGAACGCCACGGACCACAATAAAATTACGTATGATGTGGCAGGCGGCGATGCCCCAAGTTCTGTCCTTGCGTATGGTGACGACATCACCACAACCCCGGAGCCGGGGACAATCGCACTCCTCACGCTAGGCCTTGTCGGATTACTTGCGCGCCGCCGCAAAGGATAGCATCAGCACAGTTGCGCATCTGCCGCTGTATTTGAGCCGCTCAAACCTCCCACCATTGGTGGGAGGTTTTCTTTTGTGGTAGAGGAAATTCAGAGCATATCATGCACCACCAGGGAGGCAGGTATGAGCTGGAAAGCAGTCGTGGGCGGACAGCTAATCGATGGGACAGGCGCCGAACCGATTGAACATGGAGCGATTCTGATTGAGGGGCAGAGAATCGCTGCAGTGGGGGCGGCAGGCGAGGTCGATATTCCAGATGAAGCGGAAGTGATCGATGCAAACGGAAAAACCGTCATGCCAGGCGTGATAGACGGGCACCAGCACTGCGGCTTTGGGCTCGCATCAGTTGCGAGACTGCGGGCGAACCTCTCGCGCGGGGCGACTACAGTCGTCGGGGCGGCCTCAGGCCCGGATGGGGTGAAACTGCGAAACGCGATTGAGGCGGGGCAAGTCGGGGCGGCTTCACGGTATCGCGTAGGAGCTGTTGTGGGCGCGACAGGGGGGCACCTGCACCGCGAAGATGAGCATATCTCGGGTGTGGATTGCGACGGGCCATGGGAGATACGCAAGGGCGTTCGCCAGATGAGCATGCTGGGCGTGGATTTCATCAAGACAGCAGCCTCGGGCGGATTTCAATGGGCGAATGAGAGTACGGCAACAGAGGATTACACCGTCGAGGAATTGCGGGCACTGTGTGAAGAAGCCCATGCGCGACATAAACAGGTTATCGTGCATGCCCATACGCGGCCCGGCATTGATCACGCCATAGAGTGCGGATGCGACCAGATTCACCATTGCGCGCTGATTGATGAAGAGGGCGTCTATATGCTGCGCGATTCCGGCCGCTGGTTCGTGCCGACGCTGCACGTCACGAGCGAGTGGATGTATGGGCGGGACTGGATCCCGGCTTATATGCGGGAGCGGATGGCAGCGGCCGAACCCGTGCATCGCAAAGGGGTCAGACTGGCGCATGAAATCGGCGTTCCCATCGCGGTCGGGACGGATGGCAGCCCCGGGGACGCAATGCATGAGATGATGGAGCTGGTCGGGTGCGGGATGACGCCAATGGAGGCGATCGTCGCAGGGACACACAATGCCGCGAAGGCGAACGGAGTGCTTGAAGATTACGGGACACTGGAAGTCGGGAAGCGAGCGGATCTACTTGTCATAAATGGGGACCCGCTGCAGGATATTGCGCTCCTTTATCCGGCGGAGAATATTCAGCTGGTGATGAAGGACGGCGTGACGTGCGTCACAGACGATGAGTTCAACAAGCATATGCATCCGCGCGAGCATTATTGAGGCG
>CAYSRY010000188.1:3569-5138 GCA_964433395.1 uncultured Armatimonadia bacterium | reverse complement strand
CCGTTTATTTGTATGTACATGTCACAATCTAATGGTGGAAAGTATTACACGGCGCAGTAGAGCGTGCGGATCTGGAACGGGCGCATAGTGAAGGAGACCGCGCCGCCATCCAGCTCGAGCTGCTCGCGGTTCTCTTCGAGCAAGTTGCACTCGGAAACGGATTTCACCGGCACGCCAAAATTGACCGTGCAGGGAGAGACCATGTTGCCCGCTTCGTAGAGGCGGACGATGAAGCCGGCGCCATCTTCGGCCCATTTGACGGCTTCTACGATGACATTGGAAGCGCTGACAGTACACAGAGCGGCGGGCAGATCCACGCCAGTGGCAGTGACTGTGGCGTCAGCGGGGATGTTAAATTCGTAGCTGGGGCGGACGACGGATTCGACGGAGAAACCGCCAGCATGCGGGAGAATGGCATAGGAGAACACATGCATGCCTTCGTCGCCACGGTAGTCGGGGTGCGTGCCAGACTTGATGAGGCTGAGACCGAGTGACCCCTGATTGGTGGTGACGCCATATTTGCAATCATTGAGCAGCGCCACGCCGAAACCCGCATCGGAAATGTCAGTCCACTTGTGATTGCACACCTCGAACATCGCCTGATCTTCGGGGCGATTGGTGTGTGTGGGGCGCTCAGCATAGCCGAACTGGATTTCGTGTCTGGCGCGGTCAGCGAGGACGTCAATGTCAAACGCAGCGCGCAGGAGCGTGTGCTTTTCGTGCCAGTCGACGGTGGTCTCGAAATCGACCTGAGCGGAGGAGGAATGGAAGACCATGTCCTGCGTAAGCGTCGAGGCCGAAGCGATATTGTAGACGCTGCGGATGCGAAGCTGCAGCGGCCCGTCGGCGACAACTTCGCGGCTGACGAGGCGGAAATCTTCGGCCATCTTCGTGTACTGGTCGCGGTCAATGTCCCAGTTATCGTATTTCCACGGCACATCCTCGCCGACCATGAAGCGATTAAGCGAGCCGCCAGCGGAGCAGACTTCGCGGCCAGAGGCCTTGTCGAAGAGCGAAATCATACGCCCGGCATCATCGAAGCGAGCGATGACATGCGGAGTGTCGATTTCGGCGTCGGAGACAGTGAAGGGACTGTCGAAAGCGGGCGTGGCGTCGGTCAGAGCGACTTCAGTCATGCCCAGAGCCGGGACTGAGAGGCCGGCAACGGCGAGTTTGGCCTCGCCATCGATGGGCTCGATGCGCTGGGCAACAGCACCGTCGGGGTAGAGGCCCTCGGGAATGCCTGCGAGGAGCATTTCGCCTTCACGATCCCAGCTGAGGCTATTTGCGATCACCGCCACAGGCCGTTTGCCTGCCACCGACGCAGGTGGGTTGTCGACAGCAGGTGCTATTGAGGTGAGTGCGGCATCGGCGAGCGCATTGGTTTCGGCAATGCAGCGGTCGAAGGACTTGACAGCCTCGATATTGACTTCGGCAATCGAAGAACCAGGGAGAATATCATGGAACTGATTGGTGAGAACCTCTTTCCAGATGGGCAGGAAATCGGCAGCGGGATAATCGCGGCCCTGGAGAGAAGCGAGAGTGCAAAGGAACTCGGCCTCGCGCAAA
>CAYSRY010000188.1:0-3559 GCA_964433395.1 uncultured Armatimonadia bacterium | reverse complement strand
CCGCGTTTGACGCCTGCAACGGATGTGAGCGTGCCACGGTGAAGCTCAAGGTACAGCTCGCCGCTGTAGTGCGGGAGCTCGTCGCCGAGATCATCGCGAACGCTCTGCATGAAATCGCTGACGGTCATGTAGCGGACCTTGGGGCAGCCTTCGAGATCGGATAGACGGCGGGCGCACTCGATCTCCTCCATCAAGGGGCCACCTCCCCCATCGCCGGGCCCGAAACTCGCAACCATGCGATCCTGCACGTCGGGGTGCTGAACTGTTTTCCACTGTTTGATGAGCGTGTCGGGGTCGGTGCGGCACTCAACTTTGCTGAAATGCGTAATGACCGACGAGCCATCGAGGCCCTTCCAGACAAACGTCTCATACGGGAAAGTGGTCATGTCATTCCATGAGATTTTAGTGGTGCAGAAGAACTCGACATCAGCCTGCCGGAGAATCTGCGGCAGCGCAGCGGAATAGCCGAAAACGTCGGGCAACCAGAGCGTGTCTGCAGTGTAGCCGAACATCTCGCGCGTGGCAGTCTGGCCGACCAGTAATTGACGCACAAAGCCCTCGCCCGAGGTGAGATTGCAGTCAGGCTCCACCCACATGGCACCATTTGGCTCCCAGCGGCCTTCGGCGACTTTCTGCTGAACACGGTCGAAAATCTCGGGATAGAGCTCGCGTATTTTTTCGGTATGGCATGGGGAGCTCTGAACGAACATGAACTCCGGATACTGCTCCATGAGATTGAGGATGGAGGAATAGGTGCGGGCGCATTTGCGCCACGTCTCGGAAATCGGCCACAACCACGCAGTGTCCATGTGGGAATGGCCGATAATGCCATACCACGGCATGGTGGAGCCGTTGGTGCATTCGAGGAGCGGGCGCATAATCTCGCGCGCCTGGGCGAGTTTCGGCCGCCAGAGCTCCTCGTCGCGCTCGGCAGGCATGGCCTCAATGGCCTCGTAAACCTGGCGGAGGCAGCGAATAATTTTGCCGCGGCGGAGGCTGTGCGGATCGAGATTGTCAACAAGCTGGCGAAGTACGCGCAGGTCGATAAGGAAGGCGGTGACGTCTTCGCGATGAAGGCAGAGGTCGATGCCTTCGAAATGGCAGGAGCGGTCGTGAATTGTGGGACCGCCGCCATCGGGCTGGCCGCCCGGATAGGTGTGGCCGGAGTATGCTTCAAGCGTAACATGGTAGGATCGACCAGCTTCTCCAGAGCCGGTGAGCATGCGGAAACAGTGATTGGGATCGAAGACGCCGCGATGCTCGCCATCGACAATGAACATGGCCTCCTTGTGGCCAGTGCGAGCATTCACGAAAACGCATTTGCCGCTGCAGGAATCGGGGAGCGTGACGTCGCCACGCATCCACGCAGTAATCCAGCTTCCACCCCAGTATTCACCGGGAGAAATGGCGCGCCACTGATCGGCAGGCACGTCCGGCTCATTGCGGAAATGCTCGCGGGTTTCCCACATCTGCATGGGGATTTCGGCGATTTTCTCATAGCGGAACGGCTGGTAGCGCTTCTCAATCAGCGCGAGCTTCAATAATACCTTGTAATCAGTGATCATGCAGTGCACTCCTCAGGCAGATTCGGGACTCTGTCGCGTCATTTTTGGCGCTGGCTATGGTCAGTCGCGGTCAATACCGCCGACCTCGGTCTCAGGGTCAGAGATGAGAGAGCGTTCGCTGCTGAAATATTTTTCGGAAGTGACAGTGATGCGCTCGGCAATCTCCTCGGCGCCAGGGGCGAAAATGAGACGCATTCCGCCGGATTCAAGGTGGGTGGTCTGCAGGCCCGGGTGAACGTCGAAGAGCATATCGACGCCCGCATCGGGCGGTACCGGCTCGCCAGAGACGTAGACCGTGCCTATGTCGCGGCCCGGCAGCGGAACAAGGACCTCGGCCCCCATTCCGGCGGGAATGGCGATGTTGAAGTCGGCGAGACGACCATCGGAAGTCTGGCAGGCATTGATGGAGACATCGCCCAGAGGCGTGGGGACTGTCGCACGCAGCCACGGCAAATCGAGCATTCTGGGCGCGATTTCGACGCGTGCAAACCCGGGCTCCAGAGCGCGAATACCACCGAAATGTGCAGGCAACGAATAGACGGGGCCACTGCAGAACTCGTGACAGAGACTCCAGAGCTTCTGGGGCAACGTGCCGTCGGGAGTTTCGGGATCGAATACCTCCCAGAAAGTGGTCGCGCCCCGCTCAATCATACCGCCCCAGTATTCGCGGATGCGGTCGAGCGCCTCGCGATAGAGGCCTGATGCGGCGAGCGCTTCGACCATGTAGAAATTCATGTAGCCAGCGCGCATAGGCGGCGCGGCAGTGCGATCGAGAAGCACGCGCAACATCTCGTGGCTGTGGCCGGGAATGGCGTCATAGAGGACAGCGAGGCCATTGGTAATCTGCGTTGTGGTATCTTTTCCCTCGTCGAGGGAATCGATGAGGCACCCACGTTCGGCGCGCCAGTAGTGAGTTTCGATGGCTTCGTCGATTGCAGTGGCACGGAGTTTCCATGCGACGGCAAGGTCAGCCTCGCCAAGAGCGTCGGCCAGTTCCGCCGCGCGGCGAAGGCATTCGGCAATCAGAATATTCTCGGCCGCCAGACGTCCGGACCTGGGCAGGTTGGAAAGGTTGTCGATGAACTGCCATGGGATGTCGTCAGGCAGATTATGGAAAAGCCCGTCGTCGCCCTCGCGGTCGGCGTACCAGTTCATGCAGGCGGTGACATTCGGGAAGAGCTCGCGCACGAGGTCAATGTCGCCCCAATGCTGGTAATAGTCGGCGAGAGTGATGAGCCAGAAAGCAGGATATTCGGTGATTGCGCCTTTGTCTCGCGGCGCCGGGCCCATGGTAGGAATGAGGCCATTCTCGTATTGCAGGCGGGCGAGCTGGCGCAATGATTTTCGGGCAATGTCCTGTGCGCCGAACGCATAGTAGGAAAGCAGCGCACCAACCGCGACATCGCCGCCATAGAGGGTCTGCTCGCGCCAGGGGCAATCTTCATAATGGTCCTGCATGCACATCTGGACAGTGTAGCGGCCAACGTCCCAGATGCGATTGAGCAGCGAATCAGCGCAGATGAACTCGCCAGAGTATTCGACCGGATATGAGCGGCGATGGAAAACAACGCTGCGAAGCTGCACCGGAGCCGGGCAATCGCGGAATGTGAGCATGACGTAGCGGCCACCGCGGCGTTCGGCCGGGCGATAGGACTGTTCGCCAGAGCGCATGGAGAAGCGGTCAACAAGCGTGACATTGTGGGATTCGCCATAGGAAATCTCGATCATACCGCCGGATGAATCGGCAATCTCAATTTCGAGATAGCCATAGGTGCTTTCGCCAAAGTCGAGGAGGATGGAAGGGGCGAAATCAGGGAGGCTTGATGAGGCACAATCCTGGCGCAGAATGTTGATGGTGGCGCAGGACTCATCGTCGCGGCGGAGAGCTTCGACGTCATCAACCTGCCAGGTCATGGCGGCTGGAATAGTATCTTCCGCGCGGCCGAACCATGGTCCATACGTGACACCACATGAGGAATAGAAGGCGTCGCGAG
>CAYSRY010000187.1:0-7264 GCA_964433395.1 uncultured Armatimonadia bacterium | reverse complement strand
GATGACTTCGCATCATCTCTCACGTTCTCGCCTGCCGGAGAGGAATTTGGCCTCGCGAATGCCTCGCGCAATCTCAAAGACAATGTACGTGACCCACAGGCAGCTGCAACCGATGCTGATGTTTGGGCCGACTGGAAATTTGAGGGCAAGGATCTCCACATCCGCATGCACCTCATCGGCCAGCCAGACCGCGAATACACTATCGCGCGCTATGCCAAGACCGACTCCCCGCCAATCCGCTTCCTGTTCGCCGAAGATGACGCTGAGGATGCTGCCAGTGAATTTGTCTCCATTTGGCAGCCCTACGAAACCGCACCATTCATCCAGTCCATCGAGCGCATTCCGGTCGATAGCTCGGATGGCGAATTCAATCCGGTCGCTGTCCGCGTCACTCTCGATGGCGGCCAGGTCGATACGTTGATCTATTCGCAGAATCCCGAAGCCGAGCTCTCCGTCGCCGGCCTCACTTTCCAGGGCAGCTTCGGATACTGGTCCGAGCTTAACGGCCGCCCGCGCTGCCTCCATCTCGTCAACGGGACAAAGCTGCACCGCAATGGCATCGGCGTGCTCGCCACACAGCCCGCCTTCACTGCGACTGCTACCGCTGCCAATCTCCAAGCCCGCACTGTCACACTCGATTCTCCACTGCCTCCGGGCGAAATTCTCGCCGGCCAGATGATCTATTTCCGCAACGAATCGCACCGCAGCGCATATCACATCAAAAACGTCTCAGCATCAGGTGACGTCGTCACCCTCGACCTCGACGCGCTGCTCTATCGCTCCCGCGTCGATGGCGTCTCCGACGCGCCCGACACGCTTCTCGTAGAGCTCCCGTTCACAATTCCGGCAAGCGGTGGCACTGAGCCGCACAGCTACTACGATGGCGCATTCGTCACGGGCGAGGACTTCAAAGCTGCATATCGCGTTGTCAGCGTGCAGAGCCCCGGAAGTGGCGAGGCATCAGGCAGGCTCCAGCTCGATCGCCCGGTCGATCTCGCAGATTTCCCCGATGTCGACGGCGATGGCCGCGGCATGGTCTACATCTACGACTTCGGCCCCGGCGACGAAGTGAGCGTCTTCAATTCCGTCTATGCTGATTTCGCGTCCGGTGCTGTCACTGGTCTCCCCGGCGCAAAAATCACCAACCCATAGAACACTCTGCTCATCCGAATCAAAAGCGGCGTCCCATTCCGGGACGCCGCTTTCTCATTTACCTCACTACTCTCCGGCCCAGTTCATCAGCATTCAACCCGCAGCCTTCCCCGCAAGTGGGCATCCTGCATGACAGAGAACTCTGCCGCTCATCTCCTACAAATCAGCCGCTTTCACCTGCTCCGATGCGATGCTGTTCACGCGCCATCCGTCACGCTGCAGGACCATGCCGAATGATTCGCGTTCGATTTCACCATCAGCCCACTTCACCATGACATCCACTGTCGCGATGCCATCCGTCAGGTCCAGCTCATTCCCCACAACGCGAATCCCATGAAGCTCACGACCGCGCCAGTGAGCCTCTACTATACCTGCCGCATCTGAACCGAGTTCCACGCGAAGCTGACCCTGCCGCTGCACTGAATACAGGTTCCAGTGTGGCAAATCACCGGGCATCGGTGCCACGCCGCCCAGATCATAGTACCGCGCGATCTGCATCCAGATTTTCGCCAGATGCGAACCTTCGGCTGGCGGCACGGCCATCTCAGCAGTCAGCTCATACTGTGGCATCTGCAATGTCACATGGCGGCCTTTGGCCTCCACCCAGACACCGAACGACTCCGCCACAAATCGCAGCGGCACGAACGTTCGACCTCCCAGAAGCACTGGTGGAACATCGAGCTGGTAGGGCTGATTCGACAGAAGCGCATTGATGTCTCCAATTCGCAGGACTACTCGCGGAACGATGCTGTTTGCCTGAAATGCGTAAATTTCTCCCGACCGAAATTCGACTTTCGCGCCAAGCCATTCGAATACCGACCGCAACGGGACCATCACTCGCCCGTCGATTGTCGCCGGCAACACATCAAAATACAGGCCGCCTCCAGCCTCTGCTTTCGGTATCCTCTGAGCGCAGGCCACCGACGCGACAGCCAGAGCCAGCACCAGAATCACAGTTACTTTCTTCACATCTATCGCCTCCTGTCCAAAAATGGACCATAGCTTCCACACATGCGCCAGAGCGCGCTCTCCATTACCATTTCTCGGCGCACGCCCTGAAATCCTATATCATGCGGGCAGTACCACGTATTCCGACGAAATAAGCGCCCGGCAATCCTCAAATCAATCTCTGTATCCTCAAGATATCATCAATGTATGTGCAAGTTTCATGGTGGCATCCTGCTAAAAGTGCTACCCACTTCCAGCGAAAAGGCCCGTCAACGCATCTCGCGTACCGGCGGGCCATATCTCAGGAAACCATTGATCTCAACACTCTATGCCGCGGCGAGCTTTCACGCCCTCATCATAGTAGTGCTTCACGACGCGCATTTCGGTCACCAGGTCGGCACACTCAATAATCTGTGCCGAAGCGTCGCGGCCAGTGACAACAATCTCCACGTTCTCCGGTCGGCCTGCAATTATTGCCAGCAATTCATCGACGCTGAAAAGCCCCAGGGCCACCGCTACATTCGCCTCATCGAGAATCACAACGCGGTATTCGCCGGAGCGGATTGCAATATCGGCATCCGCAAGGCCTTCCCGCGCAACGCGAATATCTTCATCGCTCGGCGTTCCGATTACAAATCTATCCTGCCCGTACTGCCGCACAGTCACAAACTCACTCAGCTTACCCAGCGCATCCAGTTCACTGTAGTGCATCCCTTTCAGAAACTGGCCGATGAACACATGAAGACCAGCTCCGGCTGCACGTACTGCAAGCCCGATTGCTGCGGTGGTTTTCCCCTTCCCCTCACCGGTATAGACCTGCAGACGCCCTGTCCATTCTCTGCTCATGCGAGCACCATCTGGCTTTCTCCTGCACTATCTCGCTTACCCAAGCTGCGCCGCTGCTTCCACGAGCGCTTTGATGTGCTCCGGCGTCGTCCCGCAGCATCCGCCGATAATTCGCGCCCCGGCGGCGACGAGATCCCCGACATGCCCGGCCATTTCCTCCGGAGTCTGGCGGAAGACGGTCTGCCCATCAATCAGTTCCGGCAGGCCCGCATTCGATTTCGCCCAGATTGGCAGGTCGGTCGCCGGGGCTATCAGCGAGATGACTTCGATCATCTGGTCGATGCCTCCGCCACAGTTTGAGCCGACGATGTCTGCGCCGGCAGCCTGCAACTCCACGGCAGCCTGCGCCGGCGTCACGCCCATCATCGTGGCATAGCCGCGCGCGCCCTTATCAAATGTCATTGACACGACGACTGGCAGGTCGCAGTTTTCCTTTGCAGCTTTCAGAGCGGCTTTCGCTTCCCCCAGATCCGTCTGCGTTTCCACCAGAATCCCGTCTGCACCTCCGGCCGCAAGCCCTTTCACCTGCTCCGCATAGGCTGCCACCATTTCGTCTTCGCTCACCAGCCCGAGCGGTGCCATGAACTCACCAGTCGGCCCCATCGAGCCGAAAACCAGGACGCTATCGCCGGCGGCTTTCCTCGAAATTTCGGCTCCAAGCCGGTTTATCTCCCCGACCTCGGCCGCAATTCCTGCTTTTTTCAGCTTGAAACTGCTGCCCCCAAAGGTGTTTGTCAAAATCACATCAGCGCCAACGCCAACATATCCCGCGGCGACCTGCTCAACTTTTTCAGGCGCTTCGATATTCCATTTCTCCGGCGCCTCGCCAATTCCGAGGCCAAGCTTTGCGAACTCTGTTCCCCACGCACCATCCGCTATGAGAATCTTCCGTTCTGATAGCAGCGCATTCAATTCAGTCATTGCAATCTCCTTCACGCCAGCATCTGCTGCAGCAGATGCTGCCAGCATTGTCTCACTGATATGCTACAGCCACCCGCAGTATTGCGCAAGTAACCGCGAATAATCCACGAAATTCGGCCACGATATGTCGAAGGGCACGCCGTGATCACACGATGGGACAAATCCGCCTGCTTCAAGCAACGGCGGGATCACCCGCTCAAGTTCCCGGCGTATCGTGTCCCCGCCTTTTGCAATCGCTCTTTTATCTATTCCGCCGCGATATGCGATTTTCTCGCCAAACTGTTCGCGGTACTCCACAATGTCATTATGCGCGGCGACCTCGATCGGGTCGCAGACATTAATCCCCGCCTCAATCCACAGCGGAATCAATTCTCCGATATATCCGTCGGAATCCATGTCAACGATCGGGCAGCCTGCGGCCTTTGCCTGCTCCACCCAGCGAATGTACGATGGCTGCAGAAATCTCCGCGCCATTTCGGGCGAAATCATGCTGTGTGCTTTGTATGCCATGTCCTCTGAAATTCCTAACACGTCTATGTCGGTCTTTTCATAGATGCGCCAGAGTACCTCACAGGTGAAATCTGTCCAGAATTCCGCCATTTCCATTACAAATGCCGGATCATCGATGCACAGCATGCACAGGCCCTCAAAACCGCACCATTCGCGCATTTGCCAGAACGGACCGTTAATCCGCACCTGCAGGACCCAGTCGCGCCCGTTCTGTTGCTCGCAACGCTCCGCAAAATCCTCTGGGAAGCGCCCTGGCGCATCGACTTCATACCGCTCTTTCATCCGCTCCCAGTCGGCGCGATTTTCCACAGGCCACTTATGCCAGCGCCTTGTCACGAAATCCCGCGCCTGCCGGATATATGTGTAATCATATTCATCTGAGATTTCAGTGATCGCGCCCATCCAATCCTGCACGATATAGTGCCCGTCGCGATGTTCCAGTACTTTTTCCTCAAACTGTGGCAGCATGCGAAAATCGACGCCCAGCCCCACACCATTTCGCGATGGCTCCGGCCGGAATCCCAGAAGGTCAAACAACGCGTTCATGTAGTGCGTGCCCTCTGGCAACCCTTCCTGGTGCCATCGCTGCAGTGTCTTTTCGCGCGGCCCGCCTGGCTCAAATGGAATCCGGTCGGGGTGGCCGAATGTCAATGTCTCAATCAGTCTGAGGCGTGGGTCCATCCAGGACTCCTGATAGCTGTGGTGATTTTGCGACTCCGCTGCATAGTATATTTCGCATTTTCTTCCTTCATCCCTGCCACCATTCCGCTCATAGAGGATCGAAAAGCGCCATTTTGACCAGCGGGAGGTCCCCCCCACCTGAGGTCCTCGGAAGTACAACTTTGGTCCGGGGGTCCTGCAGAGCAGACATGGCTCCAATTTTTGTCTTTATCAGGTACGGCACACTGACCATTTTTGCACAACTCAGCATGGTAAAACTTTATCATTTGACAGTGAATTGCTTGAAAAATCTATCATAACACCACCGTCAGTCGTGGCCAAACACACAGAAATACATCCTGGGACCTGAGGGCCTGTATACGGGACCTGATGGGGGTGCTTAACCAGTCATCACATGTTATATTTTCGAATGAATATATATCTGAAATCATGAAAATCCCGCATTCCAGATGCCCGTCTCATGTGTCGAAAGGCACTCTAATTCGCTCAAAATATGCAACGAGATAATTCCATATTGCCACATATTCTGGAGCCGTATTGCTTTGGCCAACGCACGATGCTGCCGGCTGCTTTCCGGCTGAATTTCGCCTCCTGCGCCCCAAATCTCAAGCCTATACCATGTCTGGGAACAACTTTTGCCCCTGCACGCCAGTCTCCAGCGCATAGATGCAATTGGTCTCGCATTCTGTGATATACAGCGTCGAAAAATCCGGCCCGCCAAATGCGCAGTTGGTCGGTTTCAGGCCGCCGGCATCGTACTTTTCAAGCGTCTCTCCAGCCGGGGAAACCACGACAATCTCCCCTACCCCAAATGCCGCTACCCACAGATTTCCATCCGCATCATAGGCCATTCCATCCGGCAGGCACGCCTCATTTTCATGCTGCCACAACATGCGTTTATCCCCGGTAACACCGGGCCTCACGACGTCATACGCCCAGATGCAGCGCGGGTATGTTTCGACCGCGGTGAGCGTGTTTCCATCGGCGGTCATCGCGATACCGTTGGGGAATTGCATGCCGCAATCGACCGTGGTGACCGTGCCATCTGGAGTGGCAAAATGCACCGTCCCAATCGGGTTGTCGGGGTTCGATCCGCCGGGGTCAGTGAAGTAAAAATTGCCATGCTGATCGAAGACCATATCGTTCGGCGCGCGGAATGCTTCGCCATCACATTGATCGGCGAAAGTCTCCCACGAGCGGTCCGCGTGAACCACTGCAATCTGGTGCATTTGCGACTCGCACAGATAGAGATCGCCATTGGCCGCAAACGCCGCCCCGTTGGCTTTGCCCCCGAAATTGATGAAACACTCCACACTCCCATCTTCACGGATTCGCGATATGTCACCGCTTGCCAGATTTACACAGTATAGTTGTCCATTTGCGTCAAATGCCGGCCCCTCGGGAAAGCTGAGGCCGGAGGCTATGCGTCTGGGCTTCACGTTGGCCACGGCAATCACTTCCTGCTTGGAATAGTGTTGGACAGCCGCTGAATTTACATGGCAGATTTCCACGCATGAAGTGGCCTGGCCTGCACGCCACCGACGAGTTCTGCCAAGTGTGACATAGAGGCCTGCTATGCTGAAGCCACACATGCAAAAAGCGCGCCAGCCCCTGGGCTGGCGCGCTTCGCAATTTTTCTGCGGGGCCGTTCAGCGATAGAGCAGCACGGGCACGTCGGTAAGCTCAAGGATCTGCAACCATGCCGAGCCCGTGAGCAGCGCCTGGGTCATTGTCTTGCGCCGGGCGCCGATTGCGATCAGCCCTGCCCCGACTTCGTCAGCAACATCAAGCACCACGTCCGGAGCGTCGCCATTCGTAATAATCGCCTTCGTTTTGACCCCTGAATTATTCATCTGCTCGGCCACGAATCGCGCCTGACCGGCCATATGTGCCGTCTCAGGCGCGCCTGCGACGATGACAAGTTCCCAGCCACTGGCTTTCGCGGCGCTGAATGCCATTTCAGCGGCGTGGGCGGCCTCGGCACGTCCATCCCAGCCGACTACGACTTTGGTAATCGGGCTGTATTCGGACTTTGTGACCAGCATCGGCTTGATGGCGTGGTCGAGCATCGACATTGCGACCCGCCCGATGCGACGATCCTCCGGTGTGGCCCCCTGGACGCCGAAAACGGTGAGACGAGAGTTGAGACTGAGGATCGGCAAGCGCTCTGCAGCGTCCCCCACCTCAATGGTGCGGCCAAAGCAAA
>CAYSRY010000186.1:0-7339 GCA_964433395.1 uncultured Armatimonadia bacterium | reverse complement strand
TGGCATCGAAACGGATCTCATTCCATGTATCCATATGCTCACTGCTCATTTGATGAGGCCACCTTGTTGCCACCGGCATGGCCTTTGTTTGTCGGCTATGCGGTGTATCTGTTCTGGCATTTGCAGGTCGTGCAAGTCATCTATAGCTTCAAGGCCGCACGCAGATACGGCTCAAGACGCTCGGCCATATGGGCAAATCCGATGTCATTTGGATGGGTGGCGTCAACAAGTCCGTCACGGTCGTCTGGGCCGAGCATATCGTAGCCTTCGACAATGGCAATATTGTTGTCGCCAGAGCTGATACGATCGGCTACAGCACGCCGTATCACTTCTCGCTTTGCTTCAATTTCGGTGTTGTTGGTACAGATCTCGGTCGTAGTGAATATTCCAGTGTTGCAGATAATTGGCGTGATCGGATGACTGTCGCGAATAGTCTGCATGAATGGTGCATAGACTGTCTCAAGGTCTTCCGCAGAGGGGTTATTTTGGTTCATGTCCATCACAAAGCATGAGGCGTCAATCTCTGCGACTGCTCGTGCCAGTGCAGGTTCACCTTTGCCATTGCCACTGAAGCCCAGATTTATGAAGTCGACGTTGAGAGTGCGGCTGACTATTGCCTGATAGCTCATACTTGCACGTGTGGCACACCCGCCTTGGGTGATTGAAGTCCCGTAGTAGACAACGGGCTTCTGTACCGCGAAAGGCGTGGCCGCTTCAATTGCCGCCCCCTCGTTGACGCCAATGGCATCCACTTCTACAGGCCCGTAGAGCCCGAGGTTGATTGCAATCTCACGCATTTGTTTGGACTGGCCTGTGAAAAATGCACTCTCGGTCTCGTGCTGTGTTGCGATAGGGTAGACGACATTCCAGTATTCACCATCGACCCATGCGTCTGCGCCAAGTTGACCGACGCGCGGCATGTTGTCCATATACGTCAGGTCTGGAGAATGCAAGCGTATTGAGAGGTCGGCGGCATCTGTGCGAAAACGTATCCTGGCACCACTTGGGGCACGGGAGAGGTTCCACACTGCTGGTGTGACGTCGTCTTTCATACGGTCTGGCAGTCTTACCAGTTGGGGACTTGTTTCTTGCCACCAGGGGAGTCCATTAATCTCGAAACACTTATCAGGAAATGTTATCCAGTTCATACTTAGCAGGCGATATATAACCTGTCATGTCACCACCTTAAGCTGTCAATTACACTTCTACGCTGTTTCTCTACAGATGCAGGAAATCCTTCGTACTCAGAGTGTTTCTGCCGCATTTTCACTTTTTGGTTGACGCTCCTAAATATAGTGGTATAATGATACCTGAATACTATATATCATGCGTGTACACAGGGAATGAAAGTGTCATAAAAGTCATTTGGAGCATACGTCATCTCGTTCTGCGCAGGCTGCATATCTCTAAATCGAAACGTACGCGGAAAACTATGCAGATAGTCTCATTGAACGGAATTGCATCCGTTCCCATTGCTCAAATAATGATCTCTGATTGCGATGGCTTACCAATATCATGAGACTGATTTGCGCAACAACACGCACCACATTCTGCTGAGATATGAACTGATGAACTGAACATTGCAGGAGTGCACCCACGTTGCACTGAAATCTAAATGTACTACTTCAGTATGATTTCCAGCGTTTGCTTATAGAAGTGTATAGGATCTGTATACCATGTAGCGCATACAGGAGGAAGTAGAATGTTCTGTTATCAATGTGAACAGACAGCGCGGGAGACTGGATGCACCAATTTTGGTGTGTGTGGCAAAGATCCTGAGACCGCAGCGCTTCAGGATCTGCTTGTGTACATCACAGAGGGCATTTCCATGTATGCTTATCGCGCAGGGCAGTTAGGCGGGATATGCGATGAGATAAACGAGTTCGCAGTCGAGGCGCTTTTCACAACAGTCACCAACGTGAATTTTGACGCGCATTGTTTACGCGGCATCATAGAGCAGGCGGTGATAATGCGCCAGAAAGCCAAAGCCATGTATGAGGAGGCTTGCGTCCGCGCTGGCCAGGAGCCGGAAGAGTTGGCGGGGGCTGCAACTTGGTTGCCTGGCGCAACGTTGAGCGATTTGTTGTTGCTGGCCGAAAAGATTGGCGTGGAGGCTCGCAAAGAGCAATTTGGCGACACTATTGCTGGTCTTCAGGGCTTGCTGCTATATGGCTTGAAGGGTATGGCCGCATATATCGATCACGCACAGATACTTGGCAAGTCTGACGACACAGTCTATGCATTCGTACATGAGGCCCTTGATTACCTCACACGTGATGATTGCAGTGTAGAAGATATTCTCGCCATGTGCCTCAAATGTGGGGAAGTCAATCTTACGGTCATGGGTTTGCTTGATGCTGGTCATACCGAGCGTTTCGGCAATCCGGTCCCGACGCCAGTTCGCATTAACCCAGTCAAGGGTAAGGCGATTCTCATCTCAGGCCATGACCTCGTTGATCTCGAGGCGCTGTTGAAGCAGACAGAAGGTACTGGTATCAACATCTACACTCATGGAGAAATGTTGCCGGCTCACGGCTATCCCGCACTCAGTAAATATTCGCATCTTGTGGGCAACTACGGTGGGGCCTGGCAGGATCAGGCAAAAGAGTTTGATGCATTTCCAGGTTCCATTCTGATGACTACCAATTGTATTCAGAAGCCACGTGGTAGCTACATGGATCGCATTTTTACCTGTGGTTTGGTTGCCTGGCCTGGGGTGACGCACATCGCCGATCGCGATTTCAAGCCAGTTATCGATGCTGCACTGGCGGCGGAGGGTTTCTCTGAAGATGGTGAGGACAAAACCATCCTTGTCGGGTTTGGCCATAATGCGGTCCTTGCCGTTGCTGACAAAGTGGTTGATGCTGTCAAAAATGGTGACATCCGTCATTTCTTCCTCATCGGAGGCTGTGACGGGGCTAAGTCTGGTCGCAACTACTACACTGAATTTGCACAAGTTGTGCCCGACGATGCGGTCATCCTCACGCTCGCATGCGGCAAATATCGTTTCAACAAGCTTGATTTTGGCGACATCGGCGGCATACCTCGCCTGCTCGACATCGGGCAGTGTAATGATGCGTATTCCGCCATTCAGATAGCCATTGCACTTGCCGAAGCATTTGAAACCGATGTTAACAGCCTCCCGCTGTCATTCATTCTGTCATGGTATGAGCAGAAAGCGGTTGTCATTCTTCTCACGTTACTCCATTTGGGCATCAAAAACATGCGGCTTGGCCCGACGCTCCCGGCATTTATCACGCCTGATGTCCTTCAGGTGCTTGTCGATAACTATGACCTCAAGCCCATTACTACGCCTGCAGAAGATATTGCTGCCATCCTCGGATGAGTTGCGTGACGTTTGCTTGTAAGCAGACGCCGGGCGCATTATATGCCCGGCGTCTTTGTATGATGTATGAGGTGGTGGCAGTCGCTATTTTGACTGACCCCAGATTTCTATGTCTGATATGGCAAACGCGGCCTCTACAGGCGCGAAATTCAGCCGAACATGTGAATAACTGCCTGAAATATCCGCTTGTGCGTCCATGACATCCTCACGAGCGTCCTTCGCACTGATAGTCGCGAGTTTCTCCCATATCTGACCGTCTCCACCTTCAATTATAACTTCGCTCATTGCTCCAGAATACCAAAATACTACTCTGCGCAGTTTGCGAGCGTCGGGCAATGCAAACTCAATTGTCAGCCCATTCCGCATAGCTGTTTTGCTCCAGCGATTGGCCCAGTCAGCCTCCACGTACTCCTGTTCCGGCATCCCGTCTCCAGCTTTGAACGGCCCTTCGGTGGCAATAACGCGATCGGTCAGATCGCCCTCTGCAAACGCAATCCGACCGGTGCCAGCACTTTCCGCCGAGATGTCTGGCGCCACGCTCAACGTATAATAGCCGTCCACTGCCTCATTGTCGCCGAGGTAGACACCATTCTGGCAGCGCACGAAGGCATTGCCGGTAAGACATACTTCCTCAGACGCATAAGCCTGCACAAGTGTCTCATCGGGGAGGCGTAGCTTCCAGATGGGCAGGTCAAGCGCAACTTGATGTGATGTCAGCAAAGCACGCCACCATTCCTGCCAAGCGGTATCTTCGGATGCATAGACTGAGCCGAATGGATCTTCCCCAAACATCAGAACTTGTCCGTTGCCGAAAGGACGTGTCGTTACTGCAGCCGTGCCATCCTCATAGCGACCGATTACCTCTGTTCGCCTTGATGCACTGCGCAACTTGTAGCAGTTCTCCGCATATACGCGCTGCCTTCCGGCGTGTGGGAAGGCCATCTCAATCAGGCGCATACGCTCACAAACAACTGGACGTGCGCCCAGAAATGTACCTGCGTTCAGACTGTCGCCGAATGTGCTTTTTTGTAGTGCGTTTGGATCGGTGCATACCAGTGTGCCACCGTCTCGCACGAATTCACGGATTTCGTCTACTGCTGCAGGCGTCTCGTACTGTGCATCCGCTACCACTGCGACCTTGAAGCCTTGTAGCGTTGCCGTGCCCTTTGCCAATGCGTCACTGTCGATAAACACAGGCCAACAGCCGAGTTCGGGGCCAAACATCGCGTAGGCGGTCAGATACATATTGCTATTAGGTTTTGTGCCCCGAGACTTCGCGGTCGCGCTTGAATAGATAATCGCAATGTCGCGCCTCCGCGGTGTTTTGACCTGTGTCCGCGCCATTACATTCAGCATGTTTTTGATGCTTGCCCATCGCGCGGGAGCGCTGAATGCATGGTGGTTCAGTTCCCGGTCAAACCACTCAACCGCGATCAGCATCTGACCTTCACCACCACTTCGGAGCACTTGTGAATAGATTTCCTGTACTCTTTCTGGCGGTGGTGAACCCGCGTATTTCACCACCTGTGACGCATTATGTACCGGCTTTCCGCCCATGTCTGAAATCGATTTGGTCATGAAGCCTGCGATATCTTTCCGCGCGGTGTCCACTGTGGGCAATGCTTGCCCCGTGAAAACGTCAACGTATTGGCCGAGTTCGCCCCAAGGCAATGGCAACAGCATTCCAAGCTCGTCGGGCCCCAGCAACTTGGCATCGCATCCGGATTCATCAATAACTTCCCGCAATTGCCTGAATGTGTCTACCCACTGGTCGTTTGCCCAGTTGTAGTACGCGATCCACCGATAGGGATTGATATCATTGGGACCATTGGGCATTCCGAATTCACCGTTGCCGTACTTTTCGCGGATTTTCTCATCAAGTTTGGGCCACATCGATGAGGTGCGCTGCTCCATTGGAATGACACCGCGTTCCCATCGGCCATGTGATTCGTCCTGTACAAAGAGATAGGCGATACCCGGATCGTCGCCATACTTTTCAATGGCTTTTCGACATGCGTCGATATAGCCATCATGCCATACCGGGTCCACCATGTATGGGATTTCTTCCGGTGGGGTCCCACCATAGTAGGCATCCCTGTAAGCTTTGGCGCCGTGGTATAGATATATGACCTTTGGCACATTTTTCTCGCGCATCAGCCGGTCTGTTTCATCGCCGCCCCACATGCCTATACTGCGGCTTTCTTTCGCTTCCTCAATCTGTTCAGCTAGCACATATCGCAGCCCGTATTTCATAGCAACCGGTCGAAAATGGTCGGCAGCTACGTTATACTGCCAGCCGCTGAACCACAGTGGTTGTTCTCGTGGTTTGGTAAGAGTTTCCCATGTATTCTGTGGACGCTTCGGAGCTTCAGTAGTTTCAATGGATACATCATCTATTCGCAGATCCGATGCGCCAGATTGGTTGAACGTGATTGTAACTTTGCCGATTGAAAGCGGTGTTTGGAAAGTTTGACTGACCTCTTGCCATTCGCCAAAAGTATCGATGAGTGCTAGGGTGTTTGGGTAGTCGATAAATTTCCCATGTGGGTCACTGAATTGCAGGCGGCAATAGCCCTGTGCGCCACCGGACTGGCCGTTGGGAGTTGCATAATATCGGTAGCTCAGTGTATACCATTGTTGTGGAGTTCCGTCAAATGTCTGCGACACGACTACACGTGACCCAGCTTCTCCCAGCATTTGCAGGCATTTCCCATCGTTGTGCTCGACAAAGTTTATGATCGTTGGCTGCTTCGCATACCAACTGCTCCAGCCTGCCAGTCCATCCTCGAAACCTGGATTGGTCAGGTCTACTGGCTCTCCTGCCAATGAAGATGACGCAGACAGAACTGAAAGTGCTATAATTATAGCGTAGGTGATGCGATTTTGGGGCATGCAGGTTCTCCTGTCGGGGAACTGGGAGTAATCGTGAATATAGGAAATTGTGACTTCGTCAACACGTCAGCACATTCCTTTGTGGCTGCGTAAGTTGCAGTAATCTGCGACCTTATAGACAAATGAACTCTTCAAATTGCACTCTCCAAGTGGCAGCGCAATTTTAGTCTGCAAACATATCAGTGGAGGATACCAACATGAAGAACATTGTGGCCATGGTACTCGCTGCGTTCATCACTATTGTTTTCTCGTGTGGCACTCTTGCCCAGGAACAGCAACAGTTATCGCCAGAGGCAGTGGTGGATATTCTTGAGCAGGCCTTACTGAATGATATGGCTGGTGTTGGTGATGGCGATCAAGAGGAGCTGTTGGAAAAGTATATACTTATGCCAGCCGATGGGAGAGAGCGAATTGACATAATGCTTCCATATCAGATGATGTTCTTTATAACGACATTGTTTGGGGCTGAGCGGACGGTAGTCGCCGCTGAAGTCCCGGATCAAATCACAGTCCAAACTACTATCCAGCCGATTGAATACGTATTTAAGCTTGATAATGACGTGTGGAAACTGGATATTGAAGCCACATGGGAACGACTGCCGGAGAAGATGCGTACGACTATTAAGGACATGATGCAGAGCGGGCAGCAGAAAGCTCGATGCGCTTCGTGTCTGTCCAATCTCAAACAGATAGCTCTTGCTGCGCTGATGTACGCACAGGATCATGATGAGACATTCCCAGACGCTGAGCAGTGGATGGAGGAACTGATTCCCTATATTGGTGAAAACGATGCAGTTTTTCATTGTCCTGCGGCTGAGGGCATGCAATATGGCTATGCGATGAATGACGAGGTTAGCGGTATCTCGCTTGGTGAGGTGAGTATGCCTAGCCAAACGGTAATCTTCTTTGAGACCAATACAGATGAACGTAATGCGCACGGCGGTGTTGGGGATATTGCAAATCCAGCGCGTCATGAAGATGACCTCAACAATTTTGCATTTTGCGATGGCCATTGTATGGTAATGCGACTTGGTACGACTCCCATATTCGAGGTCGAGGGAGGTGGTACTGCTGGAGTTCAGAAGAACGATGAACCAATGC
>CAYSRY010000185.1:0-7371 GCA_964433395.1 uncultured Armatimonadia bacterium | reverse complement strand
CATTGTGATGCAGGATGCAGGTCGCTGACGATGACCACGAGTAAGCGGTCACGATGAACTCGTCGCCTGGCATGCAGTCACACGCTGCCACGCCCATATGCAACGCAGCAGTTCCGCTATTGGTCGTAATCGCATATCTGTTGCCATTCCAGGCTGCGAATTCTTCTTCGAAAGCTTGACAGTTTGGTCCGTGGGCGTGGCTCGTCTGCTCAAGTGATGAGAGCACCAGTTCTCGGTCAATGTCATCAATCGGCGGCCATGGCTGAACTACGCCGTCTGCCACTGCTTTTGGTCCACCAAGTATCGCCAGTTTTTCAGACATTTTCATCTACTCCTCAAAAGTGGGGCGCAGCCCTTAGATTTTTGCGGTTCATACACAACACTGCTCGACTTGCCGTTTGCTTAGTCTTTCCCAACTGATACCGTCGTCGCTGCCGCTCCACCACCACGGTTTACCGTCAATGTGTAATCTGAAGCCCTGTCTACTGTCACGTAGTTTGGAATTGTCACTGCGTCACCCGGGCCAAAATCATAAATCACAAATCGCGTCAGACCATCGCCGTCATTGTCTCCAAAAGCCTTTTCCAGAGACGTTGCGCTGAGATCTGCTCCCTCTGAGGGGACGATATAGCAGTCATTGTTACTGCCCGAAACATCCTTCAGCGGATACCAGGCGTCTCCAGTCTCATTGGCGATCGTCTTGCCCTGATAATAGCCATACCGTTTCAGCCGGAATGCAGTATCGCTGATGACCACGCCATCCCTGAAGCCCCCGACAAAACCTTCGCCTATGCGCGGATCTACCGCAAAGGTCAGTTGGCAGTTCTCCCCAACTGTTTTTGCACTTTTTATCTGATATGATGCGTCATTGCCATTCGAATTTTGTATCCGTACGTGTGTGCCAATCAGGTCTGGTGCTGCAGGCGGGGCAGGGGAGATGACAATGCTGTTGTTGGCCCAGTCACACTCTACAATTTCGCCTTCATATGTAGCCGAGGGTGTTTCGACACCTATGTCGCCTTTCAGCAGTTTCGTCCCGCGCACCAGTGTTCCGGTTGAGAATTTCCCATTGTGCTCTCGCCACAGGCCGAATTCCCCGTCAAACACTATTCCATCGACAGTCAGTTCTGGTCCCGCCTTGTGCTGCCATATGATCGTGTCAGTGAAATCTCGACCAACCAGGCGTATTGCCAGAGGCTCAAACTGCGCTTCCGGATCTCCACCCTCCACTTCAAGCTTCTCCACCTTGACAATCTGCGGGTTATCGCCAGCATATGGCTCTACCACGTGGATATACTGCCGCTTCAGCGGACCTTCGTCTTCATCGGCCTGTGCCTTTGTTATTGCCCATGTCATATCATATGCTTCCCTGGCAGCCGGTGGCTTGGCTTTTGTGATAATGACTTCATCGCCAGTTGCGCATACGTTCCACATCCGCAGGTGCAGATTGCCTTGATCCCGCAGCAGATAGTCCAGGCCCCACACGCCTTCCGGATACGCTCGCGCCGGATCTCGCATGATTGTCAGACATGTCAACTCTCCATCGATTTTCTGTGCGGCTGCGAGATCTTTATACGTTGTTCCCTCGCCAAGCGCAGTCCCTTCATATGGCTCTGGCGTGATTCCTATTGGCGTCGCTTCACCATCCGGTCCATGGAAGCTGTTTGTCTGCTCGCTTCCCCCTTCCACCCGCTCCACAGTCACGGCGTAATACTCCGTATCCGAAATATCAACAAGCGCAACGGTACGTTGGCGAGTGGCGACTCCATTGCCAAGCGGCGCAGTACTTTCAGCCGCCGCGACCTGCACGGGTTTCCCCGGTGCAAATGTTGTCAGCTCTCCCTTGGCGAACGCCCAACTACTCAGGCCGGTTATGTGCGTGGAATAGTGTGTCCCCCAATTTGTCTCCCAGTGTCCGGCATAGGTCCAGCCGTCCGGATAACCGAGTTCAGGGAGTAGACTGCGCGTCTGACCCTCCAGACCCCATGTCAGCATATCCGGGTGCGCATGTTGTGCCATCTGGCTGTATCGTATCCAGAGCGCGCGTTGATCGGTGCCTTCGCCGGAACGCAATATCGCATGTCCATAGCCGTCAAGCACATTACTGGGCATCTGCACCTGCCAGCCAAGGCGCTCCCCGGCTTCTTGAGCTTTCTCTCGCAGTTCGGGGTCGCTGATGCTTGCCAGACCACTCCCGCCTGGACCATACATCGCCTGCAGGAAGATTTCGTCTCCCGTTGTATTGTATGCATCGATCCAGCCATCCTGCCTGACCGGGAAGCCCTGCTGCTCCTGTATCGGGGTGGGCTTTCCTGCTCCTCCGACGTCGCCAACTACGGGATACGTACGCCCGATAAGTGAAAATTGTAGCGGAAAATAATACTGCAGCGCGAATTTGGGGTCGCCAAGCATCGATACAAAGCGTGGCGCCACGTACCCATCGGGATGCAGGTCCTTGATGCGTTCCAGCGTTTTGAAAAGTCGTGCCATGTCCCTGATCTGGATGTCGTTATAGCCTGGAGATTCATGCGCTGAACCGTCTTTGTAATACTCATTGCTCAATGCAAATCTGATGCCTCGCGCGTTCAGCAACTCGTCTGCGATAGCTAGTGTCTTTGGTGTTCCAAGAGCCACAGCCATTGTCGCTGCCATGACTTCCTGCTGGGGGTAGTTCCGGCTTACTGCATTGTCCAATGCTGCCTGTATCGGCATTCGGAATACGCCTGTCTCGATGAAGCGGGCGAAGTCTTCAATGCTCTCAATCTCTGGATGCCCATGTGTCTGGCAGAATTCGATCAGTTCTTCGTCATCATCAAGCTGGTCGAAGATTATGTCCCATGCGCGAGCGGCATTTTCCATCCGTGAGGTATCCCAGTTCGGCTGAATGTACGAAAAGCTGTTACTCAGTCGGCTATAGCGGTTCTCCAGAGGAGCGCCCACCGGCCACTGGTATATCCCGTCGCGATTCGCGAGCTTCCTGTGGTTCAGATTCAGCGACATGTCTGCCATCGCTTCGGCGTATCTTAACAAAGCTATCGCGGATTTGTGTGCATAGACTTTATCTCCGGTCGCGGCGTATGCCTGCGCGCTCTCGATGATGCCAGGAGTGAACTCTAACATGTAGGCTGCCCACTCGTGGTAGTATGCGATAAATGGCCATCGCCATGCCCGACCGTTGCTGTCTGTAACAGGTTTAACCGGTTCACAGCCATAGCCGTCATCTGGAAATGGGCCGCTGTGCATGTCACCATTCGCCCAGTCATTTGAGGGAAATTCGGTGCCACAGTTGGGGCATGTTACCTTCCACGGATTTTCCTGATGATTATAGAGCCACGGATAAAATCCATCGCGCCCCTCATAAATGTCTGTTCCGCAGACCGGACACCCCTTCCCGACGCCACCGCCCTCCAGGCCTCCCAGCACAATCAGGCAGGTTCTCGGTACGCTGGGCCCTGGAATGATGTTATAGATTGTCTCATCATCGGTTTCGGCCCATCGCTTGGCCCGTGCTATTACTCCACCCTTTTTTCGCATTGCCGCGAGGTCTTCGTCTGTATAAAGCGTCCGCTGCGTCTTGATCTCTCCATACTCCAGATCATCCATCGGCCACAGACGCGGAAGTGAGATGTCTTTGTAGGAACGCGGCGCGTACAGATCCGCCCACGCAAGCACCTCGATTTCCATCTCCAGTTCTCCACCTGCACCAGAGAATTTCAATGTCGCCAATCCCGGCTCAATGGACTTGAAATAATACCTCTGGATAGCGTCCTGATCCCAGGTATCAAACATTTCGAGCATTGCTGGCGCATCGCATTTCAACTCACCAGAACCTGCCGGTTGTTCAATACAGACGCGGAATTGCTCGCCGGGGAACAGCCACATCGGCCTGTCCAGCACTTTGAGCTCCGCATGTGCTGTCCCCGAACTCACCATAGCCATCATGATCACCGCCGCCAGCAGTATGTGTTTGTTGCCCATGTCTCGATCCCCCAGGTGTGCATTTGATGCGTTAGCCCTGCTTTACTTACGGTCAGCATTTCATCGCGTCGCTATCACTGAGCTGGGCATGGCTTTCGATGGGTACCTGCCATACCCAGTTCACATATAACCATTACGCTTACATCCACGGTTTGCCGTTTGCGTCCTCGGTGCAATACGCCTCCAGTACTTTGTTAATTCCGTTTGCTATGTGTTTGCAATCGGCTGCCGTATACCATTGATTAATTGCCACGATCACCACTTTGTCGAAGAGCTCGTCCGCAACCGGGCAATCGCCTTTACCATATTCAACGTTGCCGCCAGCTTCCACATATGCCGGGTCTTCCCACGGGTAGTTTGCTGCGGTCGGTCCACTTTTCAGGGTCACTGGATACATCCAATGGTAAATATGCCAGTCAGGTGCTTTTGTGTCATGCCGAATGCCGGCTGGCACGTTTTCTGCAGCCAGTGCCTCCACTATTTTGAGCCCTAACTCGCGCGTCTCCGGGAAAAAGCGTAGGGCGTAGCCAATTTGACCTTCCGCGTCGTTAATCGTCTGCGGTCGGATTTCAGCAAACGTTTTCAGCTTGCTCACAATCCGCTCTTTCGCTGTCCGGAACCGCTTCACAATACTTGGCATCTTCTTGAGTTGAACCGTGTCTACCGCAGCTTCCATTTCAGACATGCGATAGTTCGTTCCACAATACAGTTCGCCCTTATACCGCGGCTTGGCGAAGCGCACTGGCCGCCACAAGCCGCCACATTCAGCGAACTGCAGGGCCCGCTCGTACAATCGCTCTTTGCTTGTGATCGCCAGGCCACCTTCGCCGCCCCCGACTATCTTATAGGCCGAGATGCTGAAGCAGCCCAAATCGCCCCATGTCCCGACCGGCTTGCCTTCTACCGACGCGCCGCATGCCTGGGCACAATCCTCAATCACCATCAGTTTGTGTTTTTTTGCGATTTTCATGATTGCTTTCATGTCGCACACGCCGCCCTGATAGTGCGTTGGTGCCATTGCCACTGTGCGGGGAGTAATAAGCTCTGCAATTTTTGTCGGGTCCATCATCATGGATTCGTCAACATCACAGAAAACTGGTACACCACCCGCACTTACGATAGCTGCTTCAGTTGCAAAGAAGCCTATTGCCGGGCAGATGACTTCCGTGCCGGGGCCTACCCCTGCTGCCACGAATGCCGCATGCAGAGCACCGGTCCCCGAACTTGCGCCCATTGCATACTCGACGCCGAATGTCTTTCGGGCTGTCTTTTCAAAGCCTTCCACGGCTGATTCTTTCAGCCCTGAATAATAGTTCGCAAGAAATGGTCCGGCACCAGTGTCGTCATTTTCCGCTGCGGCCTTTATCTCGGCCAACGTTGCCTTTGAGAAGCCGAAGCGTTCAGCTACGGCCATGAACTCCTCAATACCAATTTTCGGCTTGCCTTTGCCTTCGATGCTGCTGACTGCTTTCAGGCCACCTTCAAGGGCAAGTTTCTCTCTGTCTCTGGCATCAGACATCATGACACCTCCCGGTCATTGCAGACGTTGCATATGGGCTGAGTGGCAGGTTTTCCTGCCCGCATCGGGCATTTGACCATTTCCCTTTATATGGCGTCAGCCCTCTTTGCATCTTCGCAAATATATGCTGCATTTTCAATACATTCTGGCCTTGCAGCTCCTTTCGGTGGAAGGTATACTCCGCTTTGCTTGCGAATGTTGTGCATATCACATTATTCCGCTCGGGAAGTGTCAATATGCTTCACATCGACACCCCTCTCCATGGTGCTGTCATCAATCGCCACTGGGGCACTCAAACTGCCGACGCTCTCACTATTGAAGTCACGGGAAGCTGTCCCGTATATGGTGACGTGACCGTCAACTCCGTACCTGCTAAATGCGCGCTTGGCCGGTTCACATGCGATGTCCCTGTGACCTGTGCGGAACAAGCCATTACCGCCGTATACGATGGCACATTCGGCCATCACGAGCACTCTGTCCGCGTGTTCTGGGATCGCCATTCTTTCCCGCGCTATGGCTTCTCAATCGATGACAACTCATTCTGGCTGCGCGATGTAGCCCGCAATGGCTACGCTTCGCTCTTTGATTGCTTCTACCTGGCGATGCTGCGCGACATGAATCGAGAATTCGGCGCGAAATTTGCTCTCAACATCTACTACACCACCGAAGATGGTTTCACGCTGCCTCAATTCCCCGACTGCTATCGCGCTGAATTTGCCGACAACGCTGACTGGCTGGTCCTCGCATTTCATGCCTACGCGAATGAACCAGCCCGGCCATATCAGTACTCCTCAGCCGAACAGGTCGTCCGTGACATTGAGATGGTCGAGGAGCAGATCTGCCGTTTTGCCGGGCCTCAATCACTTGCCCCTCAGACCAACGGGCATTGGGCCATGTATATTCCAGAAGCATTCCCCGCTCTTTATGACCTCGGCGTTCGTGCTCTTTCTGCCGATTGCTGGAAAGCCCCGTGGGGATGGGACATTAACTACTGGCTTGATCCCATTCGCACACAATGGATTGTCGATCATGGGGCCATTATGGATTGCGATTCCGGCATCTGTTTCCCACACACTGACATTATCGTCAACAGCACTCCTCCCGAGCAGGTTGCGTCAGTCCTCGGACCATATAGGCGCAATCCACATCATGCCGACTTTATGAACATAATCACGCACGAGCAGTATTTCTGGCCGTTCTACTCAAACTATGTCCCCGACCATCGCGAACGGTGCAGTGCGACTTTACGTTGGCTGGCTGACAACGGATATGAACCTGTCTTCATGCACGAAGGCTTTCTTGGCGCTCCTTGGCCCGCATAGTATTCCCGCCCTCTGCATTTCCGGACAATGATAATACTCTGTAGAATGCTGTAAATCCGGTCGGTGTTAGCACGCACTTCAACAGCAATGGAGACGATGCAGATGTTGAAGATCGAGGATCCATTCCATGGCGCAGTCGTTAATCACCGTTGGGGGATACAGACTGACGCGTCACTCACCATCACGGTAACTGGCCAGTGTCCTGCGTATGGCGAGGTCTCTGTGAATGGTGTGCCCGCTGCTGTTGCCTCTGGCCGCTTCACGTGCGACGTCGAGATTACCGCCGCCGAGCAGGACATCAAAGCAATATATGATGGTTCCTATGGCCACCAGGAGCATGCCATCCGCGTGGTTTGGGATCGCCATTCGTTCCCGCGCTACCGTTTCTCCATCGACGATAATTCCTATTGGCTGCGTGATGTTGCCCGGAATGGTTACGACGCGCTCTTCGATTGCTTCTACCTTGACATGCTTCGCGGATTCCACCGTGAGTACGGCACAAAATTCACCCTCAATATCTACTATGCGACTGAAGACGGGTTCACACTCCCT
>CAYSRY010000184.1:4910-7374 GCA_964433395.1 uncultured Armatimonadia bacterium | reverse complement strand
GAAGAATGTGAACTCTCGCTTGACGGGGTCGAATTCGCAGAAGTAGCTGTTGAAGTGCGTGTAGAATTTGTTGTTGCTTGAAAGGATGGATGAATATGGGCAGTCGCCACCAGGCGGGAAGGGCATCGGGAATGTCTCGGTTTCGCCGGTTTCGGCGTCGACCATGAGGAGCGCGTATCCGCCGCGGTGATCAAAAAGCCAGATGAGTGCGACGTTGCGGCCCTCGCCATCAACTGTGGCGACAATCCCGCGATGGTTGCTTACGGGTGTGGCGACTCCGTGGTGGAGAAAACCATTGCCAAGGTCTTCAGTCGCGGCCAGCGTGACAGATGCGGCAAGCAATAACAACGGTACAGTAACGAATAACAGCAGTTTAGAGATCGCAATCTCCATATGTGTCCTCCCAGGACATTAATTCTGCGCCACCCCTCCAACCCCAAAGCACCCACAGTGCCACAATAACACTCTGCGAGGGGGAAAAATGAAGGGGGACGAACAGGGAATGGCAGGCCTTTTGATATAAGGTGCCTGTGTGGCAATGCAGGAAAAACTAAAATTCCAGACCAGCAAAAAGATTCCTCCCTGTGCTCAGAATGAGATGCAAAGATGCTAATGGTCTATTGACTGACCATGTGGGAGAAAAGTTTGAGATGGTCGGAGACTGCTTTCTGGAGAGTGAAGTGGTCGGCCACGCGCTCGCGTCCGGCTTTGCCCATGCTCTGCGTGGTTGCTACGTCAACGAAGAGAGTAAGACATGCAGAGGCAATAGCATCAGGGTCTTCAGCGGGGACAATATGGCCAGTGAGACCATCGAGGACGGCTTCAGCGCATCCGCCGACGTTTGTTGCGATGACCGGTTTGCCAGCCGCCATAGCTTCAAGAATGCTGATAGGGAAGCCCTCCTGCCGCGAGGACAGGCAGAAATAATCGGCGGCGGCAAGCAGATCGGGAATGTCACGGCGCGGCCCAGTGAGAGTGACGACGGAATCGAGGCCGAGAGAAGAGATTTCTCCGGAAAGCGCACGGACAGTCGCCGGTTCGTGCATGTGACCGCCAACAATGAGGCACCGCGCATCGGGGCGGCCCCGGTGTATGCGTGCCATCGCGCGAACGAGAATCTCCTGGGCCTTGCGGGCAGTGACATTGCCGACATTGAGAATCAGCGGAGCTTCAGGCTGTATTGCGAACTCAGCGCGCACGTCCGCCGGGGAACGAGAAGGAGTTACGCGAACCGGGTCAATGCCATTGTATATGCGAGTGATGCGGTCGGCAGACCAATTCCAGCGGTGGATGAATCCCTGCGTGGCAGCGTCGGAAATGGCGATAATGTGGGTGGTGAGGGGGAGGAAAATGCGGTAGACAGGGGCGATCCATCGCGGATAGACTTCCTGGACATTGTGTTCGGTATAAACGAGCGGAATGTGACGGGGAGTGAAACGGAGTGCCATAGCCAGCCACATAGTGGGCCGCGGAACATGGGCGTTGATGAGGTCTGGTGTGAAATCGTGAATTGCGCGGCGGAATGCTGAAATTGCCGACGGTGTGAAATCGGCGAGCGGGGAAGCGGCCAGCTCGGTGCGGGCGAGAATTCGGCGGCACAGAATGCCCTCGGCTTCGAGCTGCGGGACAATGTGGTCGGTGCCCTCGAGGAAGACAATCATGACCTCGTGGCCAGCAACCCTGCAGCCGCGGGCAATATCGACGATGACCTGTTCAGCACCGCCGCCCTCAATCGCAACACCGGCAAAAAGAATGCGCATCAGGCCTCCAGGAGAAGTAATAAGTAGCAGGTGGTGAAAAGAGTGCTGGTCGATACGGCATGGATGGTATTCGCCGTAAGGGTACGGGATGCCTGCAGTGGTGCGAAGATGCAGGTTTTGAAGGAACGAGAAGGTGTAATGGCGCAATTACTTTTGGGTAACATATTCGCAATTGGTGAATGCTGAGGAGGCTGAGTTGCGGGAAAGCAATAAAGGAGACGGATTTGTGACTAAAGTAATATTTTCGGCAATAATTCCGACTGTAGACCGGCCCAAGCTGCTGCGGCGTGCCATAGAGTCGGTGCAATCGCAGACGAGCAGCGGCATTGAGATTGTCGTGGCTGATAATGGCTGCGAGGATGGCAACAACGGAGAAAATGCCGCAATCTGCAAGGAGTTTGGTGTGCGGCGCATTGTAACACCGGAACGTGGTAAGCCCCTCGCATGCAATATGGCAATCGCAGCAAGCAGCGGCAGGTATGTGAGCATTCTGGATGACGATGACATATGGAAGCCAGATTTTGCGGCGACACTTTTGCCAATTTTGGAAGAGAATCCGGAGATCGGAGCGTTGGTCTGCGGCAAGTTAGTGCGGAATCGTCTCGGCATGGAGAGGTCTTTGGAGCGATATTCCGGCGAGCTGCGAGACATCAGCGCAAATGACTTTCTGATGCGCAAAGTGCAAATTGGTCCGTCGCTGATTA
>CAYSRY010000184.1:0-4900 GCA_964433395.1 uncultured Armatimonadia bacterium | reverse complement strand
ATGCTTCCATGATATTGATCTGTATATTCGCATGATGGGTGCGGGCTGCCGATTTGTTTTTCTGGGCCAACCCCTGTACGTGATGACAAGTGATGCAGGGGGAAAGCGGAATACGGCTGCGCCGGTTGTGCAGGCGGACTGCCAGCGAAGATTGCTGGCGAAAGCATCTCAAGAACCGAACACGGCTCGCCTGCTGGATGAAAGCGAATGGCGACGCGTGAGAAGTGAATGGGAATATATTGGCGTAACGAATCCTGACTATGTGAGACACGTGGGGCTTGCCGCGAGCGTGAGAGAAGCCCGGAAAGCGGCATTGCTGCGCGGGGGTATGCGGGGCTGTGTAGCTGCGGCAATTGCGCCCCTGACCATAGTGGGGCGAGTGGCGCTCTGGAAGGCGCGAGACGCGGCAGTACGGATGGTAGCTGGCATCATGGGGAGAGACGCGTGAGGAAGTCAGGATACGCACAAGAGGCAGGGAAGTCGGCGGATTGCGCCGGGAAGGACCTGCGGATCCTGCATGTGCACAGTGACCTGTGCGGAGGGGGGATTGAGAGGGCGCTGACGACATTGGCCATGCGCACCCCTGCGCAGGCGAAGTGCATCTGCTGGACCCCGACGCACCATGCCGAACCGCCAGAAGAGTTCATGCAGGAGCTGGAGAGCAGAGGCGTTGAGCTGCGGCGGATTGCGCCGCCGGTTATTTCGCCATTTTATATGCCGAGACTGTGGCGGCAGATCAGGGAATTCGAGCCGGACGTGGTGCACCTGCATGGGGCAAGCATTGGGGTGGCGGGTGCATTGTCGCGGAGAATCGGGAAAGCGCCGGCGGCTGTTTATACGGAACACTCGGAGCATGCGCGGTTGGCGGGATGGCTGCAAAAAGCGCGTGAACGGACAGCGGGGATGCTGGACTGGACGGTCTTTGTGTCGGAGAATGGGCACCGTGAAGCGATGGCGCGACCGGCACTCTGTGCGAACGCGGGCAGGTCAAGCGTGATTCGCAATGGGATAGAGCCGAGCATATATGCGGAGCGGCCTGCAGGTGAGCGTGAAGACGTGCGGGCGGAGCTGGGGATTGACGGCGCTGCGGTGGTAATGGGTTGCGTCGGGCTTTTGTGGTGCCTGAAGGGACAGGAGTATGCGATTCGGGCAGTTGCAAAACTGCAAGAGCAGGGAGTGGATGCACGGCTTGTACTGGTGGGTAAGGGTGAAGATGAAGAGGGTTTGAGGGGGTTGGCTGAATATTTTGGAGTGGGGAACGCAGTGATTTTCGCGGGGTGGCGAGAGGATATTGCTCGGTTGCTTCAAGGATTTGATGTATATGTGCAGCCGTCGATGTCGGAGGGCATTCCACTTGCGACCATCGAGGCGTGTGCAGCAAGCCTGCCAGTCGTGGCGAGCATTGCGGGTGGCCTCCCGGAAGTGGTGGAGGACGGTGTGAATGGGTTGCTGGTGCCAGTGGGAGACGAGGATGCTATTGTGCGGGCAGTGAGGCGGCTTGTCGAAGATGAGAGACTGGCACGCGCGATGGGAAAACAGGGAAACCAGCGTGTGCGAGAGAGTTTCTCAGTGGAATCCATGGTTGCCGGATATTTAGACGTATACAGGAAAATCGCGGGAAAAACGAGTGTGTGAACAGCATTGCAGTGGAGGCACAATGAAGCGGATTTGCCCAGTCAGCGTAGTGATTCCAATGTACAATAATCTTCCATGGATTGAGGAGACGTTGGATTCCGTGCGAGGGCAGACCGTGGCACCTGTGGAAATCATTGTCGTCGATGATGGGTCAACAGATGGGGCCGGTGAACTCATCGCACGCGACTATCCGGATGTACGGTGCATCCGGCAGGAAAATGGCGGCATTTCAGCTTCGCGTAACAGGGGAATCTCGGAGGCGACGGCGCGATATATCGCGCTTCTGGATGCGGACGACTTGTGCCACCCTGAGCGGCTTGAGCGAGAATGGGCGATTCTTGAGCGAGAACCCGATATTGATGTCGTTGGTGCGAATATGATGATCTTCCGCGACGGTTACGCGCCTGGGAAATGGCCGGAGGCGGGGGAGGCGTGGCTTTCGGAAGTGAGCCAGAGCAGCATCATAAGGCAGTGTGGTGGTCTGGCAACGCAGACATGGCTGGCGCGACGAGAGGTCTTTGAGCGTGCGGGCGGCTATGACAGCGCGTTCGATGGCGCCGAGGATCTAGAGATACTGCTGCGTTTGGCGGCGACCGGGCACACGTTGAAGCGGATTGAAGGGTTGCCGCTGGTTGCTTACCGGTATAGGGAAAACTCCGTTTCGAAGACAGCGCAGGGGCGCGCGGATGCCTTGGTGCTGCGCGTGAAAGCGCTGGAGCGCTATGGGCCGTACGGTGATGGGCCGGGTGAACATGCAAGTGAAGCGGAGTTTGCGGAAGCGATGCCTCGGCATATAACTGCGGGTATGCTGTCGGGTATGGCGCGAGGCTTCTGGAGTGAAGTGGTAACGCTTGCAGAACATGCAGACAAAGTTCCGGCAGGCGGGCAATACTATCGGCGGATGCAACAGGTGGCGGGATTTGCCCGGAGATTACGGAGCCCTGCTTTGCGCACATGCGTGAGTGGAGTGGCCAGATTGGTTGGCGCAGTGCGGCTTCGGCTGCTATGGCCATTGCGAAATACAGCGGTGATCACTGGCAGAGCGAAACGAAAGCGATAAAGGAAAACAGCTTGCCAGCACACGCAACGAGAGAAGGGATGGACAATGAGTACGACAGTATTGCGGAGAATGGCCCTCAGGAGCAGCTTCCTGCTTGTTGTGATGACTTTGGTTCTGGCGGCAGGGATAGCACAGGCCGAAGATGCGCAGGGGATAGTGTTCTATGACCGGGATGGAGATGGCGCATATGATGCGGGCGAAGAGGGCCTGTCGAACGTTGCAGTCTCGAACGGGCGCGATGTGGTGCTGAGCGGTGCAGATGGGCGCTACAGCATTGGAGTAGATGAGGATACGATATTGTTTGTAATCAAACCGCGAAATTGGATGACCGCGGTAGATGAGAATGGCGTGCCGCGATTTTATTATGTGCATAAGCCTAACGGCTCGCCGGAGTTGAAAGGCGTCGGAGTGGCCCCTACAGGCGACCTCCCGAAAAGTGTAAATTTCCCGCTCTATCGAAGCGAAGAGGCAGAGAACTTTGAAGTGCTGGTATTCGGTGATCCGCAGGTACGTTCTCAGTGGGAGACGGACTTGCTGGCGCATGATGTGCTCGATCAGATCGTGACCGAAGGTACCGATGCAGTGATGAGCCTGTCACTGGGAGACATTTGCTTTGATCACCTGGAGCAACTGCCGAACGTGGCCGAGGCAATGGGTATGCTGGGAATGCCGAACTATTACGCACCAGGGAACCATGATGAGAACTATGACGCGTCCAGTGACGTATACGCAGATGAGACGTGGGAGCGGGTATTCGGGCCGACAACATACTCACTGAACTATGGCCCCGTGCATTTCATCGTACTGGATGACGTCATATGGCATCCAAAGACAGAGGACAAGAAAGCACACTACACAGGCGGACTGACAGAGAAGCAGCTTGAGTTTGTGAAAAACGATCTGGCACTGCTGCATCCGGATCAGTTAGTGGTATACATGTTCCACATTCCGGTGTATGGAATGCAGAATAAGGCGGATTTTCTGCAGCTTTTTGAGAGGCACCCCAATGCACTTGGCATGTCCGCTCATACGCATTCGATGTTTCATACATTTATAGGACAGGATCAGGGGTGGCCCGGTAAGGAACCTCACCATCATTTTGTGAACGTGACGGCATGTGGCGCATGGTGGAGCGGAGATATGGACTATTACGGCATCCCGGAGAGCCCGACTGGTGATGGGACGCCAAACGGATACACCGTGGCGAAATTCAGCGGGAACCAGTATGAACTGGAATTCGTGCCATCGAGATATCCTCGGAGCTTCCAGATGTATATCTGGGCCCCCATGGGCGTAGATTCGGCGGCAGCGCCAACGGTGGTAAACATCTATGCCGATGTTTTCGCCGGATCAGAGCGTTCAACGGTGGAAATGCGGATAGACGATGCCGGGGATTGGGCGGCAATGGAGAAAGTTGATAAACCCCGCGATGAGGATGTGGAATTTTACAAAACAGAATTCACACAGACGCTCGCACAAGTAAATCGCTATGGCGATGAGCGTCCGATCGTGGGTCCGCGTCCGTCCAAGCATCTGTGGCAAGGCAACCTGCCTGCTGGTCTGAGCCGCGGGTACCACAAGCTATACGTGCGGACAACAGATATGTTCGGTCACACGTATATTTCGAGCCGTGGCGTGAGGGTCGAGTAGGGGAGAGGGAAGCTCGTTGTCTGACACAAGAGCGGGAAAAAGAAATCGCTGAGTACTGTGGCTAGATGCCGGGTGGGCTGAGTGGCTCACCCGGTTGTTTACATTGTGGAGATACGCCGGGCTTCGGCATAGGTGAAAATGCCCGTGAGCTGGATAATAGCGGCGTAGACGACCATAATGAGCAGCACTGTCGCGGCAAGTATGAGTGGCGCAGAAAAGCCTGCGATGAGGAGGAAATGACGCAAGAGATGACCGAGCACCGCTGCAATCGCTGCGGCTGTAAGCGGGCCGACAGTTGCGTCAATGTGGGCAGATACCCCGAAGCCCGTAAGTCGGTAAAAAATGAAGACAAGCGTTGTCCAGAATGCGAACGCGATAATCACGATGCCCCATGCAAGGGAGACGAGCCCCCATTGGGATGCAAACCAGCATATAACGACGGTGAACAGCAGACGCGCAATCTGAGCGATGAGGAGAGGGGTTGAAGCTCCCAATCCACGGATTGGCGCTTGCGTGAGGTCGGAGGAAATGCGAATGAGTCCGGCTACGCAAAGA
>CAYSRY010000183.1:1477-7390 GCA_964433395.1 uncultured Armatimonadia bacterium | reverse complement strand
CCATAATCGCGCAATGGGTACGCCATCGCCTGGCTCATTGCTATCAACACCATCCCCACAACCGCCAATACGGCGGCTAATCGAACATACCGCATCATAGAAACACTCCTCAGACAAAGTGAGTACGCAGAGAATTTCGCCACAAAAACACTAATACCTCGGTCACAATGTGGAAAGGCCCCGTACAGAAAAAAGCGGGGCCAACTCGTCATAGTTTTTGTGCGGTTGCCGAGTCATTCAGCGGCCGTAAATTCAATTGTGAGCCATGCGAGGCTTCCCCAGATTTTCATGCCGACAACGCCGTGGTCTTCGGCGACGCCAAGCGCTCCCAAGCCAGCGCCGAAGCGATATTCGCCACCTTCTCTGACCGGCAGATCCGCCTCCTGTGTGAGGATGGCGTCCTGAAAGCTGGTTAGGCCAGCCATGTCGTGATTTTGCCATACAATGCGCTCATAGTACTGTCCTTCTTCGCGTGGGTGGCAATGCGCAATCCATGCACTCACCCGAGCATATACACGGTCATGGGGACCAGAGAAGACTTTGGCGACACCGTTCATGACAATGGCCATGCGGCAATGAGCAGTGCCAGTGACAGGCGCAGTGAATCTCATACAAGGACTTGCGACAGAGTAGCCGTACCTGCCGCCAGCCACGAGGAGATCTGTCGAGAATTCGCCACGAGCCTCGGAACTGGCCACAGAGTGCGCCCCTGTGCCGCCGGAAGTCGTGAGACATCCGCATTCAAATGGGGCGGTGAACACCAAAGCATCATCCGCAACAGGAGGGATAGATACGTCAACCGATTTTGCAGGTGGCCTGACGGTAGCGAGCAGGTCACTGACCTCAGCGACATTACCCGGTGCCGTGAGCTCGCGTCCAGTGCGAATGTACTGGTCGCAAAATGCCTGCCACTGGTCCAGCATGAGCAGGGGCCCTTGCTTTGTGCCCCTGCTGGAGAGAATGAGGCACTGTCCGGCTGAGATTTCCCCCGAAAGAAGCAATACGGCAATACAAGCAAGCAGTAAGCCGAAGAATCCAGACATGGGGCTTCCTCCACTATCGAGTTATCAGTTTTCAGCCGGATCCGCTTGGGATGGCTTGTCCGGTGGAGGCTTGACGCCCCATTTGATAGCATTCACCGGACAGGCTTTGATGCATGCCCCGCAGGCGAAGCAGTCCTGCGGAAAAGCCCGCTTCGCGCGGATTCCCCCAATAGCGTGAGTTGGGCACGAGCGTTCACATGCGCGGCAGTCGATGCAGGTATTGTGGTTGACGCGTGGGCGGAAAATCGAAATGCGTTCGCCAAGCCATGAGACAATGCCGAACGGGCACAGGAAATTGCACCACGGGCGATAGACCCATATGCCGGCGATGAGCATTGCGCCTGAGACGCCGACGGCCAGTGCCGCACCTTGCACAAGCGGGCGGAAAATGCGGAATGGATCGATCGGCTCCATGATGTCGGCTGGGATGGAGAGTGCCGCGAAAACAAGGGCGGCAAGAAAGGCCGCTCGAATGAGATTGCTGAGCCAGAAAGGCGGCTTGAATTTTCTGGTCGGGAGTTGCCAGAGGACATCCTGAAGCGCGCCGAAATGGCATCCCCAGCCGCAGAAGACTTTGTTGCCGATGATGCTCATGAGAAGGAAGCCGATGAAAGCGATGAGGCGCGGCGGGAAAATTACCCCCTCTTCACCATATAAGACGAAGGCATCTTTGACCGTACCGGGAGCATTTGGCTCTACGCCAAGCCATACGCCGAATATGACGGCGGCGGCGACGAGCATGCCCACGCGCAATGGGCGAGTGATTCTGATGGTCGCCAGAAGAAGCATGGCAGCGATGAAAAAAGCAGCCCAGAGGATGAACTTGAGGCGGATCTGCGCCCAGTTTTTGGACGCGGCCTCGGCAGCAAGCGGGCTGGTCAGTGCCATCGCTTTCTGGATGTCGGCGCGGCCAAGATTGTTCTGTTCGAGGAGCTGGCCGAGTGGGCTGGTGAGGTCGGCGTCATGCGGGAGGCCGAGGGCCTTTGCGAGGCGGTGCGGCTCGATATCCTTGGCAGCAGCGAAGTCGGTAAACGACATCGCCATGGCCTCATCAGGCGAGACTTCGCGCGGGGTCGCAGATTCCGGCTCAGGTACAGCAGGTGCGGCCTCGGGAGTGACAGCTTCAGGGGCTGCATCGCGAAGTTTGCGAATGGCTTTCTGGAGCTCCGTGCGCCCGATGCCAGCATCTTTGAGGAGTTGGCCAAGGGATGTGGAGAGGTCGGCGTCAGCCGGGAAGTTCAGTTCCGCAGCAAGGGCGGATGCATCGATGTTCAGAGAAGCGGCGAAGTCAGTAAAGGGCATCGCCATGGCTGTGTCGGGATCGAGCAGGGCCGCTGGCTCGCTGCCAGAGCCCTGTGCAAAGACGGGCATGGTAACAGCCATGAGCAGGATGCAAAGAATTACGATGCTGCGTACGCTGGCAGAAGTCATGAACAGGCCTCCCAGTGTGTCGCATTGGTGTATAGACAATTTCGCGAAGAGGCAAATAATCCCTACAACCTAAGTCAGTCATATGCGTGCCTTCGATTCAGGGTTTTGTGACGAACGAAAGCTGCAGAAGGGTCAGTGTCAATTGATATTGATACTGCGATATGGAAGAGCGGAGAAGGTTGCGGCGGGGGAAAAGTGAATTTATACATGAGCTGCGCGTAAACGGACACATTGGCAGGTATCAATCGGCTCAAAGGCGGAGATGATATGGCGAATTACGGCGGTTTTTCGTGGAAAAGACTGAGTGGCGTTTCGCGTGTGAAGCGCCAGATCGGGCAGAGTATCGGCGTCCCGCTGACGCGCTCAGGCAGGCAACGCAAAATCGGCGGCATGTGCTGCGGGTGTATGTTTCCGGTGATATTGATGCTTGTGGCAAGCATTGCATTTGCAGTGACCCGCTGAGTTAGTGGGCAGCAGCGCATAATCCATAATGATGAGTGCATGATTATGATAATGAGAGTGCATGATTATGCCGGGAGGCACTGAGATGTCTGAAGATTACAGGCCATTTCGTGACATATACAGCGTCGATGATCTGAAATTGCTTGAGGAGAAAATCGCGCTTGCAGGGACGGAATACGAAGTCCCGGCGGGGTATTTCACCGAATGTACGGCCATCGTGACGATGGACTGCGATGAAGACGGCCTGTTCGTGGATGGCGGGCAGACGCTGCTTGAAGGCGATACAGATGAGGGGAACGGCTGGCGTCTGTGGCTGGATGAATATGCGTATCTGAGATTTGCATCTGGCGACGGAGAAGAAAAAGTGGAGCTTTCGTCGCCCCTGCCAGTGCATGCGGCAGTGGATGGGTCGAAGAAGTTCCGTCTGGGCGTGTCGCTTGCGAATTATGGCTATGCGCTGCGGGGGACGCCATCGGTGAGTGACGGCTGCAGCTATGCGCGCGTGGTGTTGCTGGCCGGCGCGAAGAAGGGACCGCTGAGCATCGTCGGGATTGAGCCGGGGCCGCTGAATGCGAATATGTGCCCGCTGCCGAAGACGCTGAAGGTTGGTGACGTGCAATCGGACGGCTGCGCCGGAAATGTAACGAAAGTGGCCGTGCACAATACAGGGCATGCCGAGCTTTTCACCGCACCCGAGGGAAAAAGTGCTGATGACATATTGCCGCCAGTGAATGGCGGAGGCGGATTTGCGGCACGGTGGGTTGATGACGAGACAGTGCTGGTTTTCACGCGTCCGGAATTCTCCCAGACCGCGTCATACTGGGTGTTCCTGCAAATTGCGAAACCGGCGAAGAAGATGAAGCGGCTGCGAGTGAATACGATATGGCGAGGCGGCGTGAATATGACGCCGACCTTCTTCTGGAGCAGTGACCGGAAGAACTGGACGCGAATGGTGCCGGAGCGACTGGATCTGGGAACCGGCGGGCATGATTTCTGCGTGGAGTTCAAGCTGAACAAGCAGATGCGCAAAGGCGGCTACCTCGCGAGTTGCCCGATTTTCGGAGAAGAAGAGCGCGAGGAACTGCTGGAATGGGCACAGACATTGGAGCACGTCAGTGTCGCCGAAATCGGGGAATCCGCCGAAGGACGACCGCTGCATGTGATCCGCGTCAGCAACGGCGAGGATGGCCCCGGGAAGAAAGGGGTGGCGTTTACGTGCGGTCAGCATTCGCCACTCGAGATTATGGGCGCATGGGTGCTGCAGCCGATGATCGCAAGCCTGCTGGGGCATGACTGGCTGCTGGACGCGTGCAATTTCTATTTTGTGCCCGTGGTGAACGCGGATTGCGCACATTATGGCGGGAACGGCCTGAATGCGAACAAGCGCAATACAAATCGCTGCTGGTTTGAGGACATCCAACCGGAGACCGGCGCGGTGATGGAATATTTCGACGCGCTGAAAGATGTCGGTCAGAGCATAAATCTGGCAATGGACCTGCACGCCGGCGGGATTTTCAGAAATCATATATTGATGCATATGGGCGAGACAGAAGACGTGAAACTCTCAGAAGCGGAAAAAGCCGATGAAGCCGTCTGGCGGGAACTGCTTGAGGAACACGCCGGCCTGCGGGCAAAAGACGGCTGGGCTCTGGCGCAACTGAAATTGCGGGCGAACGATTACTTCCACCAGAAACACGGCTGCACCGCATTCTGCCTGGAGCTTTCAACCTGCAGCTATTATGACCCCGCAACCGGGCAGTCGCGGCCATTCGGGCAGGAAGCATTTGAAGTGCTGGGATTTGTGGAGGCTTTTGAGGGACGATTCGGGCCGGATAGAGAGGGCGCCGAAATGCCGGAAGATGAAGCCGAGCTTGCGGATGCAGATGACGCGCTGAGTGGGCAGCCGGAGTTTTATAATCTGGTGGAGAGCACCGAAGAAAACCCCCGCAGCGGCGAAGGCAGCATGGTCAGCCTGAAGGACGGGCGGATCTTCTTCGTGTACGGGAATTTCACCGGCGGCGAAGACCATGCAGTGGCGGATATCGTTTCGCGCATATCAGATGACTGCGGGAAGACATGGAGCGCTCCGAAAGTGCTGGTCTCGCATGAGGAGGCCGCGCAAAATGTCATGTCGGCCAGCCTGCTTCGGCTGCAGGATGGCGGGGTGCTGCTTCTGTATCTGCGGAAGGATTCGTCGAGTCGCTGCAGGGCATGGGTGCGACGGTCAGATGATGACTGCCTGACATGGTCGGAGGCGGTTTGCGCCACACCGGATGAGCGGTATCACGTGATTGTGAATGATGCGCTGATGCAGCTTCGGGACGGGCGGGTTGTGGTGCCATTCAGCGCGGTAGATGAGGTGTTTGGCAACGTTGGAGGATCGGCCGCGGGAACCGTTTGGTCGGATGATGGCGGGAAGACGTGGAGCCAGAGCGGTAATCAGGTATATTGCCCGGAACGCGGCGCAATGGAGCCGAACGTCGTCGAGCGCGCAGATGGCAGCCTGCTTATGTACGTGCGCACCGATCAGGGAAGCATTTGGGAGACTACGTCGGACAATCGCGGAGAAAGCTGGAACGAACTGGTGGACAGTGGCATCGAGTCGCCGCAATCACCGCTGGCACTGCGGAGGATACCGAGTACAGGCGACCTGCTGCTTGTGTGGAATCCAGTAGCGGACATGTCCGCTACGGGGCATCAGGGACACCGTACGCCATATGCGTGCAGCGTTTCGAAAGATGATGGGCAGACGTGGGGGCCTGAGAAACTGCTGGAAACCAATCTGGAGCAGACATACTGCTATACGAACGTGCTGTTTCACGAAGATATGATGGTGTTGAGCTATTACATCGGGCAGCCAGGCCGCCCGCTGGAAGCATTGCGGGTGGCGCGAGTTCCGGTTGCGTGGCTATATGAGCCAAAGGACGAGGAAGAAGCGGGGGGGAAGTGTTTGAGCGGAAATGTTGAGGGGGCTGGA
>CAYSRY010000183.1:0-1467 GCA_964433395.1 uncultured Armatimonadia bacterium | reverse complement strand
GGTGGAGAAACGGACGGAAAATCTGCGAGTGACAGTGTGGAGGAAAATGCCGGTGCTGCGGGACGGCTGGCAGGCGTAGAAACCGCAGCGCAATGGCAAGAACGCCGGAATGAAATACTGGCGGCGATGCAGGTTGTGATGGGTGAAATGCCCCCGCGAAGTCGCGTCGTACCTGCGGCGATTGCGACATGGGAGACAGTGGAGCTGGATAGATGCACGCGGCGGAAAATAACCATTGCGAGTGAAAAAGGCGACCGCCTGCCCGCGTATGTTTTTGTGCCCAAAGGCATTGAGGGAAAGGCCCCCGCGATGGTCTGCCTGCACCAGACGACGGAGATTGGCAAAGGTGAACCAGCGGGCATCGGCGGGCTTGAGAATCTGCACTACGCGCTGGAACTGGCAGAGCGGGGGTATGTGACAATCGCGCCGGATTACCCCGGCTTCGGCGACTATGAGCGCACCTGCTATGACCTGGGATATGTGAGCTGCAGCATGAAAGGGATTTTTAACCACATGCGCGCAGTGGACCTGCTGCAGTCGATGGATGAAGTGGACGGGGAGCGCATCGGGGCCATCGGGCACTCGCTCGGAGGGCATAACAGCCTGTTCCTGGCGGCATTCGACGAGCGGGTGAAAGTGGCGGTGACAAGCTGCGGTTTTAACTCATTCACGAAATATCGCGGAGGAGATATAAGCGGCTGGAGCCATGACGGATATATGCCGAAAATCGCGAGCGAATATGGATGTGACGGGACGAAGATGCCATTTGATTTCGGTGAAGTGCTGGCGGCCATCGCGCCAAGAGCCATATTCGCGAACGCGCCATTGCATGATTCATGCTTTGAGATTGAGGGCGTGCATCAGAGTGTCGATGAAGCGATGCCGATTTTTGAGCTGTTGGGGGCGCGGGATAAATTCGTGAGCGTCTTCCCCGACTGTGAGCATGATTTTCCTCCAGAAATCCGGGAGCAGGCCTACACATTTGTGGATGAGATACTGGAGAGGTAGAACGGGCTACGAGGTGAGCAGATGACGTCGCGAGAGCGAATTGAGGCCGCACTGCGGCATGAAGAGACAGACAGAATCCCGCTGGATATGGGTTCGACGGGAATAACGGGAATTTCGGCGAGCACGCTGTCGAAATTGCGGCTGGCGTTGGGCCTGGACAAGGCCGGTGACCGGGTGAAAGTCATCGAGCCCTACCAGCTTCTGGGCGAAGTGACCGATGACCTGCGGGAAGCTCTCGGGATCGATACGGTGGGCGCCAGCGGCTCGGGGACCATTTTCGGCTTTGAGAACCGAGACTGGAAGGAATGGGAACTGCCGGACGGCACGCCAGTGCTGGTGCCCGGAGCTTTCAATACCGAGCCCGAGGAGAATGGCGATGTCCTGATGTATCCGCAAGGGGACAAATCAGCGCCTGCAAGCGGGCGGCTGCCAGCAGGCGGATATTATTTTGACGCCATA
>CAYSRY010000182.1:0-7403 GCA_964433395.1 uncultured Armatimonadia bacterium | reverse complement strand
CACAAAGACATCGGCGAGCGACAGTTGAACCGTCTCGCTGAAGGGTGCACAGAATTTTGTGTCATCGAGGTCCCTCCCCACATGGAGGGCCGCAGGATGCTCATGCTGCTGTCGCCCAAGTCCGAGTAGATAGGAGTTCGACGTGGGAAAAGCCAAAACCAAAAAATCCGCAAAGAAGCGCTTCCACATCACCGGCACTGGCCGCGTGACGCGCAGAAGCACCCAACTGAATCATCTGCTCACAAAGAAGTCAGCTGCCAAAAAGCGACGCCTAGGTCTTCCCACTGAGGTTACCGGTGGACAACTCAGGCAAGTTCGAGTTCTGATGCCTAACGATTTCTGAAAATGCGGCTCTCTTCGTTCCCTGACATCCCCGGGGCGCACGGTACGCTGTGCGCTCTGATCGTCTCAGAACGGAATACCGCTACAAGCACCTTACCGTAGTATGTGTGAGTCGCAGGTTACGAATGATATAGCTCCCCTGCCGGTGTGCCGCTTACGGTGCTACCTGGTGCAGGGCTAAGAGAGGAAAGAATAACATGGCAAGAGTCAAGAGTGGCCCGACTGCACGCAGGCGCCACAAAAAGTTTATCAAGATGGCGAAAGGCTATGTCGGCGGCCGCAGCCGTCTTATCAAGACTGTAAAAGAGGCTGTCGCACATGCTGGCCGCTATGCATATGCGCACCGCAGACTTCGCAAACGTGACTTCCGCCGGCTGTGGATCGCACGCATTAACGCTGGCGCACGAATATATGGCAGCAACTACAGCCGACTCATGAGCGCGTTCAAAAAAGCTGACATCCGCGTCAACCGCAAAATGCTTGCAGAAATGGCGCTCGCTGATCCTGACGGTTTCAAAAAGATGATGGAGTTCGTTGGCGCCATCAGCGCATAGACGTTCTGTTGAGGAGGCTGATCCGCCACATATGCCGATTATAGACAGTGCTCAGAATCGGCAGATCAAGCGCTACAAGTCTCTTTTGCAGAAAAAAGGACGACAAAAAGCCGGACTCTGCCCGCTTGAGGGAGTCCGGCTTATTGAGTCCGCCCGCCAGAATTTCGCCCGCATCACTGCGCTTTACACATGTCCGGAGCTTCTCACAGACGAACGCGGCAGATCACTTGCTAAAGAGATCGCCGCGAAGCGCATACCCCATTGGGAAGTGGCCAGGGACGTCTTCATCGGGATGACCGATACACAGCATCCAGCGGGCATCGCAGCCACTGCCGTCATGCCTGAGACCTCATTTGACGACATAGCAACAACCGGCCCCGCAGTGTATCTCTGGTTGTATGAGATCAGTGAACCTGGGAATCTGGGCACCATTTTCCGTACAGCCGCCGCTTTTTCAGTTGACGCCATCGTGCTCATCGGAGACTGCGCGGACCCCTACAACCCTAAGACTCTCCGGGCCTCATCGGGTGCTGTATTTGGTGTGCCTGCCGTCCAGGCCACTTGGAATCAGGCTTGGGGCTGGGGGAGTCGCGCGGGCATCAGAACTGTTGCAACTGCACTCTCGGCCACAGACTACGCACACGAAATCGAATACCCGGCACGGACAGCCCTCGTCATTGGCTCCGAAGCGCATGGGATCCCCGAAGCCGTATTGACACAGACGAAGTTGCAAGTTAAGATACCAATGTCAGACAAAGTCGAAAGTCTTAATGCGGGCGTTGCTGCCGGCATTTTGTTGTACCAGACATACATCAACAGAAAATCAAATACATGAACAAAGGCCTTGACGGAGAAAAGTAGGCACCAGGTACGCGGGTAAGAGAGAGAAGGAGTCATAGGCTGCAAGCTCCTTCACCATGCGTCGGCGTCGAAGTTCGCTCCCGAGCCTCCCGTTGAAGATGGACCGATCCAGTGGTCCGTTGTGTAGGCGGCGACGGTCGATCCCACCGTTAACCGGGACACCGCCTGTCAGGGTGGTCACGAAGGCCTCTGGTTTTCGTCCCTGCGACGATCAGAGGTTTTTTTGTATTCGCATTCCGGCTGTTCTAGCTCTCAGGAGGCTCTGATATGGGACTCGAGGATACAATCAAGGAAATCCAAAAAGAGGCACAGGCCGCTGTGCTGGCCGCCCAGGACATGGACGCGCTCGAGCAATTGCGCATCAAATACTTGGGGCGCAAAGGCATCATCCGCCAGCAGTACCAGCAGATTGGCCAACTGTCCGACGAAGACAAACCCCTCGCCGGACAGACGCTCAACAAGCTCAACGGAATATTGCAGAAGCTCTTCGAAGGCCGCTCGGCAGCGCTTTCAAAGAAAGCTGATGAGGCAAAACTCGCGGCGGAATCCCTTGACGTCACGCTGCCGGGACGTGCGCCGAAGATTGGGCACGAACATCCACTGCTCGCTACGCTCAATGACATGATCGGCATCTTCCTTGGCATGGGCTTTGTCGTCGCCGAGGGGCGCGAGGTCGAAGACTATTTCCATAGTTTCGACGCACTCAACTACCCGGAATTCCATCCCGCCATGGCCGAGCAGGACACTTTCTATGTGACAGATGACATCCTCCTGCGCAGCCAGACCTCAACTGTTCAGATCCGAACGATGGAGCATCAGGAACCGCCAGTGCGTATCATTGCGCCCGGTCGATGCTATCGACGCGACACAGTCGATGCCACGCACTGCCACACGTTCTACCAGCTCGAGGGGCTGCTCGTCGATGAGGGGATCACGTTCGCTGATCTCAAGGGCACGATGCAGATTTTTGCCCGCGAAATCTTTGGCGATCGCTGCCATGTACGCTTCCGCCCGGATTTTTTCCCGTTCACTGAACCCAGCGCTGAAGTCGCCCTTTCATGCACTATCTGCGGCGGCGAAGGTTGCCGCGTGTGCTCTGGCACCGGTTATCTCGAGGTCGGTGGATGCGGCCAGGTCGACCCCAATGTTCTTAGTGGCATCGGTTATGACACTGAAAAGTACACTGGTTTCGCGTTTGGTGTCGGCATTGAGCGTTTCACCATGCTTCGCCACGGTATCGATGACATCCGCTTGTTCTACAGCGGTGACATGCGTTTCCTGGAGCAGTTCTGAGGCGCCGGTCACAGGCTCTTATCAAGCGATAGCAGCGGTCTAACAGTTCAGGAGGCAGACAATGCGTGTACCATATAGCTGGTTAATGGAATACCTCAAAGTTGAAATAGAGCCGGACGAGCTCGCAAAAGAGCTGACCATGGGTGGGCTCGAAGTCGAGGAGATCAAGGACTTCACTTCAGCGGATGGAAAATTCACTGACAAAGTGCTTGTCACCTCTGCCACGTCTAACCGTGGTGACCTGCTGTCCATCGTGGGCGTCGCTCGCCATGCCGCTGCCATTCTCGGTGGCCAGTGGCAGATGCCGGAAATTGATATGAGCATCCTCGGCGAAGTCGTCAGCGGAGGCGCTGAATCTCAGAATATACAGATGAAAATCGAACTGCAGGACGCCACGGCATGCCCGCGCTACTCAGCCCTCGTGGTTGAGGATGTGACTATCGGCGACAGCCCTGATTGGATGGCGTACCGCCTTGAGGCCGCCGGGATGCGCCCGATTGCAAATGTCGTTGACTGCACGAATTATGTCATGCTTGAGCTCGGCCAGCCGCTCCACGGCTTCGACTATAAGCTCCTGCAGAAGGGTAATGTCATCGTCCGCAAAGCGACGGATGGCGAGCAGATCATGACCCTTGATGGCCAGTGGCGAACTCTCAGCACTGAAGACCTGCTCATCGCTGACCCGGTTGGCGGTGCGGCTATTGCCGGCGTCATGGGCGGCGCTGACACAGAGATGACCGAGAAAACTACGAGTATCCTCTTCGAGAGCGCACACTTCGACGCCACGACAATCCGAAAAACTTCCATGCGGCTTGGCCTGAGCAGCGAGGCAAGCTACCGGTTTGAGCGCATCGTCGATCCGAACGGCACTTTGCGCGCACTGGCCCGCGTAGCCGAGCTTCTGAATCAGGCGGGCGGCTGCAAAGTCATCGGAGACGCAGTCGATGCATGCGCCAGTGATTTCACCCCTATTGAGGTGCCGCTGCGCGTTCGAAAGTGCAATGCCGTGCTGGGGACCGACCTCACTGGTGAACAGATTACCGCCTATCTGACGGCACTGGGCTTTGATGTAGTCGCTGACGGCGAGGGTGCATACACAGTCACGGTTCCCACATTCCGCCCTGATGTCGAGCGCGAAATCGACCTCATCGAAGAAGTCGCAATCGTCTATGGATACAATAACATTCCGACCACCGTTCCAGGCAAACTCTCACAGAGCGGGCGCCTCACCCCTCCCCAGCAATATGAGCGGGATGCGCGCCAGGCGCTCAGAGCCGCCGGCCTCAACGAGACACTCTCGTTCGCAATGATCGCGCCGAAAGATCTCGACCGCATGGGCTATCCAGAGGATGCGCCAGAGCGCAAGATGCTCCCATTGCTCAGCCCCATGATCGCAGAGCAGAGCCATATGCGCTCAACCCTCATGCCGAGCCTGATGCAGGCCGCAGAACACAATCAGCGCCAGCGCGTCGGCTCGGTAGGCCTTTACGAGATCGCCAACATCTTCACACCGCAAGGCGCACAGGAGCTGCCCGTCGAAATTCTGCATGCGGCGGGGATTATGATGGGGCAATACTGGTCGAGCGCCTGGAATATGCCGGCGGCGCAGGCTGAACCAGATTTCTATACGATGAAAGGCATTGTCGAACATCTCGTGGATACACTCGGTGTCGTGGGCATCAGCTATCGCGCAGAAGCACATCCGAGCTTCCACCCAGGCCAGTCGGCGGCAGTCATTCTGGATGGGGCGAAAATCGGAGTAATCGGGAAATTGAGCCCACAGGTGCAGGAAGAATATGACCTCGAGCAGCCGGCATATCTCTTCGAAATTGACCTCGCGGCAATGCGGGCAAAATCCGTAGAATACCGCACGTACGAGCGTCTCCCGCGATTCCCGGCCGCGCTTCGGGACATCGCAGTCGTGGTGGAAAAGTCGCCGGAGAAGACCGCCGAAGCATTGCGCGAAGCGATTGTTGAAGTCGGGGGCGAACACCTCGTCAATGTCTCGGTTTTCGATGTTTTTGAGAATGCAAGAGCTCTCGGAGAAGGCAAACGATCGATAGCATTCAGCCTGGAATTCCGGACCGATGAAGGCACCATGCAGGATGAAGAAGTGGATGCTGCAATGGAACGGATAACCGCAAATCTGAAGGCAAAAACAGGTGCAGAACTGCGTAGTTAGTGAGTGCAGGTTCCCATAACCTGGGCCCTCAGGTCCGTGACATGAGCCGTCAGGTTCGTGATATGGGCCGTCAGGTTCATGTAACCACCCCCACTTGTACAGGACCTGCCGACGCAGGTTCAGGGGTCGTATTGGTACTTAAAAGGTCAATAATAATCTCAAGGCCACAGTTGCGACATATAATATATGTCCGCTGTGGCCTGAATATTTGCCCCACGGCAGGGGTATAAATGAGCCGAAATCAGCCCATCGAATAGTCCCAAAAAATCGGCGCGAGGGAAATTCAGCGAGAGATTTTGCGAATCATGCAGCCTGCGAAAAGCGCAATCAAAATGACGCCGAGGAAGACTTCGAGCATGACCAGATTCTGGCACGCGCCTGCTGCCGGTTTCACATCACCATAGCCGAGACTCGTGAAAGTGATAACCGAGAAATAAAAAGCCCGGCCGAAATTCGTTGAAAATGCATTTTCGTGACTAATCAGCGCCCCGCCAGCAGTATATTCCGGTGAGCAGCCGAGATAGCTCAGCGCAAATGCGACGATGGCGCCGAACATGGTCCAGACGACACGCGCCGGATCCTCGCCATGCTTGCTGGTGTAATAGGAGAGGAACCAGAGGACGCGGGTTGCATTGTGGCTGAGCCATTTCCAGCCTTTGCGCGCCCAACCGTTGAACGGGCCAAGACCGCGACGGATGCGGCGCATGAAGTCGGGAGTGGAGATAAGCTCCGAATCCAGCAAATGGCCAAGTCCAGTGGCGGCCCAGCGCCACAGCCAAAGGCCAGCAGACCGCAGCAACCACCCGGCCGCCATGCAAAGAGGGGCCGCATGTCGCCACACAATCGAGATGACGGTTGCAATGATTGTGGCCGCCGAGTGAATGTGTGGACAGGCTTCCTTCCACAGCCGCAAAACCTCGGCACCAACGGCAGTTTTTGCGAACCATGCGCCAGCGCCGTCAATATGCGGACGGACGTCTGCGCATATATCTTTTGCAGCATTCGTGGCGATAGTGCGAATGGGACGGGCACGCTGCTGGACTTTGGCCCAGAAATCAGGGGCGGCTTCGGCGACCGAAGCGCGGTAAATGTGAATGCGCTCCGCAATCCGGCTGCGAACGGGCTGGGTTGCGACAGAAAGCCCCCGGATAATAGCCCGCGTTTTTGAGCGCGCACGCGTCCAGCCGTCGCGGAGCTGCTCGGTTGGCGGGACGGTGTGGGGCGGTGTCAGCGCCCGAGCCATGCGCTCGCATTCAATCTCGCGAACGAAAAAGCGACCAGCGGTGGCGTACTCCCCAGAAGTCTGATAGCACCGCTTGATCTGCCGGTATACATCGGCGCAGGCACGATACGCCCCCGCAAGGTTCGTTTTGGCATCCTCAGCGTCAGTTTTCCGTGCACGAATCTGCCTCTCATCTTCGATGATGCCATCGCCATCACTCCACTTGACGCCATTAATACGCGCTTCAGGTGAAAGCGTGAAACCGCGTAGTTTGGCCCCACGTAGGTCTGCGTCGCGCAAATCAATTGCGCCCAACAGCTTAGCACCCCGCAGGTCCGCGCCGGTGAGGTCCACATTGGACAACGTCGCACCCGAAAAATGCGCTGCCAATAGCTTGGCGTCTGCAAAATTTGAAGCATGCAAATTAGTGCCGACAAATTCAACATATTCCAACTTCTGACCTGAGAAATCGAGCCCCTGCGCATCAGCTGCCGAGAGAATGACGCCTTGCAAGTCCGCGCCAGTAATGTTGGCTTCACCGAGGCAGGCATGCGTGAGGTCAGCTTTCCGTAGGTCTGCACCGGTCAAATCAGCACCATATAAAGTGGCGTCAATGAGTTTTGCACCATTCAAATTAGCACAGCTCAATTTGACATCTGGTGCCCTGACAGATTTGAGATGAGCCCGAAAAAGGTTTGCACCAGTAAGATTAGCTGAGCTCAATTGCGCATTGGTAAGGTACGCGCCCATTAGGTTTGCGTTGCTGAGATCGGCAAAATCCAACTGCGCGCCCTCAAGGTTGGCATCCCATAAACGCCCATTAACTAGGTTGGCGTAAGCAAGTCGTGCATCGCGCCCAACAGCAGCTTCTAACTCAATTTTGAGTTTGCTGTGATTACGGTCGGCGGAAGTATGAAATATGCAGCTATCGTCAGTTGCGCCCTCATAG
>CAYSRY010000181.1:688-7445 GCA_964433395.1 uncultured Armatimonadia bacterium | reverse complement strand
CAATCATTCATGGTCACATTTCGTCTACCCAACTCAGCCGGGGCTTGATCTGTGGCGCGAGGTGGTCTGGAGCAAGTACCGCCTCGAAGACGAGCTCGACCATCCGGTGCGGATATTCACTCTTCCGAATGACAAGTACAATTACGATGCGGTGATCGACCTCGTGAAGCAGCATTATCTCGCTTGCTGCTACATCGACGGTGCTCCTAACCGCGACGGCTTTGATCTCTTCAAGGTCGGCAATTTCATGGTCGCTTCTGGTAAGATTTCCGACGCCTACGACTGGAAGCCGGAACTTCTCACCGACAACCTGGAGCTCGACTTTCTCCGGGGGGCCTGGCTTTACGAGACATCCCACCTTGTTATGTGGAATGTGCCGCAAGCTCATAAATGCATTACACCGGAGGACTTGAGCAGACGTTTCGAGAAACTCTATGCGATATCTGGCGAAAAGCTCTGGGCCGCAAAGCCTGATGACGTCATCGACTATGTCCTGCTGCGGCGTGCATTGGCCGTTACCATCGTCGAATCCGCGCCCGACAGGGCGCGTTTCGAAATCGGCGGGCCGTGGCCGGTGGGCGTCATCAACAGCCAGCTCAGTTTTCGTGTCAGTGGCATTCACATCACCGGCGAGCCGGTAGTCGAGTACATTGCTGTCCCACCTGGGGCTGCGCGCCATCGCAGCAATATCTACTCTGTGGTTGCCGACGGTAATGGCTGGATTGTCACTGCTGACGCGGTACCGGGCGCCATACTGGAGCTTCGCCAACAGAACTGATCAGGAGTTGCTCATATGGCCAGGATCCCGGCAGTGCTTTGTCTCGACATTGAAGATCCGATTACACTTCGCAGCCATCAGGCCGCAGGCTGGATTACTCGCGCTATAAGCGACGCGGGCCTCACCGCCAGTTGCTTTCTCGTGGCCGAGAAAGTCCGCGCATGGGACAATCTGGGGTTGCGCGACGTCATTGAAGCCGTGAAGCGCCACGACCTGGGCTTCCACACATCCCGTCATTCCTACCACCCGACCATTTCGGAAATCAGCGAATCCCTGCCGGCCCAGTCCGGCGCTGAAATGCTCTGGGGATGGGAGCGCGTCGGCTGGGAAGATGCCGAGCGCATAATGGGGAAGCCGATCAACAACTGGGGCATCAGTGGCGGAAGCTGGTCGCCTGCACTTGCGGTCATGCTTGCGCGTCGTGGCCACGCGACTATGTACAGTCCCATCAGCGGCGAAGATCGCGCTCGCCCGTGCTGGTTTGCAGGCGGGCTTCACATCGCCGACTTTTTCGGCGGCCTTGATGCGACATATCATAATGACGCTCAATTTGCCGAAGCACTGGGAAGGCAACAGGGTGATGTCGACGCGCGCATCGCTGATGGCGCACCGTATCTCGGCATTTTCTGCTGTCATCCCACGCGTGTCGTTCACCATACGTTCTGGGACATTGTAAATTTCACCAAAGGCGGCATCACGGTGCCCGAGGACTTGGCGTCAGCGCCCGCCATCACTGCCGAAGAGGAGGAGACTGCGCAGGCCAACATGCGTCGCTACCTCGAGTGGATCGCCGCTGATAAACGCTTCGAGGTCATGGGGATCTCCCGCATTGCCGACCTCTTCCGCAGCCAGAAAGTCGGGTGTGCAGCGGCAGACGTATACTCAATGGCGCAGCGAATTGCCGACGAGGGGCTGGTTATCTTCACCGATGCCTTCACTGCCGCCGAGATACTGGCAATGATGGTTGAATATGTCCGCGACGAGAATGCGGAGTTCATCATGCGCCAGGATGTGCTTTCACCGACTGGCTTACCGGTTGCGGCAAGCATCGCCAGTGCGCCCGTCGAGGCTATAGTCGGGGCCGCGTGGGACGTCAGCGCATTTATCCGGGCGCACGGTCGCTTGCCCGAGACTGTCGATGTTATTGATGGCTCCATGTACATTGCTGATTACTTTGTGGCTCTTGCCCGGAGCATCGTCGCCATTGAAACTGGTGGCGCGGATGCTGTCGCAATTGCCCCAATTGATCCCTATCCGGCAATTGGAGACGATCTCGCTGCCAAAGTGGAGGAGAGAATCCGTGGTTGGAGCACACATCGCGAGGACATCGACCTCTCGTGGATCAAACGTGACACCCGCCTGCTCAGCTGGACTTTCAAACCTGCCTGGACGGTTGATGAACTCGCGTCGAAATAGCGAAAGCTGCGGGCATATACAATAAATTCGGGAGCCATTGCTGGCTCCCGAATTTCCTTTCTCTCCCTTGGCAGCCCACTCACAGGCAGACTACGGCGGGCCCGCTTGCACAGTTTTCAGCATTACATGAACACTGGCGCATTCGCTTCAGTTGTATTTCACGCGCATTCCGGAGTAACAATATACAGAGTTTGCTGCGGGTAATATCCTATTTCTCGCCGAGCACCTCAAATACTCGAATGCCCTCACTTCTGCCGCGCACTTCGACTTCGCCAATATCGCGCAGCTCAAAGTTGTCCCTGACCAGCTCTGCAGTCGCTTCGCTGATGATGAAAGTCGTGCCGAATTCCTTGTTCATTGCCTCTATGCGTGATGCAGTGTTCACAGTGTCACCGATGGCTGTGTACTGCCTCCGCTGCGTCGATCCGGCGTCTCCGAGCATCGCATCGCCAGTATGTAGTGCAAGGCCTATGCTGAATGGTCTGCGGCCTTGAGAACGCTCCCATTCATGGTTCAGAAATTCCAATCTCTGCAGCATCTCAAGGCCGGCTCGCACGGCCATATGGGCATGGTGCTCCTGGGTCCCGAACGCGTTCCAGATTGCCATGATGCCGTCGCCCATGAATTTGTCCAGATAACCGTCGTACTCAAAAATTGCTTCCGTCATTTCACTCATATATTCATTGAGCTGTGCGAGCCACTCCTGCGGAACGGACTGTTCAGCGAGTGCTGTTGAGCCGCGAACGTCTGAGAATAGCAGAGTGATCTCACGGGAAGTCCCTTCGCGCACCATATCCGGGTCCTGCATCAGCATAGCCAGCACATCTTCTGATACATACGACGAAAACTGGCTGCGAATCATCCGCCGCTCCGCACCAAGACGTTCGTATATTCCAAGCCCGACTGGCAAAGCGGTCGCCAAAGCGATTGCAGCATATGGAATGACTGAGTGCAACATGTAGAATGCCACAAAGAATGATGGCAGCGCGATGAATAGAAGCAGCAGGACTCCCATCAGCGGCCCCAGATATTCGCTGCTGCTCCACACAGTCCAGCCTGCGAGGGTCCCCAGCACCATTGCCACCAGCAGCCATGAAATTGCCCGCGAGTTGTCCCTGAGCGGAGGCCGATGCAACAGGCTGTTCACGATATTGGCATTGGTTTCCACTCCCAGGAAGAACCGGCTTGCTGTGCGATAGGGGGCGGGGCGAATGTCATACAGTCCCGGCGCAGTCGCCCCCACGAGGACCAGCTTATCCTTGAAAGTGCCGGCTGGGATTTTCCCATTCACAACCTCCCAGAAGCCGTAGCGTCTGATTGTGCCGGTCGGGCCGCAGTAGTTGATCAGCATATCGCCATCACCATTGAGATACAGTGCGCGATTGTCAACTGTAATTCTCCTGCCTGGCGTTTGGGCCACCATTTCGGTGGCATCCATACCATTTGCCAATCGAGCGATTTCCGTGGCAAAATGAGGGTATATATTGCCGTCGGAGCCAGCCAGCAGGGGCGAGACGCGGCGGTAGACGCCATCCTGATCCGCTGTGATGTCAACGAAACCTACCCCGGCTGCAGCATCGGCAAGTGAGGCAATAGGGCCGGTGAGGTTCGCCGGGCTGATGCCGCGCAGGTGTCCATGGCCATTGACCGGCATGGGATAGCTTCGCAGCCCCTCGGGTGCTGTGCTGTCCTGCTCTCCGATGTCCATGGCGTCATTTTTATACGCCGCGAGCACCACTTTGCCATGGGCGCGAATAGCCGCGGCAAACTCTGCATCGGCCTCGGGATTGTAAGCATCCGGCTCGGCGAACAGAATGTCCAGCCCTACGACTTTCGCATCCGCCGTTTCCTTAAGCAGCCTCACGTAGGCGTCGCGAGGCCATGGAAAGCGCCCCAGTCGGTCGGTGCGCAGGCTCTCATCGTCAATGGCGATGATTACTATATCATCCGGGCACTTTTGCCCCTGCTGCTCAAACGCTATATCATAGGCGGCGTTATCAATCAGCGAGAAAACGAATAGATTCGACGTGATCGGCAGGTAGCGCAGCACGACGATCACCAGAGCTATGATAATTGCGATCCTGATACCTCTGGCACGCTGCTCCTGCAATTTTGTTGCTGTCGGGTCGTAATCCATTTTTGCTCCTCGCCCAAATCTCTACCACTTTTCATCATTGTTCAATGTTGTCAGGCGGCATTCCTTCAGGGAAGGTGCCTGATGACAACATACAGAAGATTTAACTCACACACAAATCTATCCGGAGGGTATGCGTATGCTCCCATTTTTCACTGTACTGATGGCGGTTACAGGGCCCTTCTGTGGTGTCAGTGTCGACAACATTCTCGACAAACCTATGTTTGTGCGGGAAACCATCATCGAGATGGATGCTGCGCAGATTGCCAAAGAAGCTGCGGGCGCAACCCTCGAGGAACACGATGGTGAGGCCGTTGCTGTTACCGGGGAGGGTTTCAGCATCACGCGCAACCTCGATCTCCCATCAGGACGCGTGAGTGTCGAGGTTGAGGCGAACGCGCCAGGGCGTGGGGCGGATTCATATTGGATAACATTTGATGGCGAGCAGATTGAAGAGCCACTTCGCCTGTCGGTTGATCGAATGGGCCTTTCAAATATCGTTATTGATGTGGCAGAAGCCGGCACTCACGAGCTGAAAGTGGCTCTCCGCGAGGCTCCGGGGAGTCTGCTGAAGACCCTTGCGGTCTCTGTGCTCACAACGCGCGTTCCACTGCCACCACTGCGTGAGGAGCTCAAGGGGATGCACCCGCGGATGTTCATCACGCCTCAGGACATTCCGCGTCTGCGGATTCTGAAGGATACGGAGCGGGCCAGACGCCTCTATGTACCTGCAGGCAAGCTTACGCGCAAGCCACCGGCCTATGAACCGGGCAAGCGTAATGGCGGCGCATTTGTGGCCCTCCCCAACTACGCCCTCGAATATCTTCTCCAGCCCGACGAAGAACAGCTCCAGGCAATTCTCGAATGGCTTGAGATGGCTACAACATATGGCAGCGTGGGCGTCGACCTGGATGCCGAATACTTCCTCGAAGGCGTCGCACTCACGTATGACTGGCTCTATGATGAAATTCCCGTAGAGTTGCGCAATCGGGTCAAAGATCAGATTGTCTCAAAATGTCGTCTATTGTTTCAGGCCTCCCTGGCAGGCATCACTGGCGGAGCGCAGCAATTCCAGCAGAATCATTACTGGTTTGCGCACCTGGCACTGGCGTTTGGGGCTGCTGCCGTCTATGACGAAGTCCCGGAGGCCGAACGCTGGCTGGCGTGGGCGTGGGATCGCTACGAACGCATCGCTCTTACTTTCAGCCCGGACGGGGCGTTCCATGAGGGGCCGGGCTACTGGGACTATTCGATGACGACGCTCTATGCATTTACCGACCTTTACGAAGAATGCACAGGATTGGCTGTTCCCGCAGGGAACGACGGGCTCCACGGGCAGGCGCAGTTCAGATTTAATTATACCTATCCGGGCCTGAAGCAGACCGCGGCTATGGAAGATACAAAAGTATCCAACGGTTTGCCCAAACTTGAAAATGTCCTGTGGGAGGCCAAGCGCTTTCAGGATCCGATCGTGATGGGAATAGCGGACCTGATAGCGTCACCGGGTCTCGGAAAATGGCGCCTGTTGTGGCTGGACGACGATCTGGAGGCGCTGGTGCCCGAGTTCGTGCTGCCGCTCGCGAAATATTACCCAGATGTGGAGACCGCATTTGCGCGCACTTCGTGGGCGGACGATGCCACATACATTGCGTTCGTGAGTCGGCCTCTGGGCGGCCACAACTATGCCGAACTCTGCGACAAATACGGCCTGACCGGGACCGGGCACAATCACCCGGAGCAGAACCATTTTGTGCTCTATGGGCGTGGCGAAGTGCTGGCAGGTGACCCGGGCTATACCTATGAGAAAACAACCAGGAATCACAACACAGTGCTTGTGGATGGGAAGGGACAATATGGGGATGGCGAGATGTGGCCACGGCCAACGCCCGGGCGCGCACACATTACAAATTTCGCCACAGAGGGCGATATAACGGTCGTAACGGGCGATGCAACATCTGCATACCCTGAGGAATTGGGGCTGACGAAGTTTGAGCGGACGATGGTAGTTGCCGGTGCCGATCTGGTGGTCTGCTATGACCAACTTGAGGCGAAGGAGGCGAGGACATTCAGTTGGTTGCTGCACCATTGGGGTGAAGTCTCCGGAGAAGGCAATAATCGGGTCATAACGCGAAATGATGCACAGCTCTCAGTGACGGCACTTGCGCCCGAAAATGTCGAGATTTTGTGCGAGACGTATCGTCCGCAATTTGTGCATCCGACCCGTGATCACACGCCCGATGAGGCCGATATTAACCTGTTGGAGATCAAAACAGGTCCTGTGGACCACACCACTTTCCTTATCCCCATGTGGGTGGGAGGTCAGGGGGACCTGATTCGACCTGTGGAGCGCATCGGAGACGACAATTTCGATGGTGTACGGGCAGGGCAGACAGTGGTGGCGTTCAGACGTGGAAACGCCGCTATGAGCG
>CAYSRY010000181.1:0-678 GCA_964433395.1 uncultured Armatimonadia bacterium | reverse complement strand
TGGGGAGGCAAAATCAGCAGTTCGGCACAGGTGCTGGTAGCTCGTGTGAAGAATGGTGTACCGCAGGTTTTTGAGGCGCCATAATTGCAAATTCTGATCCCCTGAACCAAACTTGTACTTCCGAGGACCTCAGGAGGGGGTATCCTCACCGGAATACGGTCACAGTTTTGCAGCAGCTGGATGCCGTTATCCAGCTGCTGCACTACGAAGCAGAGAAGTCTTTCACAAATTGAAAACAACCATGAACCGCTGGCGAAGGCAGATGCTTCCGGCGGTTTGCCGTACGCATCGGAAACCACAAACTGTCGAACTGATGATGGAGAAGGTCATCCTCCGGAATGGGGCGAATTGCCAAAGTCAGCCTTGGGCGGTGCCCGCAGTCATTCTAGCCAATAATATAATCTGGAAGGATACATTTATCATGTCGGTGCGTTTGCCAGCGATATTCAGCGACAATGCAGTGTTGCAACAGGGGATCGAAATCCCTGTCTGGGGATGGGCGAAAGCGGGCGAGACCGTGTCGGTCAGTTGCGCCGGGCAGGAAGCAAGTGGAATCGCCGGAGCCGATGGGAAATGGCGGGTGCGCCTCGGCGCCATCGATGCCGGCGGGCCATATGAAATGAATGTGACGAGCGGCGACTGCGAAATCGTCCTGCAGAATGTGGCGGTCGGGGAAGT
>CAYSRY010000180.1:6740-7484 GCA_964433395.1 uncultured Armatimonadia bacterium | reverse complement strand
AACAGGCATGGTCAATCTGTTCTTCTCAGGATATACTCGCTCTGAGGGGCAGGCTGATATCTGCTGGGAAAGATTTGATCCAGCAGGTATGGATGGCAAAGATGCTGCCTACCCGAACTATGGCAAACTCGCTTTTCGCAAGACAAGCGCAGAACAGGGACCCTATATCTATACAGCAAATGGCACATGGGCGCAGATGCCTGAAGAGCTACGACCGAATGGCATGCGGCAAGTGTTCGCAAGTCGCCATCTGGATTGGATATGTCATGACAACGGCTCTGGTGATAATTTTGTGGTGAGTCCGGCAGGGCCGGACCCCGCCAATATTACACTTGATGACACGGATGCAGATTATATCTGGAATCAGAATTTTATCGATCCGACGTTTTGTATTGCACTGACATACGATGATCCGAATGATGGCGCTCGGCCTGCGGCACATCTTTACTATGTCACATGGGATCGTGGCGAGTACTACCGTGCTCGCGGCATCTATCGCGTAACGCCGAAATTGATCCCGCTCACAGGTGCAGGCGTGCCTGGTGGTATCGTGGACGGTAGTGGCTATCTGCTGCAAGATCCGTCAGTCACTGCGCTCAGAGCGCAAGGCCAGACGGTGCCAGATCGGAATGTGACGCTGGACATCAATCCTGCGACCGGCACGCTGGCATTCAGTTCGCCGTTGTTTGATGTTGACCGGCCTGCAGATCCATTGACGGTTTTCAACAGCAGCATGAGTTTGGG
>CAYSRY010000180.1:0-6730 GCA_964433395.1 uncultured Armatimonadia bacterium | reverse complement strand
AAACCTTATCGATGCGACAGTGTTTGGCTCCTACCACCCGTTTATCTATCGAGTTACCCGCGATGGTGCAGATGACGACTGCCCATCAGCATTCCATGTGTATACGGTCGACCCGACCCGTGTAACAGTGTTCTGGCGAAGAAATTACCCGGTCAGCAGCACTCCGCACTTTGGCAGATCAGCTCTGATGCACAAATCGTTCACGACCTCAATTCACGTTGCAAAGTCGCCAATTACGAGTGTGACAAGCTGCGTGAACGCATATAATACCGGGCAGGCAATCACCTATGCCGCCGACGCAGATGCGCTTGAGGATGGTTTCCTCGGATTTGATCCGGACTACGTAGGACGCACAGTTAAGGTGGAATATGTAAGCGGTGATGGGAATACGTACACCGAGTACCACGAGGTACCGGGCTGGAGTGCCGATACCCCAATTCCAGTGAAAACGGGTGGCTCGGAAGGTCATTTCGTGGTGAAACCGGAAGTGTACACCGTGCCCGACGGGTATGGCGACAACACCCGCGCTATCCGCTACTGGCTGTTCTGGACCGGCTTCGGCAGTGTCTATGATCTGCGGGTACTCAATCAGAATATGCCTGGCACAACGCCAAATGCAGGACCGCGAACTGGCCGAGATCCAATCATCATGCAGTCGTCGGACGTTTATACGGCTGTAGTATCGCCTAAAGCTGGCGCACCTGTGCGAGAAAAAAATGCGGCGAGCGTTTCCTACGACCCAACATAAGTGGAACACATTTTGTTAGAAGGTGTTCAATAGATGGTGGGCGAATGCTCATATCATAGGGTGTGCGCCACTTTTGCTCTGGAGAGTAAAGAGAGGTATTTCGGCTCGTCAGCGTTCTTGACAAAGCCTGTCATATACATTAAACTCAAAATCGGTATTTAGCACAACAAGCCGTGTTCGCCCTATACTAATAGACGCTATCTAAGCTGCAGGGAGATTTGGCTATGGCCCGGGGCGCAACCCATGTTGTGGGCCTTGATATAGGCACGAAAACCATTAAAGCGGTAGAACTGCGCCTTAACGGCCAGACTATCGTATTGGAGGGTGTACCGATTCTCATTCCTACACCCTTGGATAGCGTGCTTAACGGGCGCATCGTCGATGAAGATGTGGTTAGTCGGGCCATCTCGCAGGGGTTGGCTGAGAGCCACTGTAAAACCAAGAAGGTTGTTGCCTCCGTTGGCGGCGATACTGATGTCGTAGTCAGGATTGCTGAACTGCCGCGAGTTGAGGCCAAAGAGCTTGACGAGGCCGTTCAGTGGGAACTTGATCGACAAACTCCTTTCCCCGTCGATCAGGTAATATATGATTTTGAGGCAATTGACCATCCGGGCGCAAGTCCGGAGGCTGAAAATATGGAGGTCTTCTTGGCTGTTGCACAAGAAGATATGGTCAATGCTCACGCGGAGGCGTTACTGGCTGCAAAGCTAATGCCGGTGGCGATTGATGTTGAACCCCTCGCTTTGTGTCGTGCACTCATCTGGAATGGTGAGGAGCACCTCCTCCAGTCCACCGTAGTTGTCGTCAATATTGGCCATACGGGCAGTATGATTGCCATATTCTGTCAGGGTGTCCCCGTGTTTGTGCGCACAATTCCCACCGCAGGCGATGCGCTGACAGCCGCTCTGCGCCAGGAATTGGCTCTTTCTGAGGTCGATGCTGAACGGGTGAAAAGACAGTTTGGAAATATCCCGGCCGGCGGAGGATATGCTGAGGACAGCGACGAATATCAGGATGAGTATGAAGATGAGTTCGGTCCTGCCGACACAGATTCTGTATTTGAAGTCGCGGATGATTCAGATATGGATCTGTCAGATGTCAATTCTGACGATGTTGGCGATGCCGAGACGCGGCTTGATGTAGAGGGTGCAGAGTACTATGCACCCGAGGCGACGAAAGATGTGCCGGAAATGGCTGCGTCAGACGTTGACCAGGATATCCCACAGGAAGTTGCGTATGCCCGGGAACAGGTCGGCGAAGCACTATACGACCGATTATCTGAACTTGCAACTGAGGTGCGCCGCTCAGTACAGCATTACCAGCGTGGACACCGTAACGAAGAGATTACCAAGCTGATTATTTCTGGTGGCAGTGCCGCATTACCAGGCATTGCTACATTTTTTGAGGATGAATTGGGTATATCGGCAGAAGTTGCAGACCCATTCAGAAACGTTCAGGTAGATCTCACGGTAACCAGCGAGGCGTATTTGCGAGATATCGGTCCAGCGGCAAGCATTGCAGTGGGGCTTGCGCTCCGGGACATGCTTGATTAGTAATGCACCAGCTGCAGCGGCCAAGGCATTCGATTTGGGAGGGGCCTACGTGCTGAAGATAGATCTGCTGCCAAGGACAATAGTCCAGGGCCGGCGCAACGCAAAGGTCGCCATGATCTGCGGCATCGCTGTATTGATGTCGCTTGGTATAATGTTCCTGTGGATACAGCAGATTAAGGCAAACATCAGCAGGGCTGAAGAAGAATTAGCGACCGTAACAGCCGTCGCAAACGAAGTGCGGAATATTCAGGCAGAGACGACATCAAAACAAGCAGAACTCGACCCAATTCAAGCCAAAATTGATTTCGTTGATGATGCCGATGGAAGTGGCCTGCCATATTTTGATCGTTTCTGGAAGATCAATGAGTATATTTATCAAAACGCTCAGATGACTGATTTCCAGATTACTCCGCCTAGCAGTGTGAGTTTCACAATAACGGTCAACGGGACGACAGAGGCAGGACGATTTCTGCTGAATCTGATTTTCTGTCCACACATCAATGGTATTCAGGTGTCTGGCATGCCAGCGGGCAACACCGTACAGTCACCTGGCGACCTGACCAGCGAGACACAGGATCAGGTAATCACTTTCAGTGTGACTGCCACACTTGCAGAACCGATTACAACTCCTGCACCTGCTAGTGGTGGCGCTGGGGCAGCTGCAGGTAGCGGTGCCGCCATGGGAATGGGGGGCAGCATGCCCCCTGGCGCGGACCCAATGATGATGGATGGTCCGGGAGGGCCCGGGGGCGGTCCGGGGGCACCTAATGCCGGAGCTGCACCACAGGCAGATATGCCTCCGGAACCAACGGAAACAGAAGATTAACAGTAGGCTGGGTAGCTGATTGTGCTTAGATACAGTGTCAGCACCGCGTCCAACGCTGCTTAACGGGGAGCACGCACGAGAAATGCGTAAAGTGCTTGGGAAAGTCCCGACATATGCAATTGCTATAGTCGCTGTCGTCATCATCGCAGGCATAGTTGCGGGGATGACCTTCAAGCTCGTCAAGCCGCAGCAAGCAGTGCTTGCCGAATTGGAAAACCAAATTTCTGCTGAAAGTCAAGTTGCTGCGCAGAAAGACAGTGCCGAGGCAGAGTTAGCAAGCGTGTCCGCAAAGTGGGAAGATGCGGAGGCAGAGCTGCTGAATCTTCAGGGCGACCGCAGTTTCCCGATATCGACATATCAGCCAATTGGAGCGATGATTGCGCTGTGGTACGAATACCGCGAAGACTTGCCTCGTGTTACGAGTGAGTGGATCACGAGCACAGGAGTTACTTTAGATAGTAGTATTACGTTTCCAACGCCTGACATGGCTCCCCCAAGTGTACCTGCGAATGGGTTTATTGCTCTACCGGCGGTGAACGTTTCAATATCTGGCAGTCTGGAGAACATTGAGGAGTTCTACGCATCACTGGCTGATTTCCGCAGGGTGGCAGTAATTTCTGGGATGAAGCTTTCTGGAGTGGGGCAGGAAATACAGTGCAGCACGCAGCTCACTACATACCTTTTGGTCGAAGGCCCGGCGAGTGCCGGAGGCGGTGCAGCCAGCAGTACTAATGGCATGACTGATCCCGCAATGGCTGGGGCTATGGGGCCCGAGATGCCGCCAGAGGTCGGAGCTCCCGGTGCGGAGGCAGAGCCAGCTGGTGCTCCAATGCCCGATGCCGAAGCAGATGAGGCACCGCCCGTGCCATAGGTATATGGTTTTCCTTTGTCCTGATAGGGTATGAATATTTATAATTTATACATCTCGATCGTAGTCACAAAGAGTGAAACGGCAGGGGGCATCTGTGATACAGCCGCGTAACGCTAAAATGGTAATGCTGAGTGCAGTCTGTGTGATGGCACTGGCTGGCGTTTTATTCTTATTATTCGTCGTGCCGACAATGCATGGCGGCGCATCTGCCTCTATGGCACAGGAGGACCCAGCCCCTCCCGAGGCAATGGCGCCCGGTGCCCCCCCAGGAGCTGGAGGAGCACCGGATCCAATTGAGGATCCGGCGATGATGGCACCTGGAGGCGCCGCGCCCGGAGCAATGACGCCGGCAGGTGCCAGTGGCTCAGCGGGATCTGCTAGCAGCGCTACCGCCAGCATCGAACGGACATCTGCTCCCCCACTGGAGAACTCATCTGCAAACCCATTTGTAAGTGGTGGGCGCACTGAGGAGTGGGGGGGGCTTGCCAATTTGAAGGTCACAAGTTACGGGACAGATTGGTCTAAGATTCCTATCACTGCACGCGTAGTTTTCCCTGATGCGGAGGTGCCTGAGCGCGCTGCACCAGCTCCGCCACCCGCCGTTATTGGTTCTGAGAAGCCGCTTCGTGTGACAAGTGTCATGTGGACTAAAGATGGCCAGGCGCTTGCGGTTTATGAATATGGCGAAGGTCAAGACGTAGAGAGCGGAGTAGTCCGCCCAGGGGATGTAGTTGATACGTGGCGAGTTGCGGAAATCCATGCAGATTACATCACCATCGTGGATCGAAGTTCTGGGACTCGCGACAATGTATATTTGAGTGAAAAAGCACCAGAGCCAAAGAAAGCTACACCAGCACAAGGGTCTACTTCACGCCGAAGCGGGCGCTCTCGACCCTCACGGCCATAATGGATCATTTGGCAATTTTTGTATGAGACGTCGTTGTGGTCGGTCTTTTCTCGATTTGAGTTCATGCAGTTGCGAAATGTTTATTGTTGTATAGAGACAGCTTCAATTGCGAGGAGGTCTGTCAAGTGAGTATGAGCAGACACACAATCATCGCATTTGTCCTAGTGCTTATTGCGGCAACCGTGGGGAGCATGGCCGTTGCGCAGGATGAGGCGAAGTTTTCTGTGCAGTTTGAGGGAGTGCCTCTCCCGAAAGTTTTAGAGGCACTCAAGCGGTTTGATGCAGGTTTCAGCTATACCTTGCCAGCAAGTGCTGAGATGAAGACAGTAACAGCTTCACTGGTTGACGTGACGGTTGAAGAAGCGTTGGCCGTGGTTCTTGAACAGGTAGATCTCCGATATGTCAAAGACAACAACATCTATTCAATTCGCGAAAAACCAGTACAGAGTGAAGGTCGCGGTACCCGCCCGATGCCGACTTATGGTGCGTCCGTGGTCACGACACGGCCTACAAGTCCTGGAGCCGCTGTGGGTGCTGCTGGTGTCGCTGCCAGTACATCTGGACAGGAGCAAGATGAGGAAGAGGAGAAATTGCTGCTGCGACTCATAAAAGTGAAATACGCAAATTTGGAAGCCCTAGCTGATTTATTTGGTGGCGACGTCTTCTCTAGTGGCGATTACACTGGCAGCAGCAATAATAGCAATAATAGCAGCAGTAGCAGCAGTCGGAGTTATGGCAATAATAGCAGCAGCAACAATAATAGTAGCAGCAATAACAATAGCAGTCGTAGCAGCAGCAGCCGTAACAGCAGTAGTAGCAGTAATTGGTAGGATCCTGACTCTGTTGTAGCTTGTTCCTTGGATTTGCAGATACATGAGACTTTTAGTAGTGTTCGGCCATGTCGCGCCTTTAGGAATTGGATGCAGTAAGTGATGTATAGGGCTGCTTTGCAGACTTGACTGCGAAGAATGCCCAGGGAGGGGAGTTATGCAAAACTCCAGAGCTCGGCAGCACAAAATGATCGCGGGTGTGATATACGCTGCGATATGCTTTACCGTCGTGTTCGGCAGCGCGATCGCGTGGGCAGACACCGCGTCAGATGGGCTTGATGGGGAGCGCCTAATCAACATTGATGTAAAAGATGGCGATATTGGTGCCGTACTCCGCATGCTTGCAAAGGCTGCTGGGGTCAATATTGTGATTGGCGAGAACGTGAGTGGGCGCGTCGAGGCCGTGACACTTCGTGACGTGACTGTTGAGCAGGCACTTCGTTTGATCACGATTGCTCAGGGATATCACTGGCACCGTGAGGGAAATGTCTATGTCGTGACCGCCACAGCCCCACCCGGGTTTGAACAGTCTACCAATGGTATGACGCCTACGGTACCTGCTAATGGTGGTGGCATTTCTGGCGCGTCCGGGAGTGAGGCAACATCTGTTACGGCAATACACACTCCTACGCCCGCATTAGTTAATGGGTTGAATGGTAATAGTTCTCCCGTGTTGGTTAATCCTGCCCCGTCTACTGTTGTGACTGCGACCGGGCCCAGTGGACAGGCGATTTTCACCACAGCGATACCACTGCAGTTCAAGGATGCTGGCGAGTTGGCGATAGCATTTGGTGGTACGGTAAGTGGCAGTCGATTGCCTGGCGTCACTTATAATACCATACGACCATCAGAGCACCGTCGCGCGCTTGGACGTTCGGACAGTTATGGGGGGCCGGATATTTTTAGTGGAGCATCTGCATCCGCTACGAGCCGGTGGGGCCAGAACGATGGCGACTTGGGCGGTAGTAGTTCTCGGGGTGGTAGTCGCAGTGATA
>CAYSRY010000179.1:0-7507 GCA_964433395.1 uncultured Armatimonadia bacterium | reverse complement strand
GCCATTGGCAGCGTTATCGCGTGCCCATTGGTGACCGTTGCGCAGAGCATCTTCGTTGGCCTGCACGACCGCCTCATCTTTTTTGCCGAATTGCTTGTGGACGGCGGCGGCGACGAGGTCCATGTCGAGTTCGAGAATGGCCGCCGCGATGCCGAGGGCGACAACGTTGGCAGTCCGACGGGAGCCCAGTTTGACGAATGGGGCTTTTATCATGCCGGGACATTGGGAGGTGACGGTCTCGTCGGCAATGACAATGGCCGCGGGGGTGAGCTGAGCGGCGTGCAGTTCGACGGCATCATCATTGAGAGCAATGAGAAGATCGACGGATTCGCGCGGGGCGCAAATGGAGTCGAGGCTTGCGCGAATGGAAAAAGTGTTGTGGCCACCGCGAATCCGCGAATGGTAGCTCTGGGTAACGACAATGCGGTATCCACTGCGGGCCAGGCACTTGGTGATGAGCTCGCCGAGCGTGGCCAGCCCCTGCCCCGCCTCACCGGCAATCATGATGGTGAAAGTGTCACGTCCGGTCGCGTCAGTCATGTGGTGTCAACCTCTCGTGCACGGGATTTGCAGCACCGGAAAGTGGGACACTGAATATCCGGCTTACTCGCCCCCGGCGGCAAAGTAATCGACAGCGCCGGCAAGGCCTTCGAGGGTGACTTCGCCCTCATAAAATTTCCCTTGAATGAAGAACGACGGGATGAATGTAACACCGCTCTTTAGTCCGTGCATGCGGCGGCGCAATATTTCGCGTTCGATCTCTTTGTCGAGGAAATCGCGCTTCCACTGCTCAATGTCGCAGCCAACACCGGCCGCGTAGCGTTCGAGGTCTTCGTCGGAGCGATTGCGCTCAGTTGCGAAAATGAGGCGATGCATCGGCCAGAATTTACCCTGTCGACCCGCAGCCTCAGCCGCAATTGCAGCGGCCAGCGCGCGGGGATGGCGTTTGATAAGCGGAAAGTGGCGAAATGCGAAATAGATGCGGTCGCCTTTATCTTCGAGAAGGCGTTCAACAATCGCAAAAGCGACACTGCAGTCAGGGCAGTCATAGTCACCGAATTCGACAAGCTGGACAGGGGCATCCGGGGAACCGATGGGCCAGTCGGCCTCGGAGATCGGGTCTTCGAGAATATACTGGCGGTCTGCAGGCATAGCAAATCACCTCAGTTAATGCGCGGGCAAGTATCGAAGATGTATGCATGTCAATAGCCGCCCGCTCCGTGAAGAGACGGGCGGCTGTAGCTCATCTGGGAACATACTAAAGCTCGTCAAGCTCATCAAAAATGCGCGTGACACCGGGATTTTCAGTCATCGGCGAGAGATAGCTGTAGGCGATGCGGCCGTCTCCGTCAATGATAAATATAGCGCGCTCGGCAAGCTCGTGCTCCTCATTCCAGACGCCAAAGGCTTTGGCCACAGCACCTTTGGGCGATGCGTCAGAGACAAGCGGGAATTCGAACTTTTCCTCGTCAGCCCACGCCTGAAGTTCATTGAGCGTGTCGACTGAGAATGCGGCAACCGCAGCATTGCGCCTGATGAACTGCTCAAGGAACTCGTTGATCATGGCGAGCTCCTCGCCGCATACACTGGTGCGGGCCTTCGGGAAGAAGGCCATGACAAGGAATTTATGAGCGCCCATCAGAGCTGAGATGTCCATGTCTGCGCCACCGGTGGCGGGCAGCTTGAAATCCGGAGCTTTCTTTCCAATCTCGAGTAAGGCCATTGCAGATTCCTCCTGATACGGGTAATCGAACGGCCACAACGGCAGTCGTGCGGCGGTGGGCTAATTGGTAGAACGCGTCACCTGCGCACACACAAGGTCAATGTATAATTCGCCGCATTGGCGCGAGCTCCTGCCAAATATGGGCATGGTGGCCGCTTATTCAGGGATATCAGCTTTGGTGAGACGTCCCATTTCGCGGCCAAACTCCCGGCATTGTGCGAGTACCGCTGCGTCGGGCTGCCACTGGCAATCAATGCCATCGTGGACAATCTCAACACCCGCATTTGAGAGGCGCTCATTGAGAATGCCAACGGATTTGCCAGCCCAGCCATATGAGCCGAACGCCGCGCCAATTTTGTTCTGGAATTTGAGGCCAGTCATCTCTTCAAGCACCGGAGCGAGACTTGGGAGAATGCCCTGATTGTAGGTGGGCGAACCACAGATGAGGGTGCGTGCATTGAAAATGTCGACCTGCGTGTCGTTGTGGTCGGCAACCGCCGCATGGATGAGCTTGTGCTCGACGCCCTCATCATGAAGCCCCTCGCCAATAGCCTGAGCCATTCGGCCGGTGGCATCCCACATGGTGTCATAGAGCACGACAGCACGCGGTTTGGGCTTCTGAGCCGCCCATTCGAGATACTTTTCGAGAATCTGCGCGGGATTGTCACGCCAGATGACTCCGTGACTGGGAGCGATCATGCTTATGTCGAGGTTCATGCCGCAGCACTCGTCTATTTTGCGGGTGACCTGCCGCGAATACGGTGCGACGATGTTGACGTAATATTTGAGGGCCTCATAGTAGAGCTCGTTCTGGTCGACCTCGTCATTGAAAAAGCCACTCGTGGCGTAATGCTGGCCGAATGCGTCGTTGGGCATGAGGATGTTCGGGCCAGAGACATAGGTGAACATGCTGTCAGGCCAATGCAGCATCGGGGCTTCAACAAACGCGAGATCGTATTTGCCTATATTGATAGAATCGCCTGTTTTGACGGGATGAAAATTCCAGTTCGGATGGTAGTTTCCGGTAAGTGTGCCGACACCCTTGGTTGAGCAGATGACCTCGGCTTTTTTTGCAATGTCGAGAACTGCAGATAACGCCCCGGCATGGTCGACCTCGGCATGATTGGCGACTACGATGTCGATTTCGGCGGGATCCACGACCTCAGCGATATTGCGCAGGAAATCTTCACGATATGGGGTCCATACGCCATCGACGAGGACGGTTTTTTCGTCTTTGATGATGAATGAATTGTATGTGGAACCCCTGTGAGTGGACAATTCGTGCCCGTGGAAATGCGTGAGTTCCCAGTCTTTGATCCCGACCCAATAGACGTTTTCTGCAATTTCAAAAGCCATTATTCTTCTCCCTTGTAGCGGTGCAACATGATAAGAATTGTGTGCGGATATTCTGGCCCGGCCGGCCAATGCGCGCTGACCGGATAAATGTGCTTATTTGTCTTCCTGTATATGTATATTGGCGCTGACAGCGTTGAATATGCCTGTGAGATCCGCAATCATGGTCTTTGCCAGGTATTCGCCAACCCGACGGTTAATGTCCGCCAGCAGCGGCCCCATGATGCAGTGTGTACCGTCGCAGACAGGCTCGCTCAGGAGGCATTCTGTGGGCTCCAGCTTGCCCTCGATGGCCTCGTAGACCCGCAGCAATGATGTTTTCTCTGGAGGTCTGACAAGCGCGAATCCGCCATGGGGTCCGCGTGTAGAATCGACAAGTCCGGCTTTGTGGAGCCTCTGAAAGACCTTTGACAGATGAGCCTCCGAAGCATGCAGAGTCTGTGCAATTTCTCTCGTAGTGAGTGCATGCTTGTCACTCGCCGCCAGCATGACCGTGGCGTGGAGTGCGAGCGTTGTTGCGTCAGATATTCGAAGCACAGTGGGCATGACTGGCCGCCTTTCATATATTCTGGTACTATTATACTACTTGCCGAGACTGCGTCAAATTTTTTCCCAGAAGCCGGAATACTGTCAACCCTATGTTCGTCAGACTATTCGTCATGATATATTCACCCTTCAGGCAAACGGCTGGCGGATGACTGTTCTGAGGCGTTCCGGTGCTGTTCGGCGGGGGTCACTGAGGTAGATTTCGTGATGCCTGCCTCGCAACTCATGTCCGCTGTCTGCGATGAATTGATGGAGCGCTGCAACTACTGGTGCCTCATCGTCATATGGCCCCCCGTAGAGTATCTGAGCGGACGAGCCTTCATGGTATTCCGCGAACCGCAGTAGAGGGAGAGCGATGGGATCTTTCTTTTCCTGTACGCTGCGCACAGCCGCGGCAACGGCTTCGGAGGTAATGGCTGGAGGTTGCATGATCATGGCAGTCCACTGCCATTTGTCTTTGGCTTTGAGACTGAACTGATGCATGTCGCCAGTCCACCAAAGACCTTCGAGCGGCGGGACTACATAGTCGGATCCGCTATCGGTTTTGAGCATGAATTTAAGTGTGAATGATACCGCATACAGAGCTTCCATCGCCTGCCCCCATGTGGAGGCAGTGTTGGGGTCACCTGCTCCATCGATCATAAGGAAGTTCATTGGTGGAACATCGACGACAGAAAAATCGCGCGCCGAGGGCATGTAGAGGTGCCTGAGCAATTTTTTGAAATCGCTTTTCTCCATGAAAACCTCCCAGTGGACGTGCAGACTTATATCTGCAATCTTTTCGCCGAAGCGAACGTCAATAGCTATTATACCCCGTCATGCAGCAGATGTTCTGGCATGTTACAGATTGAATGGGGGTTTTATTGACATATCAAATGTTAATCAGTAAAGTATGGAGGATTTTGTTTTCGACACGAAGAAACATGCGTACATATTTGCTGCTTGTACGAGTTCGTGGCCCCGAGCCTTCAGGGCCCGCTCCGGCCAATCCAGGAGAGAACGAATGAGAAAGACAACAGTAGTCCCCGCCCTGGCACTGACGTGCCTGCTGTTTTCCGGGGTAGTGATGGCGCAGGAAGCAGCCATTCCTGACGGCCCTCTGACCCTGCAGCAGTGCATTGACATTGCCTGGGCGCGCCACCCAGACATTGCAATCGCTCAGATGTCCGTCCAGTCAGCACGTGCGAACGCGCGACAGCAGGCAGCCCAGCTCTACCCGAGTGTGGACCTGGATTGGTCTGCACGCGCGAGTCGCAGCCTCAACGCTGTTCGCAGCACGGAAAGAAGCGCTGGCGTATCAGTAAGCTATACACTCTATGAGAGCGGTCTGCGTGAGCGCATCAAGCGCTCCAGGATTCAGGCTGAAGCCTCGGACTATGGCATAGCTGACGCCCGCAGGCTCCTCGCCTACGAAGTGACCACGGCATATTACGATGTCCTTGCGGCACACGAGTATAGTGGCGTTACAATGGAAGCTCTGTCCAATGCAGAACGTCACCGCGAGATCGTACAGGCCAAAATAGATGAAGGCATTGCGGCGGTCGCGGACATTAAACCGATCGATGTCGAAGTTGCGAATGCCCGCCTCGATGCAGTGCGCTCGGAAACAGACTTGCGCGTTTCAATCGCTGGTCTTCGGGCTCTGCTGAGCCTGCCTCCCCAGACAGTCATATCGCTTGCCGGGACACTCGGCGTTGGCGCATATCAAGGCGATGTGGTTGAACTCCTGGACATAGCGTCTGAAAATCGCCCCGACATAGCGCAACAGCGGCTGGGCGTAACTGCAGTACGCTATAGTGTGAAAGCCACCGAGGCAACCGCCGGCCTTTCGCTGGATGCAACAATCGGCGGAGACTGGGGCCGCTACACTGGTGACACCGGGGAGAGCTGGCAAGCCTCCATCGGGGCGTCCTATCCACTTTTTGACGCAGGTGCAAGCAGGGCCAGCGTCATAGCGGCCCGGGCCGATGCAGAGACAACGCGCCTGCAATTGGACGCGAAAATGCTGACGATGCAGAGCGAAGTGGAGCAAGCCCACGCACGCCTCGAACAGGCAGCAGAGACCATCGCCGCGGCGCAGAAGAGCCGCGAGGAAGCTGAGACCAATCTTCGTATCGCAGAGGCAAAATACACAGAAGGCCTGGCGATTGTGATTGAGGTGACGGACGCACAAACAGCACTCACAAGCGCACGTTACAATGAAGTGACCGCGCGTTATGATTACGCGACGTCTATAGCCACACTTGAGAAGGCAATAGGGACAGCTTTGGAAACGGCAGCAGGTGATGCGCAGTGACCTCGAAACGAATTGTAGCAGGCATACTTGTAATCATTGTACTGGTCGGTGGCGTCTGGTTCTGGAAGAGCAAGAAAGCAGCTAAAGCAGCTGCCGCGCAAGATCCGATAGAAACGGCTAAAGTTGAGCGCAAGGATCTGACCATCACCGTCTCCGCCAGTGGTGTGCTTGAGGCGCTGACGACAGTTGAAGTCAAATCGCGCAGCGGCGGCGAAGTCAAGGGGATGTACGTTGAAGCTGGAGACTATGTGAACGCCGGCGACATGATTGCATTACTTGATCCGACCGAGCTGCAGAACAAAGCTGATCAAGCTTCAGCCAGCGTGACTTCCTCTCGCGCCTCACAAGCGCAGGCGCGGTTGAATGCGCAGCTATCAAAGGTACAGACGAGCACCTCACTGACGCAGGCAGATGCCAATGTCGCTTCAGCACAGGCAAGCGTCCGACAGGCCGAAGAGCAGTTTGCGGTGGAGAAGCAGACGACTTCCGACGCTGTAAAGCAAGCAGAAGCGTCACTGAAATCTGCTGAAGCCCGGCTGCAGCAGGCAAAGCTGGAGAGCAGCGCGCAGAAGCCAATCTATGAAGCAGATCTTGCCAGTTCAAAGGCTTCCGTGGAATCCGCCCGTCAGAATCTGCAGAAACTGCAAGCCGGCCCTCGTGCTGAAGAGATAGCGCGAGCGAAAGCGAGCATGCGGAGCGCCGAAGCCGGGCTGGACAATGCTGAGGCGTTCTATAAGCGCCAGAAGGCTCTTCTGGCGAAGGGGTTCGTCTCGGCACAGGATGTCGATGACGCCAACAAAGCCTATCAGCAGGCTCTTGCAACTCGTGATTCTGCCAGAGAGACGCTTGCGGAAGCTCAGGCAGGTAATCGCCCCGAAGATATAAAACAGGCCCAGGCTCAACTTGCACAGGCTGAAGCAAATCTTCAGCAGACGGAAGCTAACCGCATACAGATTGATGTCAAGCAGCATGACGTTCGAACAGCTGAGGCATCGGTAGCCGAGGCAAAAGCATCGCTTGCTTCTGTTCAAGCCCAGCAACGCAATGTGAAGGTTCGTGAGCAGCAACTGGTTGCCGCCCGTGCCTCGCTTCGCCAAGCCGCAGCCGCGCTGACAGAAGCCAAGGCCGGTAAACTTGAGACTCGTGTCAAAGAGCACCAAGTCGAAGTAGCCATGGCTGACTTACAGAAGAACATGGTCGTCCTGAACGATGCACAATATAACCTGCAGTACGCCCACGTCACCGCGCCGCGTTCAGGCGTCGTGATGGAGAAACTGGTTGAAGAAGGCAGCGTGGTACCAGCCGGTACGGCCGCTCTGAAAGAGGGCACGGGGCTCGTGACGATTGCCGATATCAGCCAAATGTATGTTCTTGTGGATGTGGATGAAGTCGATATTACTCCGGTTGCAGCCGGACAGTCAGTTGATATAAGTGTATCTTCGCTTTCCGATGAGAAGTTGAAGGGCGAAGTAGTCAAGATATTCCCTTATGTTGCCGGTCCATGTATGCTTTTTCAACTCTTCAATAGCCTCGGATGTGATTGTCCTCCGGACCATACCGTATTCATTGCATACCTGATCTATAAAATA
>CAYSRY010000178.1:0-7587 GCA_964433395.1 uncultured Armatimonadia bacterium | reverse complement strand
TCACTGATGCCGAAGTCCGGGGAAGAAAGCGCGTCTGCGCCATTGGCTCCGAAGTTTATGATGAGCTTTTCGATGGGCGTCAGGCTGTTGGGGAATGGATACGTATTGGCGGTATTCCTTTCGAGGTAATCGGCGTCATGGCAGAGCTTGGTGGCGCATTCGGACGGCCTGATCAGCAGGTCATGGCTCCACTGACAACCGTGCAGACGCGGGTACTCGGCCGCGATGATCTCAGCAGCATCAGTGTATCGGCATCAACTGCCGAGGCCGTGGACCAAGTAGAGAAGGACATTGAGGTACTGCTGCGCCGGAGACACAAACTCCGCACTGGTCAGGACAACGACTTCAGGATCATGAAGCAGTCAATGATCCTCGAAGACATGGCCGCAGCAGGCGAGACCATGACCCGGCTGCTTGGCGCTATCGCGATGGTCTCACTACTGGTAGGCGGCGTGGGTATCATGAACATCATGCTTGTGTCGGTAAGCGAGCGGACGCGCGAAATCGGTATCCGTAAGGCGATTGGTGCGCGTAAAGTTGATATATTGTGGCAGTTTCTCATAGAATCGGTCGTTTTGAGTGTTATCGGGGGTGGTATTGGGATTGGAATTGGACTTGGGGTGTGTCACATAATCACCACAAGGGCAGGTTGGACAGCAATTGTATCTCCCTCGTCAATCATTTATGCGTTTGTGTTCTCGGCGTTCGTCGGCATCTTCTTTGGCATCTGGCCAGCGAAGAAGGGCGCGGAAATGGATCCGATCGAAGCACTGCGGCATGAGTAGGCATTTCGAAGCGGCAGGGATGAACATATGCGGTGTTGAAGACGTCAGTAGGCGTAGAACACTATCTCATGCGCAGAGAGGAACCATCATGAACTGCAAAGCAGGAGACGTATACGAGTGTGAAAGCTGTGGCGCAAAAGTCATGGTGACTGCCGAGTGTGACTGTGAGGAGTGCACCCTCAAGTTAGAGTGCTGCGGCAAACCCATGAAGAAACAGGAACAGAAGAAAGGCTGCGGTTGTGGCTGCGGCTGCTGAGATCTGCCGATAGCGATGTACCTTGCGAAGCCCCCCCCCGAAGATACTCGGGGGGGGCTTTCATTATGGCTGCGTATAAGTGGTCAAGCGTGTGCCGAAATGGCTACCTCGCCCGGCTTCACTGCTGCTTTTCGATCTCTTCCTCGACCTCTTCGGCTCCTTCGGCATAGAGCGCCTGCTCATCAGGCGCCAATTCATGCAGCAGGCGGAGGAACTCTCCGGCGTGTACGCGCTCTTCGTCGGCGATGTCAGTCAGGACATCAATGGCGAGCTTGTTGTCAGTCGACTCGGCGAGCTGCATGTAGAGCTGAATGGCCTCATATTCTGCAGCGACCATGAAACGGATCGCGCGGACGAGTTCGGCTTCAGTGAGCTTCCTGTCGTTTTGCAGGCCTGAGAATGGAGATCCAAATTCTGGCATTTCATTACCTCCTGCAGTCTGAATGTATGCGTAAACAGCAAATCATTACCACGTATATACTTCGCAAATTGGCACGAAATCCCTCTGTCATACTACAGATGCTTGCGGATGGCGCGTATACCGATGGCGAGAGTGACGGCACCAAGGATAATGAGGGCGACAAACTGCGGCCAAAGCGCAGCCATGCCGACATCTTTGAGAAATGCGCCACGCACGATGACGAGGAAATAACGGAATGGGAGCAGGCAAGTCAGATACTGCATTGCCACAGGCATGCTCGCTATGGGAAACGCAAAGCCGGAAAGCAGAATGGATGGCATGGTGACGAGAATCGCGACAAGCTGGGCCTGCTGCTGCGTATGCGAAGTGCCGGAGATAACCAGGCCGAGGCCGAGGATATTGATGAGCAGCAGTACTGCCCCCACATAGACCATCAGTGGGTTGCCAAGCAATGGAATGCGGAACCAGAAAAGCACCATTGCACCCGCGAGCGTCATGTCGATGAGGCCAATGAGGAGGAACGGAATCATCTTGCCCACGATGAGTTCGGCAGTCGACAGCGGTGTCACCAGCAACTGCTCGAGAGTGCCAGTCTCGCGCTCGCGAACAATCGTGAGACTGGACAGATTGAGCGTCAACACAACGACAATGAGGCCCAGTACGCCGGGGAGAATGTAATTTCTGCTCTCGAGCGTTGGGTTGAACCAGATACGCGTCTGGGCCGTCACGCCTGGTAAGCCTGAGGCCTCGCCTGGGCTGCGGCGCGTATATTCGAGCTGCATGTCAACCATCTGCTCGCGCAATATTCCCGCCACATACGCCGCCGCTACGCCGGAGAACTGTGAATCCGATCCGTCGACCAGAACGCCAACCTGCGAAGTTTCGCCACGGTGCATCGTGCGGCTGAAATCGTACGGGATATTCAACCCAACCAGCGCACGCCCGGACATGAGGTCGTCTTCGAGGTCCCGCGGGTCATTGTGCGCCGGCAGGAGGTTGAAATACTCGCTCTGCCCCACCGCAGTAATTATTTTGCGGCTCTCCGGGCTGCGATCTCCATCATATACGGACACGGGCACATTGCGCACGTCAAAGCTGGCTGCATATCCAAACAATAGGAGCTGCATGACAGGCAACATGATGATCATGCGCACCATGCGCTTGTCACGTTTCATCTGGATGAATTCTTTCTGGATGATGTGGCGAATGCGCTTCATGGCGCTCCTAAAGGCTCTTCCGGAAGGCTCGTGCAGCAGCAGCAACAAGCAGCACGGTGAATACGAACAGTACAAGGATGTGTGGCCAAAGTACGAAAGGCCCCGCACCTTTGAGGTATATCGAGCGGATGATGACCAGGAAATGCGTCGCAGGAATCATGTTGGAGATAATCCGCAGTGCAAACGGCATGGAACGATATGAGAATACGAAACCAGACAGCAGAATGGTCGGCAGCATCGTTGTCATCATGGTGAGCACAATCGCGAACTGCTGAGAATGCGCGATGGCCGAGAAAAACAGCCCGATCGCCAGACACGCGGAGAGGTATAATCCACCGACCAGGGCCAGGAAAATCAAACTGCCCACCGGGGCGACGCCAAAAACCGCCCATCCAATGAAAATACACAGAAGCACGTCGACAAACGCAATCAGCACATAGGGGAGAATTTTGCCGACCATAATCTCGGCAGCCCCCGCCGGCGATACGACCAGTGCTTCGAAACTCCCCAGTTCGCGCTCGCGGACAATACACGTCGATGTGAGCAGCGATGAAAGCAATGCAAGAATTACTGCGATCAGCCCGGGCACGATGAAAAATCGACTTTCCAGCGCAGGATTGAAAAGAATCGTCGGGGCAACCGTGAACGGCACATTCATTTTCGCGCCCGACCTGGAGAGATATTCAGTAGCCAGGTCGGCCGAGTACTCGCTGACAAGGCTTTCAATGTAGCCGCGCGCACTCTGGCCGCGCGTGTTGTCGGCTCCGTCCATGAGAATCTGCACGTCCACATGGCGGCCGGCTCCGAGATCGCTGCCGAAATCCGGCGGGATAACCATGACGAAAACGACCTCGCCACTGTCAAGCAGTTCATCGGCGCGGTGACGATCCTGCAACACCTCATGCAGATTGAAATAGCGATTGCTGCGGAACCGCTCAATGAAATCGCGCCCCGTTTCGCTGCCGTCCTGATCCCAGACCGCAAACGGAATATTGTCAATGTCAAAGCTGATGCCGTAGCCGTAGAGCAGCAACAGCACCACCGGCAATGCCGCGACCACGAAGAGACTGCGGACATCGCGGATATTGTGAATCCATTCGGTGCGGGCAACCGTCAGCATCCGCCGGAAATTCATTGACTGCCACCCCCACTTTCCTCGGGCCTGCCATGCTGGCGCGCCAGAGAAACGAATACATCCTCCATGCTCGGTTCGGCCAATTCGATCGAGTTTACTGTGATGCCGGCCTCTTCGAGCAAGGCCCGGATGTCCTGTGGCCCGCATATCAGCGCAGCTTCACACTCCACGTGGATGAGCTCGCCGAACGCAGCAGCTTCGGTAATGCGCTCACACGAATCCAGTACTTCCAGTGCATCCCACATGGGTGTCGCGTCAATCTCGTACATCTGATTGCTGTAGAGGTCGCGCATCTGATCCGGCGTACCCTCGGCAATAAGGCGGGCATAGTGCATCATCGCCAACCGCTTGCAATGTTCGGCCTCGTCCATGACATGAGTGGTGACGAAGACGGTCGTTCCGGCGGCAGCCAGATCGTCAATAAGCTCCCAGAATATGCGGCGGGTGACCGGATCAACGCCTGAGGTCGGCTCGTCGAGAAAAACGAGAGGCGGCGTGTGGACGATGCTGCTTGCCAGTGCCAGCCGCTGTCGCCACCCGGTTGAAAGCGTGCCAGTGAGCTGCTCGTGGACGTCGCCCAAATTGAGCAGGCCGTAGAGTTCGTCGATGCGCTGCTGCGCCTTGTCTTTGGGAACCGCATACATCCCCGCATAAAATTCGAGATTTTCGTGCACCGTCAAATCGGGATAGAGAGAGAAAAACTGTGGCATATAGCCGATATGGCGGCGGATCTGCTCGGCCTGCGTGTATGCGTCGAGGCCATTGATGCGGGCGCGCCCCTCAGTGGGTTTGAGCAAGCCCGCCAGCATGCGGATAGTCGTCGATTTTCCGGATCCGTTAGGGCCGAGAAAGCCGAATATCTCGCCCCTCTCAACAGTGAAACTCACACTATCGACGGCGATGAAATCGCCGAATCTGCGTACCAGATTTTTGACCTCGACCACGTGTTCTATGGCGACTCCACCTCCGGGCGCACAGGGGCTTCATGCTGACCAGAAAGATGGACAAACACGTCTTCCAGCGACGGTTCAACGATGCTGACGTCATGGCACTCAACGCCAGCCTCAACGAGCGATGCAGCAAGGCCAGCGGGATCGATTTCTCCAGCGGCGGCCACGTGCAGATAGGTTCCGAAGACCTCGACAGATGCTATATTCGGCAGCGATTTGAGGTGCTCGCGGGCCTGCCGCTGGGGACTGCACCTGACGCGCGCAACTGTGATTTTGAGCGACGCGCAGAGCGCATTGGGCGTGTCTTCGGCCAGCAGGCGCCCGTGGTGCATGAACGCCATGCGGCTGCAATGTGCGGCTTCGTCCATGTAGGGGGTGCTGATAATTATAGTCACGCCCTGGCGGGGCAGGTCATAGAGAATTTTCCAGAAATCCCTGCGCGAAACCGGGTCGACGCCCGTTGTCGGCTCGTCGAGAAAAAGCACTTCAGGGCGATGAATGAGAGCACATACGAGCGCAAGCTTCTGCCTCATACCACCGGAAAGGCGGCCAGCCAGCCGCGTCCGGAATGGCTTCAGGAATGTCATCTCAAGCAGCTCTTCGCGCCGCTCCCGCCACAATTCACGGGGGACAGTGTACAAATCGGCTGTGTACGCGACATTCTCGTCAACCGACAAATCGCGGTGCAGACTGAAACGCTGCGGCAGATATCCGATGTGATGCTTCACGCTCTCAGGGGCGCGCACGACGTCATATCCGGCCACAGAGGCGCTGCCATGATCAGGTTGCATAATGCCGCACAGCATCCGCATCGTAGTGGTTTTGCCCCCGCCATCGGGGCCCACCAGGCCGAAGATACTGCCTTCACGCACGCTGATTGACAGGTCATTGACCGCCTCGACGGGGCCGAAAGTCTTCGTCAATCCACTTGTCTCTATCGCCATTTGTGGCATAGAAATCCCTATCGCACCTGCTGTTCGGTATGAAACGCCGCGTCGGCAGGCATTCCGGGCTTGAGTACCCCTTCGTCGTTGTCAACGGCGACCTCGACTGCAAAGACAGTGCGGGTCCGCTCGTGCTTGGTCTGCACATATTTTGGTGTGAACTCGGCTTCGGATGAAATCCGGCGCACAGTTCCCGCGAAGGTGCGTTCAGGCATCCCGTCAATGGAGATATCGGCGCTCTGGCCGACTTTCACCCTCGGGAGTTGTGGCTCGGGAACGTAGACCGTGACCCACGTGTCGGTGAAGTCAATGAGGGTGGCCAATGAGGCACCCAGCCGCACGAGTTCGCCTTTTTCAACATGTGCCTGGTCAATAATGCCATCGGAGGGAGCGAACACGCTGAATTTGTCGAGATCGGCAGTCGCAGCGTCCAGAGCGGCCAGAGCCTGATCCAGCGCGGCCCGTGCAGCCTGTACTTCGGCGGTTCTGACGGCCACCACGCGCTGATTTGCCTCCGCCACAGCCAACGCAGATCGGGCCTCGGTAACCTGTGAATGCGCAGTAGCTTTCTGACCACTGCGAGCCCCGTCAAGCGCGAGATTGAGTTGCGCTTTTGCCGCGTCACGGGCAGATTCGGCCTGAGCGACCGATGCCCGCGCTTTGTCAATGTCCTCGTCCCGAGGACCTTTGCGGGCCAGCGCAAGCGATTCTTCGGCAGCTTTCTGGTTGGAGAGCGCCGCCTGCACCGCAGCGTCGGCAGCGCGAATCTGGTCTTCGCGCGCGCCGCGTTTCACCAGCGCCAGCGTCTCTCGTGCATTGTCATATTGCGCCTGTGCAGCGTCTTTTGCCGCTGTCGCCGCATCAAGCTGCTGCGGAGCCATAGCTCCGGCTGCGGTGAGCTTTTCAGCCCGTACAAAGTCTTTCTGCGTCCGCACCAATGCGGCATGAGCAGCATCTACAACTGCCTGAGCCTGCGCGATTTCCTGTGTGCGCGCACCTGCTTTCAGGTCGGCGAGAGTTGCGCGGGTGCGGTCGACATCGGCAGCCGCAGCGTTCGCAACCGCCTCGGCACGCCGGATTTCCTCCGGGCGCGTCCCATTCTGTAATTGCCGCAGTTGCGCCTGAGCAGCCTGCAGATTCGCTTCAGCCTGCCCCAGTGCAGCTCTGGCGGCATCAATTTCCTGAGGCCGGGAGCCATCTTCGACATCTTTGTAGCGTGCCGCTGCAGTGCCGACCGATGCTCTGGCGCGGCCAATCTCTTCGCTAACAACGGCCTGCTCAAGCCCCAAAGCGGCCTCGGCCTGCGTCACGCGTTGCCGGGCTGCATCGACAGCCGCCTGCGCCTGTTGAACCTGAGCGGTCGAGACCTCGCTCGCGATAACTGCAATCGCCTCGCCGCGAGTGACGCGCTGGCCATCGTCCACCAGCATTTCGGTGACCAAGCCAGCCACCTCGGACGATATTTCCACCGTCTGCGCCTCGATTATGCCACTGGCCTCCATGGACGCGCCATCGCCGCCGCGCGTCAGATTGTATGTGATAATGCCTGCAACAATAAGCAGGGCAGGCACAATTGCAATCTTCGGTGGGCGACGCCTCTTCTTCTGCTGTCCCTCAGCGTTCACTGTGTTCCTCCTCGGCCAACCCAGTCATTCCATGCAGCAGCAACTGTGTTATATCGTGTGCAGTCTCGTCCGGATCTCCCATCGGTACTCCCATGATCATCGGTCCAATGAGGGCGCGATGAAAAATCATGGCCTGCAACGAGTACGCGAAAAACTCAAGCCGATCCTGCGACATGCCCTGCAGGCCATGCGCCCTGAGAAATCCGCTGAACAGCTCGGGCACATGAAGCCCAATTTTGGACTGCACTATTTCG
>CAYSRY010000177.1:0-7592 GCA_964433395.1 uncultured Armatimonadia bacterium | reverse complement strand
ATGGTAGCTCCAGACCTGATGGCATCCCAAGCCGGATTCACGCACTTTGTCCCCCACGAAAGGAGTGCTGCGCGCATGATCGCCAAAGACATTATGGACCCTGACTTCATCTGCGTCAGCCCAGATATGCCTCTGCGCGAAGCCGCATTGCTGATGACGACCAACCACCGCATGTTGCTACCGGTCATTACTGACGATGGCTGCGGTACTGGCGTCCTCATGGAGGCCGACCTGCTCAGACTCATTCTGCCGCGGTATCTTGATACCCTCCAGAATCTTGACTTTCTGCCAGACACATTCGACATTTTCCCGGTGGCAGGCAAGATTGATGCGATGCAAGTCAAGGACGCGCTGACAGACCATACACTTTACACGATCAGCCACGATTCTCACTTGCCAGAAATTGCACACCGGATGCTCACAAAAGGCATTGCGGCACTCGCGGTGGAAGAAGATGGCAAAATCATTGGCTATGTGACACGCGGTCGCCTTCTCACGTACTTTTTCGAATACACTACATGCCAGGAAGAAACTGATGAATCATGACGTGGCAAGCTATTGCCGCCATAGCTATATTCGTCATCGCCTACATTCTCCTCGCCACTGAGAAAGTCCACAAGACAAAGGCAGTGCTCGCGGGAGCAGTACTGATGATTCTTATCGGGATCGTCTCCCAACGCGTTGCATTCCATGGAAATGAAGAAGCCGGCATCGAAGGTATTGACTGGAATACCATCATGCTTCTTATTGGCATGATGATCATTGTTAATATCACTCGTACGACTGGTATGTTTGAGTGGCTTGCTATCAGAGCAGCTAAGTCCGTGCATGGCCATCCAACAAAAATTATAATATTGCTCTGTTGCATTACTGCGGCTATCTCGGCGCTGCTCGACAATGTGACCACAGTTATTGTCATCGCGCCGGTTGCCATACTGGTATTTAACCGTTTGGAATCAGATCCGGTACCTGCGCTCATCTCCATTATCATTGCCTCGAATATTGGAGGCACCGCCACACTGATCGGCGACCCGCCAAATATTATGATCGGGTCTGCTGCGCAGCTCAGCTTCCTTGATTTCATCAAAATTGATACGCCAGTCGCCATCGTCTCAATGGCCGCACTCGTCCTTGCAATCGTCTGGTTTCTGCATTCGCGAGTCGCTGTCACAGCTGAGATGCGGGAACGGGTTATGGCATTCGACGAAAATGCTGCCATCACTGACAAAGCGCTCCTCAAACGCTGCCTGGCCGTACTCAGCCTCGTTCTCGTTGGTTATCTTATGCATGGCGCACTTGGCCTCGAACCTGCCACCATCGCACTGACTGGTGCTGCCATAATCCTGCTTCTACATACGGAAGGGCCTGACAAAGCGCTCGAATCGGTCGAATGGTCAACAATCTTCTTTTTCATCGGCCTGTTCATCATGGTTGCTGGCCTCGTGCAGACCGGCGTTCTCAAGATGATGGGCGATGGCCTCATAGGCCTCACTGGCGACAACACTGCCGCCATGACGATGGTGATCCTCTGGTCTTCAGGCATTCTGTCGGGCGTCGTCGACAATATCGCATATACGGCCATGATGACACCGCTCATCAAATCCATCGCATTTGCGGCGCATCCAGATGCGGCGGGTGCTGCGTTCCATGAAATCTACCATGCACAAGATATTCTTCCGCTGTGGTGGGCACTTTCCATGGGGGCATGCCTCGGTGGCATCACAACCGTAATTGGCTCGGCTGCCAATGTCGTGGTGGCGGGTATAGCCGAATCCAGTGGCCACCCGATTACATTCAAACGCTATCTCAAGTACGGCCTCCCGATCGCATTGGTCTCACTCATTGCCTCAACGATCTGGCTCTGGATTGTATTTCTGAGGTAGAATACCGATGTACACAATCCACTGAGGCGAGGTTAGAGCATATGAGCAAGCTTCAGCGTTTTGGCATTTCCATGCCGGATGCGCTACTCAACGCATTCGACGCTGTGATCACCGAAAAGGGCTACGCAAATCGTTCTGAGGCGATTCGCGACATCGTGCGCGATTATCTTGTCGAACGCGAGTGGGAAGCCCCTGATGCTCAGGTCGTCGGTACCATCACCATCGTCTATGACCACCACGTGCAGGGCCTCGAATCGCGTCTTATCGGCCTTCAGCATGACCATTCCCATATTGGCATTGTCCAATGCACAACGCATGTACATCTTGATGAGGAGAACTGCGTGGAGGTGATGGTTGTCAGAGGCACAGCGGCCACAGTAAGGCGCCTGGCTGATAGCATCATAAGCGCTCGCGGCGTCAAGCACGGCGAACTCACGTGCACCGGCGCAGCTCTGCTGCACCACGGGACGCAGTCTGACCATCACCATCATCACCACGACGAACTCACGGAAGCATAGCGGTTCAATATCTGCTTCGATTTTGTTTGTCCCATATTTAGGACGGGAATATTTGTATGTAGATGCGTGGTATTCTCACGATTGCAGTTGACCAGGAGGGGTCTCGATGTCACCGGCACTGATCTGGCTGATAGTGGGACTTGGGCTTTTGATCATTGAGTTGTTCACAATGACATTCTTTCTCATGTGGATTGCAGTGGCGGCACTGCTCGCTGCGCTGACTGCACTTTTCACCGCTTCGATGTGGTTCCCTTGGGCGGTGTTCTCGGTGGCGGCGATCATCCTGCTGCTTGTCACCCGACCGCTTGCCCGCTCCCTTCATGGTGCGGTTACTGTCCCATCAAATGTCGACAGCCTCATCGGCCAGCAGGCCTACGTACTCCAGGTCATCGATCCGCGCGCGAACACTGGGCGCGTCAGGGTCAAATCTGACGAGTGGAGGGCGCGCAGCACTGAGGTCATACCAGAAGGTGTCTATGTAACGGTACTTGCTGTCGAGGGTGCTACACTCATGGTAGCCTCGATTGCGACAGCAACTGCTGAGCAGACGTAGCAGCAAACCCATGTTGTTGCATCACGGCTGACACGGCGACGATTTGCATGGCAGGCATGACACATCAGTTGAGGAGCTGAAGAGAGATGGCGGCATTCGGATGGATAGTCATAGCCATACTTGTCCTGATTGTTGTCTCCAAGTCTGTTTTCATAGTCCAGCAGCACCAGCGCGGCATGGTTGAGACGTTCGGCAAATTCAGCAGGCTGGCTGATCCAGGGCTTACATTCATATTACCGTTTGTCCAGACAATCCGTCTGAAGGATATGCGCGAAACGGTCCTTGATGTGACGCCCCAGGAAGTTATCACCAAGGACAACACCGTTGTCACTGTTGATGCGATTGTCTACTTTGAGGTCACTGACCCATTCCGCAACCAGTATAACGTAGCCGATTTTCGCATGGCATCTGTGAAACTTGCCCAGACCAATCTCCGTAATCTCGTCGGCGATATGGAGCTCGATGCCGTTCTCACCTCGCGTGAGGTCGTCAATGTAAAACTTCGCGAGATCCTTGACGACGCCACTGATAAGTGGGGGGTCCGAGTAACCCGCGTAGAGCTCCAGACAGTCGAACCACCGGCCGATATTACGATGGCGATGAGCCAGCAGATGAAAGCTGAGCGCCTGAAGCGCGCCACAATTCTTGAGGCCGAAGGTGTCAAGCAATCTGCAATTCTTCGTGCTGAAGGCGATCGTCAGGCACGCATTGAGATTGCCAACGGTGAGGCAGAAGCTATCAAGCGCGTCGCTGATGCTGAACGGTACCGCCAACTGACGGTTGCCGAGGGTGAAGCGCAAGCCATTGAGACTGTTTACAGCGCCATCCACGAGGGCGATCCAACGCCAGACTTGTTGGCCATCAAGTATCTCGAAACTCTCGGCCGCGTTGCCGCAGGCCAGGCAACGAAGGTTTTCCTGCCGCTTGAGGCGCTTGGCGTCATGGGCAGTATGGCGGCAATTGGCGAAGTCTTTGCTGATGGCCAGAAGATCAAAATCGAACCAGATAGCGCACCTGCGCAAGAGTAAAAATACCGAGTGCGACCAGTCGCCTGCCAGTATCCACGCTGGCAGGCGCTGTTTTTTGTCATGCGAGCATGGCGAGTGGGGCACGCAACACATGAAACGAATCGTAAGCGTTAGTCTCGGATCCAGTACCCGTGACAAAAAGACAATCGTCCGCATGTTGGGCCAGGAAGTCGAGCTTGAACGGCGTGGCACAGATGGTGATATGGATCGCGCCCGCAAACTCATCGCAGGCCTTGACGGCAATGTTGACGCCATCGGTCTGGGCGGTATTGACCTGTACCTCGTATGCGGAAATCGGCGTTGGGTGATTGCTGACGCAGCAAAACTCGCTGCTGAGGCAACCCATACACCGGTCGTCGATGGCAGTGGCCTCAAAGATACACTCGAGCGCAGCACCATCGAGATGCTTCACAACCAGGGGACATTAACCGGCAGAAAATCCCCCTCCGAGACTAAAGTCCTCATGGTGGCGGCCGTAGACCGCTTCGGGATGGCCGAGACTTTGGCAAGACTCGGCTACGATTGTATTTTCGGTGATCTTATATTCGCATTGCGAATGCCACTGCCTGTTCGCTCGCTTGGTGCCATTAAGCTCGCGGCTACTGCCCTGCTGCCAATCCTCTCCCGCCTCCCATTCCACTTCCTCTACCCCACCGGTAACAAACAGGATAGCCAGAGCGGGCGGTCTGCACGCTATATTGACTGGGCGGACATCATCGCGGGCGATTTTCACTTCATCAAACGAAATCTTCGACTCGACGGTAAATCGCTCACCGGCAAGACAATCATCACAAATACGACTACCGATGCCGATGTCGACCTGCTCCGCGACCTTGGCCTGCATAGGCTCATTACCACGACACCACGCATTGAAGGACGCTCGTTCGGCACAAATATGATGGAAGCCGCCATGGTCGCCCTCGCCGGCAAACCAGTGTCTCAGATGCGACGCGATGACTATCAGGAAATGCTGCGTCAAATGGACTGGAGCCCCAACATCGACATACTCAACCCCCGATAGAAACCGCCGCACAGTCAATCTGACAAAAATAAAAAGGGGCTGCGCATTATGCGCAGCCCCTTCTGTCTGCCTGCTATATGGCTATCGGCTAGAAGACAACATAATATCTTCGCGAAACGGCATCTTCGACAAACAGACTGAGAATTGACCAACCAATGCCACCGATGACATAATGTGCGACCACATAGCCGATGAACATCGGAATCAGCCTGCGGAACAACTTGATTCCGCCGACTTTCAGCACTGCACTCTTGATGATCCATACCATCAGGAATGGGAACCAGAGCGAAGTCGATGCACCATATGACAGAGCTATGATATACCCAAGTGGATGAAGCGGGAAACGCAACCAGATCGACCGCAGGGCAAAGAGCGCAAATGTTATCACACCACCGACAGCCATCGCGCCAGTGCGCGGCCAATCCGGCCCAGTCGGCATCTCAATTTGATTAACCATCGTTGTATAGGCGCCGACTGTATCAGATGTGCGCCAGTCAGAGTTGCTGGGATTGCTCTCCATGACATTCAAGCCGTTCTCATAGAACGTTGTGAAATGGCCCCAGAAAGCAAATACAAGCCCTACAACCAACGCCAGCACGAGAATGCTGGATATGGTTCGCCGATTTATCCGTGCCTCTTTGGCGAGCTGGAACGCATCGGTCTGATAGGCCGTCATCATCTGCACAGGGTGGAAGCGCGACAGGAACGACATTACGGTGAATACGACCATCGTCCGTGGGCCGCCACCAATGTCCAGCACGCCCCGCGAACCGAGCGCATAAAGTATCGTATACTGCGGGAAACGATACGGATACACAAAGTCATGGGCGACGCCTACTTCTGCACGGATGCGACCGTACGTAAGCCCATAGGCCATGACGATCAGGAAGAAAGGCACAGAAATCGCCGGCGACATTCCCGACATGGTGGTCCAGAACAGGAACACGGCCGCACCGACCACAAGCCCAATGAGAGCCACGCGATAGGGAAGGGGTTCCGTGCTGTCGTCGACACTTGCATCAGTACCGAAGGCTTTTCCAAACACCTTCGCCAGATGCCCGCGTGCCACCCACAGAATGAGTACTGCCATCATCAGGTATCCGCCTGCACTCTGTTCCTGCATAAACGGCCAGCCAGCTGGCTCATGCCCGACGGCTGCGCCACCTACTGCAGCGAATTTTGCCAGGAACGTAAACACTACAATACTCAGGCAGAGCTCCTGTGAAACAAGCCAACCGAAGCCGAAAAACTGGGGAGTGGTACCAACAACCACAGGATTGGCTGCCGACCACGGACGCTCAGTGAAGAACTCATTCAGAGTTTTGTCCTGCTGAATGGCAGGTATTGCTGGATTGAACGCATGGGCAATATTGAGCCCGTTGTAGATGATGGCCCCAATGATCCCGATCCAAGTGAGGGGATTAGTAAAGAAATTGGCCAAGCCCCCTCGGACGCTCGAAGACTCAATCATCTCCATCGGCAACTGGACAAGAGGGTACGGTAAATGCTCACCATCCGCCCACTGCTTCGACATAATGCTCATGAGAGACATTGTGAAAATGAACAGACCAATGAAGAAGACTGTCCAAAGAGCCAGCGGCTTGCCCCATTGATTCCATGGGACACCGCCTTTTTCAAGGCCTTCATACATCACAGTGATATCTTGATGTGATGTTGGCGCATACCATGACGGAACGTACGTCTCGTAGTCGGCGAAGCGGTTTTCCGGCGTCTGATAATACTGCAAAACGCTGAGACGCGGCAGGAATGTGCGGATCCCGTACGTTGAACACCACGGAATCGCGATGATCATAAAGATGTAAACTACCAGCATCTCGCGCCGACCCAAGGCAAATTTGCCCATGAGCTTTCGCATAAGTGGATACAATGCGCCAAGCAGCACCAGTACTGTAACCGCTGGAATCGGTGGAATACCGCTTGCTATGTACCGCCCCGTTATCAACTCGGTCTTGCTGACCAGAACATTGAACAGGAATGTAAACACCAGCCCAAGCAAAACAGCCCGGAAGGTCACACCGCCCACATCTGGGCCTGGAGCGACCTCAACGGCATCACGTGTACTGACAGCTTCGGTTGCCATAGTTACCTCAGACTTTCACAAGTACACAAAGATGTGCCCCTAAGCCGCATTGGCACACCCTTGACCCAACGGCATTTATTATACAACAAACTGCAAATATACACAGCTACATTGTGGCAAACGAAACCGGTCATGCCGACATAATCCATCCATAGTGGTGAGCGCACGCAAATGACATTGCCATTCCCCCCACCTCACAGCTGACCGTCGCTCAGTTGCCAGCTTCCGAAATATACTTCCGCATCATATCTGCTGACTGTGGCAAAATCTCTTCTGGCGGGAAAGCATTGATCCATTCTCCGGAAAGCGCTCCCTCATAGCCAATCCCCGCGAGCAGCTTCACTGCCTCGTCATGCGCTATATTGCCCTCACCTGTCAACGCCATGTCTGTGCGCTGGCCTGCGACTATTTTTGCATCATGAATATGAACGTGGCGCACATAATCTTTCACATATTCAAAAGCCTCGCCCATGGTCATGCCATGTGTC
>CAYSRY010000176.1:0-7602 GCA_964433395.1 uncultured Armatimonadia bacterium | reverse complement strand
CAAGTTTTTTGGAATCCTGACACCAGATTCTTTCGCCCTGGAAGCTCAGGGTCTGGGATATGCGTCGCTGAAGGTCCCACGCCAGAGGCTTAACTTCACCCTCCGGGACACGGACGTTCTGCACGACGACGACCATATATCCACCTGGCCGGAGCACTTGTGCACAACCATCGAACAGGCCGCCCAGGGCCTCGATGAAATCATCATACCCGGTAATGTTACCAAGATCCTGAGCGACGTCAGAGTAGAAAGTATCGAGCCCCTTTTGGGCACGTAGTTTCTGGGTAGACTGAACGCCGCCCCGACTTTTGCGCAGCATGTTCCAATATGGAGGAGATGTCATGATGAAATCGAACACTGGCAGCCCATTGGGTGCGAAAGTGAGACCTGGCAAATCCTCGCGATATTGCGTCCAGAAGCTGGCCTCAGCCACACTTGCCGAATTGCCCTGCAGGACGGTCGCATAGTCGGCGGCGAGGTCAATAAGACGTGCTTGCGACATCTCAGCATACTCTGGGGAAAGCTCAATGCCGACAGCCTTGCGTCCTGTTTCGTGGGCAGCCACCATCGTTGCGCCCGATCCAGCGAATGGGTCAAAAACGCACTGCCCGGCCTTCGTGAAGAACTCGAGAAACTCGGTAACCAGCTCTTCCGGATAGCGCGCAGGATGGAGCTCTGTATCGCGATTTCGGTGATAGCGTCGCGAATCGCACACTAACCACGACTTCGTGCGCTTGATCCACTGCTTGCCAGTAAGGTCATTGAGCGTGTTGCAGGGCCTGCGTTTCGGCTTTGGCGGAGCCGTAACGGCAGACTTCCGAATCTCAACCGCCATGTTCGTTCATCTCCTGCTGCGAAATATACTGCGATTGATGCGCCGAAACTGGCGCATCATCTGTAGTGAATGCTGCGGCGTATGCTGTAAATGTGACAGGGAAGATATGGCGTATTGGGTTGTCGATGGATTTTATGATTCAAAGACGCTATTCGCCGGCTACCTCCACATCGCTCGTGCCTGTAGCGTCGGTGTTCTCATCATCAGGGTCAATAATCTCGTCTTCAGGTGACAGTGGATCATCGTCCACTTCGGTGAGATAATCGTCGATTCTGCCTTTAAGAGCGGTGGATTTTCCGTCGTCTGTCATGCCGGGGGCAATAAGGACAATGCGCGGTTTGGGCCCATCGTGTGGTCCGACAACACCGCGTTGCTCCATGGCATCAATGAGGCGTCCCGCCCGCGCGTAGCCTACTTTGAAGCGGCGCTGCAGCATGGATACGGATGCCTGTTGTTCCTGCACGACATATTGGACTGCGGCCGCGTAGAGGTCGTCAGACACGTCCATTTCAGAGGCGAAGTCGCCATCATTGTCGTCTTCGGACTTCTCCTGAGGTATGATCGTGAATGACGGCTCGCCCTGATCGCGCAGGAACTCCGCGACGCGTTCGAGATCCTCCCGGGGTACAAATGAGCCCTGTGCGCGGCGCGGCTTTGGGGCATCGAGCGGCGAAAAAAGCATGTCGCCGCGTCCGATGAGGGCCTCTGCACCTGGCTCATCGAGGATGACGCGGGAATCTATCTGGGATGCGACAGCAAGAGCGATTCTCGACGGGATATTGGCTTTGATATTGCCTGTGACGACTTTCACAGATGGGCGTTGCGTCGCAATGACCAAGTGGATGCCCGTGGCTCGTGCAAGCTGCGCAATGCGGCAAATAGAGAATTCGAACTCCGCCCTCGCCTGCATCATGAGATCGGCGAGCTCGTCGATGACAATGACTACGCGCGGCATTGGGACACAGCGGTTGTCATTTGCGTCTATGAGGACACGCCGCTGCTCATCGCCAATTCTGTCAGGAGGCTCGACGACGTCTCCAAAGCGAAGCATATCCATGAGGCGCTCTGCAGAGCGCCGGTCGATTTTGAGTGTTTTCTCCAAATAGTCGATGGTGACGTATTTGCGACCTGCGACCGCTCTTGCACCGGTTACAAAGAAGTTGTATTCCTTGATACTGGCAGCACTGATTTTGGCAAACATGTCATAGCGCTTTTCCATTTCGCGAATGGCCTTGCGCATGACATCGCATGCGGCGGAAACGCTATAGACAACTGGTGCCATGAGGTGAGGGATACCGTCGTATCGGCTGAGCTCGACGCGCTTCGGGTCCACCATGATGAAGCGGACTTCATGGGGTTTCGCCCGCATAAGAAAGCTGAGGATAATTGTATGAAGGCAGACACTTTTACCAGAATTGGTTGAACCTGCAACGAGCAGGTGCGGCATATCGACGAGATCTGTAATGACAGGTCGGCCAGCAATGTCACGTCCGAGCGCGATTGCCAGTTCGGATTTGTGGTTGAGAAATTCTGGCGACTCGACGACACTGCGCAATCCGACGACTGACTGATTCTTGTTGGGTACCTCAATGCCAATCGCAGATTTGCCTGGAATTGGTGCCTCAATGCGGACATAGGTCGCCGCGAGGGCCATTGCGATGTTGTCGGCGAGGCGGGTGACCTGGTTGACGCGAACGCCGCGCTCGAGGGCGACTTCGTAGCGGGTAATGACGGGGCCACGCTCGTAGTGCGTGACGGTCGCGTCGATACCGAAACTGCGCAGGGTATCCTCGAGTATCTGGAGTCTGTCGACTGCCTCGTGGCGCTGCTCGTCTGTTTCGATTTCCTCCGGGAATTTTGTGAGCAATTGTGGGGAAGGCAATTTGAAACGGTCAGCATCGGCCAGTGTCGGCCCGCTCATATCAAGCTCAATACTTGGCACAGGCGGATCTGTTTCCGGTTTCGTTGGGCCGTCATAGTTTGCGGCAGAGGTACGCGCGGCCGGCGCTTTGGGAGGGGGGGGAGGCGGCATGGTGGCCTCACTTTGACCCTCCAGCAACGGATCCGGAGAGGGCGTCGGTATGGGGAGCTCATCATCAAGATCAACGCCGGGGCCCGTGTGTTCGCGCGGTGCTCGTGATGGGTCAACGGCGGCCCTGCGGTGAGGTTTTGATTCTTTGCGGCGACGAGGTCTCGATTGTTCGACATCTTCACGCTTGAGGGCCGATTTGACGCCAGAGCGAGCGGATCTCAGGCCCTTATTCGCCGCGGTCGCAGTATTGCCGAGTACGTCTGCAATGCGTGCGCGACTGAGCAGGACTAAGGCAATTGCGACGAGCCCTGTCAGCAGAACCCATGCCCCGCTGTGTCCGAGTATGAGCACGAGCGAGCGAGCGCAGGCACCGCCAATGTAACCACCGTGGGTATCGACAATTCCAGCTTCGAATGTTTGATCAATGGGTACGCCCAAGTGAATACCAATCAGGAACGTGAAGAAGAGGAGCCCAGCTCCGACAACAAGGCGGGGGGCCTTAACCGGGTCACGGTCGACGCCGTAGATGACTGCCATGACGAATGCGAGCACAGGGACACCATATGCACCTATGCCCAGCGCGCCGAAAAGGGCTTTTGCGACAACAGTGGTAAGGAGCCCCTCTGAGCCGCTTGAGTAGGAAATGAGAGCCGCAAGTATGAGCGCCCCCGCAGTGGATAGAGCAACTGCGGTGAGGTCATTTCGCAATGCATCGTCGTTCTTGGGCTTGGATTTTGAATTTGATGCCAAAAGGCTCACCCTCCGGGCGATAGTATCAGTGACTGTGGATGGTGGGTGAGAAGCAGTACGCCAGTTTTGTTGGTGCGGTGGAAGCCGACTGTCATTCGTCCTTGGTGATATTTTATGTGAAAGCGCAGGAAATATCAACCTTGGAGGTATGGGTAGCCATAGTCTGGATACAAAATGGATGGATCAAAGTTCTATTGAGAGGATGTACCTGCTGCAGGTACGGGGCCGCAGCTATGTATCGCGGTTGCGATAGCGATCCGCAATGACTATGGCGGCGTAGTCGTCGACGGGGCGGGGGGGAATGCGCATGCCAGCTGGGATGAGCATCATTGCACAGCCAGGCGGGTTATCACTCCAGTAGCGTGCACGTGCTTCGAGCGTAGTGCCAGCTTCTGGTACGCAGACGATGCGGTCTCTGCTGCAGAATTGGGCTATTTGCACAATCGCCTGTTCGGCGGTTGTGCCATCACCAACCAGAATTGTCGTTGCATTGTGAGACCGAGCGATTACATCAACAGTCTCACCTAACATTGACGATGGTATAATGTCGTGGTAGAGCACCTCACCGGAGCCGGAGATTACAGCAATCCCCGACTTCGTGTGCCCAGGGTCGACAGCCAGGAGCGGACGCTCAGTTTGCATTGGGTTGTTGGGGTTCCTGACGGTGGAGGACGAACTGGATTCTGAGCTCGTCTGCGGTGTAGGTGTCAGTAGCGGCTACCACCTGTACTCGGAGATCTCGGTTGGCCTTTTGTATCTGTTCAATAATGTCGAAGAGTGCTGCTGCGTCGACTGCGCCATATTGGTCAGTTTCGGGGTCGGCTAGCAGTCCGGCATCGCGCGCATTTTTGCGGACATCGCGTTTGAGGAGTATCCACAGTCTTGAGAAGATTGAGGCTGGCGTAGCTCCTGCCTCGATGGTGGTCTCAGCGATGACCTGGTCTTCAACGAACACCCGAACATTGGGACGTGCCCACATGGCAATGTGAAGTTGCCCATGTTCGGCGACGACAAGCCGTCGGAATGCAACGATGGAGATGACCCACTGGTCGACATCGCCATGCTGCTTCATCTGGGTGGCCAAGTAGTTGATTATGTCTTTTTCAGTTGGTTCGCCGCCAGCGACATCTGGCACCCAAGGGGCAACCAGCAAAACCGATCGTCCATTTTCGCCAAGGACAGCCCCTTTGCTCTCGGCAGCGCGGCTGGCCGCAAACAGTATTTCGAGCAATTCGCTATTGAGTTGGTCTGACGTTTGATCTGCACGGAGGAGGAAGCGCGGCAGCACGACGTCGCCAGCCTCATAAATTTCGGGACTCTCAGCGATGCCCATGTGCTGCTTACGATAGAGTTCGTATTGCGTCTTCCAATATTCGACGGCGTCTTTGCGGATGTCGGCCAGAGCCTCGACTGCTTCAAGACCCCGCTGTGCAGCCTCAAGGGCTTCCTGAGCTTTGGTAACTTTCAGTTGTGTCTCTTCAAGCTCGGCGCGCGCTGTCTTGGCATCGTTGGTGAGTGTGTTGACGCGTGCCTCTAAGGTGGTCACCTGAGGTGAGAGGAGGTCAACAGTGTTCTGAAGCTGCGCCTGGCGATCCTCAAGTTCGGTATTCTTGAACTGAAGTGTGGAGACTTTGGCTCGAGCAAGTTCCAGTTCACCATTGGCGGTTTCCAGCTCAGCACTGGCTGTTTTGAGTTGTTTTCTTGCTCTTTTTAGCTCAGCTTCGGCGTTATGGTAGCGGGTCTCTAGTTGTGTGACCTTGGCTTTCAGAGTGTCGCGTGTGTTGGTCAGGTTGGCAACATCACGCTTGAGGCTGACACTTTCGCGTGAAAGGTTGTCTACACTTGCCTGCAACACTTCGCTGCGGTCCTCGGCTTGTCTGGCGAGTGTACGTAACGTGCCCACTTGGTGTTTGAGGGTAGCCGCACGAGCACTGAGTGCTTGGTTGGCGGCTGCAAGTTCTTGCTGTTTGCGCGTGAGTTCGCTTAACTCGAACAGTGCAGTTCGTGCCATTGGTGTTAGCGCCGTAGCGACGAGCAGACCGACAATGGGGAGCAAAGCACCGACCATCGAGCCGATGAGTCTGGCAGTAACGCGTGGACGCAGGCCCCACAGACTCGAGCGTGATTTGCCGAGTTTGTAACCAATAACGTCGCCCATCCAAGCGGCGAGGCCGCCGATGAATACAAGGGCGATAAAAATTATTATTGTGTAGGCATGCATTCAGTTACACCGTTGTGATTTGACTCCCCAACCGACATTCACCGATGCCGGAGATGCACGCGGAAACTATGTGCGGGCTCGTCTGAGCAGTGCAATACCGACGGCAAAAAGCGCAATATTTGGTACCCATGCAGTGAGCAGGGGGGGGATGCCGCCCTGTTCACCAGTTAGAGTCAGTACGTTAAAGACAAGATAATAGAGGAAAACAACTACAAGTGACAGGCCAAAACCGACGCTTGCAGAGGTGCGAACGGGACGTTGTCCAAGTGCGACGCCAAGAATGGCAAATCCGAGGGCGCACCATGGGAGAGCCAAGCGCGTCTGGATGGCCTGGATGAGCTCGCTCAGGTCGGGATTGTACGGCAGGTTCTGGGCGCGACGATGTTCAAGCAGTGATTGTATTTCCCCGAGCGTCAATTCTTCGAGATCATATTTCCCGGTTTTTATGAAATCCTGCGCTGTGCGCCCAATATTTATGGTAATAGTGTCGAAGGTTGTCTCGCGTTGTCTTCCTCTCTCATCTATGGAGATTCGCTTACCATCGTGCAGAATCCACTCTTCACCTTCCCATTTTGCCCACATGGCCTGCATAAGCAGCTCGATGTTGCCATTTTCGCGAAATTTGAGGATAAGGATGTCTTCTGCGCGCAATTTGGCAGGGTCAAAGACGCTTACTCGGAAAATTTCGCGGGGACGTCCGCTGTCAGGGACCTGAAACTCGAACCCCTCGATCGGCTTGCCCTTCGATCGGTAGTCCTGAATGAGTTGCTCCGCGAAGCGATTTGTTCGGGGGCTGACAGATTCATTGAAGAGAAGAGTGAGTATAGAGATGAAGAGGCCACCGGCGATTATTGCGATGACGACGCGAACAAATGGGATGCCAGCGGCTTTCATGGCCAGCAATTCACCATGCGATGAAAGATTGGCGGTAGCCATCAGGCTCGCAAACATGACTGCCATGGGAAGAGTCAGCGCGACAATGCCGGGAAGCCTGTAGAGGAACACAGTGATGACGAGGCTCAGAGGAAAACCTTCACGTACTGCCATTTTGAGGGCCTGAGGCAAAAGCTCCACACCGACGAGAATCACCAGAAACGCACCTATTCCGAATGCGAGCAATGGCACGAATTCAGAGGTAATATAGCGGTCAATTCTCTGCATCAAGCATTTCACCCAGTGTGCAGTATTGTCCGATGTCGGGGCGCGTGTGAACACGGCCCTACATTTGGAAGTTCTCGCCCAGATAGTATTTGCGAGCCTCTGGGTCATTGACGATATCTGCCGGGCGGCCCTCGACCCTAATCTGTCCCTCAAAAATAATGTATGTACGGTCAGTGATATCGAGAGTCTCGCGTACGTTATGGTCCGTGATGAGAATTCCGATGTTTTCTTTTCTGAGCTCAGCGACGATCGACTGTATCTCGTCGATGGCGATAGGATCGACACCGGTGAATGGCTCGTCAAGCAGTATGAAGGAAGGGTTAGTGCAGAGTGCGCGGGCGATTTCGACCCGACGCCTTTCGCCACCCGAGAGAACGACGCCGGTACGGTTGGCAATGTGGGTGATGCCAAGCTTCTCAAGCAGTTCGTCAGACTTGTCAATTTGCGCTTTGCGGGGAATGCCCTGCATCTCCAGTACGAGGAGGAGGTTATCACGAACGGAGAGCTTTCGGAATACTGATGGCTGCTGAGCAAGATAACCAATGCCGCGTCTGCAGCGTACATGCATGGGCAATGCTGCCAAGTCCTGATCATCAAGCATAA
>CAYSRY010000175.1:0-7646 GCA_964433395.1 uncultured Armatimonadia bacterium | reverse complement strand
GAAGAATGCCTGCGTCTGGCACAAAACACGAAAAAAGGTGACCAATAAGTATTGGTCACCTTTTTCAGTTCGATTATATTTTGGTGCCGAAGGCCGGACTCGAACCGGCACGAGCGTGAGCCCACTGCCTCCTGAGGACAGCGTGTCTGCCAATTCCACCACTTCGGCACATGACAGTGCGAGCATATTACCCGCGGAAGCTCAAAATGTCAACCAGAAATCGGGCAATCTTCTATTGGTGAAAAATAAAAAGAAGCAACCCTTCCATCCACAAAAACGAGGATGCCCCGCGGGAACAGGGCATCTCCATGTAAAAATGGATGATCGCGGCACATTTATCACCGCACCAGGGCATCCTCCTACCCCATGGTGGCATTTACAATGCGAGGAATGTCAACTGTTCATTAGTAAAAGGCCACCGTTGGTAGTATACGTCGTTTCCTACATAATTGCAATACTTCAATGCAGTAATTATGTACAAAAGTGCATGGATGTGTTATTAACCAACGCGACATGGTGCAGTGAGTTGAGGGCACGAATCTTGTGAAGACAGCGGCGTACTATTGGTGTTACGGAAAGGTTCAATAAATGAAGTTGTACATAGTGCGACATGGTCAATCGGTCGGCAATGAGACTGGCAATGTACAGGGACAGGATCCGAGCGTTGATAAGGGGCTGTCCACAATGGGGCAGAGGCAAGCGGCGTTGGTCGGCAAGCGTTTTGGGGACATGGGCCTTACTCGTCTATACAGCTCCCCACTTCCACGAGCGCGTGAGACTGCGCAATTCATCAGTGATGCGTGCGGCTTAGAAGTTGTGGAACTTCCGTGGCTTGTAGAAGTAAGCTATGGTGTCCTGGAAGGCCAGCCGCAAGCACAGATGCACAAAGAATATCCAGGCGTCTATGATGCCGCCTGGCGACAGGCCAATCCGGTTCCCGGTGGGGAGATACCATCAGATTACTATGCTCGGGCGCGGTTGGGGATTGCCGAGCTGGAGGCAGAGCACTCTGCGGATGACGTGGTTTGCTGTGTAACCCACGGTGAATTTCTGAGCAAGCTTGTGGATACGCTTTTAGGTGCTGATGAGTGGGGTTTCCCTCGCTACATGGTCAATAACACGTCGGTATCGTATTTTGTTCGGTATCCATCGAGTGGCGGCGCTGTGTGGATCTGTCGGTATATTGGTGATACGGGCCACCTGCAGGGGCTTACAAGTCCACGGGGACAGGACGGCTGGTAGAAGAGTGAACATGGGCGTCGGAGACGTCTGGAATAGAGGCATGCACCGTGGCAGTTGAGATAGGTTACGCGAAAGAGATACTCTTCGCAGCACTCTATATGCTGGCGCTGATCAATCCAATCGGCGAAGTGTTCGTGCTTGCGGCAATTTCATCGGAGTTCGGCCCAAAAGGGTTGTTGCGGACCTCGATTAAGTCAAGTTTGTTTGCATTGGTGATGTTGCTTCTGCTGGCGGCATTCGGGCATTTCATATTGAATACCATTTTTCATGTGCAGTTGTATTCGGTGCGCATCGCGGGCGGGATCATTCTGTTTGCGGTGGGGTATAAGGCATTGCTGACCGGAGTTTTTTTTGAAGAGGTGTCGAAGGAGAAGCTGGCGGAGGCCACAATCGTGCCATTGGCTTCGCCACTGATCGCCGGACCGGCGACTATTACCGCGGCAATTGCTTATCCGGCAGAATTCGGCCCAGTGAAAGCGATATTGGCAATTTTAATCGCGATGGCGCTGAATTTTCTGATCATGTTGAGTTCAAAATTCATCTGTACGACATTGACGCGGCTGAATCTGATGGCAGCGCTGGTGCGAGTGACGGGGCTTGTCATCGCTACGATTGCTGTGGAGATGGTGCTGGCGGGGGTTGGGGATTGGTACCACACGCTCTGAGGCTCTGAAGTGTGTGCCTGTGGTTGTCTGAGGATATGTGAAGTAAATGGCCGCCCTTGGAAGGGGCGGCCATTTTTTGTGTCAGTAGCTGCATGTGGCTATTCGTCTGCGGCTTCCATGACTTTGCCTGTGTGGTCCATCTGCCACTGGGGGCGACGGCGGAATGGTTCAGTGAAAGTCTGCTCAATCGCGCCCTTTTCTTCGAGATGTATCATGCATTGGCGTATGCAGCCACCTGCACCACAGACGGCGTAGTACCCAGTGGTCTGCAGCATAGTTTTGTAGTAGTCGACGACGTTGCCACTGGGGAATTCCTCAGTTTTACGCCATGTTCCACCTGCGACAGTGTAGGCGAGCTTGTAAGCTTCTTCTTCAGAGACTTCCTGCTCGGAGATATCGAGCCGCAAGCCGGGGCAGTCTTTGGCAAGGAATGGGGAAGTTCTTTTGTTGAGGCCGTGGTGTGTGAGCGTGCAACGGCCCATGTCCACGTCTCCCCATGAGTATTCCTTATCCTCAATTTTGATGGTGACTTTTTTGCCTTCTTTGATGTGCGGAATTGCTGCGCCTTCACATTTTCTGGCGCAGGACATGCAGAGATCGCAGATTGAGTTCGGCTCCAGCAGCGGGTCTGGCTCAAGTTCAGCGTCGGTGAGTATCATTTCGAGACGCTGTCGCGGGCCGAAACGTTTGGTGAGGAAGACTTTTGACCAGCCACATTCACCCAGTCCTGCGGCTATGCCGGCAATGCGGATTGCCGGAAAGACATCTGCCCCAACCTGACCTTCGCGAACAGGTTCTCGATTTGGCTGAGCTTCGGAGACGCCGGGGTAGACCGGGACGGCTTCGAACCCCATATCTTCCACAAAGCACGAGAGTTCATATGTGCCAATGGGACGGAAAAGCGTGTTGAGGCGGTTATAGCCGTAGAATGTGTAGTTGCTCCAGTGCGTTCCCTCTTCGACTCCACGGTACACTCCGCGCGGAATGCGACGATAGACTACAATCGCCGATTTGCATTCCGGGAAGATGTTGATTGGATTCATCTGTGGTGGTGCGTCTTTGAAACGTTCAATGTTGGCAATGCCGACGCCATCAAGGCCCATAGCATATCCAGCTTCTTTGACCATTTCAGAAGTTATTTTCGTCATGGTCAGGCCTCCTCACTGCAGGTATGGCATCCCGGTTCGACCGGAGGTTGTACCACCTGACCGCTCGCATCAATGCCCCAAGGCTTTCGCGTGCGGAATGGGTTTACAAATTTCTTGGTCAGGACGTCTTTGGCGTCCAGGCAATCAACGCAACTGCGATTGCAGAGCGCGCCAAGGCGGTCTGCATGCCCGGCGGCGTTGTAGAGATTTCCGCATGCACCGTTCTTGCAGGTTGCACATTTTGAGTAATCTATTTTTGCGACGCTCATCGTCTTGCCCGCTATAGTGAGTTCGTCGAATGCCGTCATGTCGACGGCGCCAAGTGGACAGCTTTTTGCGCACGCCATGCAGCGCTGACAGATGGTGCCTTCGAAGATGGGGTCTGGATCAAGTGGCGCATCAGTGAGGATGAGCTGTATGCGCTGGCGCGGTCCAAATTCGGGAGTGAGTAATTCGCCGTTGACGCCGATTTCGCCGAGGCCACATGCGACGGCCACGTACGAGAAATTCGGGTAAACATTGGGCGCCGGGGCACCAGGGCGTACTGCAATGCCTTGAGGGTATGCTTCGGGCGGGAATCCAAACAGTGGAGTGGCCTCGTAGCGCTGGTCTTCAAGCCACTCAACGCACTCGAATGTGGTCATTGCCACAAATTCAGTGTCGAGCCAATGATAGCCGAAAGAGTTGAATGTGTTGAAGTTTGTCCCCTCTTCGTTGCCGCGCAGCGTGCCGCGAGTGATGCGTCGTCCGATGGCGATGACTGATCTGGCCTCAGGGGCGATGGATGCAGGGCTATGCTCAGCCGGAAAATCGGCGAAGCGATCCATGCTGGCAATGCCGACCAGGTCCGCCCCTGCTTTGGCTGCAAATTCTTTGAATTGTGTGCTGAGGGATGACATGTAATGCCTCCAGTGAGATAACGAATAACTGCTTCAGAGATAGAGAAGTATTGGTTGTAGGACATCGTAAGACCTTCTCGGTATTACGCTCCGTTCCAGGTAATTTTATTTGAGTGCACGGCTACAGTTGTTTTTTGGCTTTTTTGCGCATTGCGATGACTTCGCTGATAAGCTCGCGAATTTTCGGAGCAGCCTGTGTGACGAACAGTTCGGCGAGCATCGCACCGTGTTCGGCCGATGCGAGGCGTGGGTCTTCACCGCCGACGCCATGAATTTCGATGTCGATGTCGCCATTTTGAGGTAGGCGTGACAGGTCGACGAGATCCGGACGGTAGTGCATGAGCAGTGAGGTTTCATTTTTGCCAGCGTGGTCGCCGCCTTTTACGTCGACCCAGGAAGCCGGGAGATAATCCTGCCATGCAATAGCACGTGCTCGAGCATGGCAATCATTGAAGCGCTGGACAGCTTCCTGAATGGCTTCGACGTGCTTTCCTCCATAGTGGCCCATGAGAATGAGGATTACGCGGAAGCCCTCGTCGTAGAGCTGCTCGAGATGCTGGAGCGCGAAGCTGTAGACCGTTTCCCGCGTGAATTCCAGCGTCAGGCGACATTCACGCCACGGTTTCATCGTCTGGTAGCCGCAGTAGACAGGCGGCAGGACAACGCCCCCGACCTCATTGCAGAGATCCAGCGCCATGTGATAGGCCTTGATTGTGTCGAGGCCGACGGCATTATGTGGCCCGTGCCACTCATGGGCGCCCCATGGGACGATCGCGAATGGACATTCGGCGATAACGCGATCCAGCTGGTGCGGAAGACACTCTTCGAATTTCATCGACATTGCTCCTGCAGATTTCATCGGGAATTGCGCTTGAATTCAATTGCCCTGCCAGATGGTGGCTGCGCGATGGGCCTGTGCGGCGGTCGGCGGTACGTCGCCGCGCAGTAGAGGGTCATTGGTGTTCTGCATCCATTTATCTACTGCATGGCGCAGTTTTGTGACGATTTCGGCATAGTGAACGTCGTCGGCGAGATTATTCATTTCGAGCGGATCATTTTCGAGGTCGTAGAGCTCATGTTCCGGGCGCACTTTTGTATAGTAATCGCCCGCCATGTCACGTCCGGCGAGACCTTGCCAGCAGTCGAACGGCATGTATACGAGCGGGCGCATGCCGAAGTTGCGAATGTATTTGAACTTTTTGGTGCGAATTGAACGCATGGGGTTGTATCTGTCGTGCCACGTCATCTCAGTGAATATATGTTCGTGGGGTCTGAAATCGCCATCTTCGAAGATGCCCCTGAAACTGCGTCCGGCAACATGCTCAGGTTGGGGCGCCCCAGTATAGTCGAGGATTGTGGGCATAAAGTCACAATTGATGAGGAGCTCATCGTAGACAGCGCCTCCTTCGACGCGTCCGGGCTGGTGCATGATGAGGGCAGTCTTGGTGCCGGGGTCATAGCACGTACCCTTTGCTCTGGGCATGGAGGTGCCGTGGTCTGTGGTGAAGATGAAGAGAGTATTGTCTTCAATGCCGGTTTCGGTGAGGGCCTGGCGGATTTTACCAACCCATTCGTCTACAACCCATATCAGGCCATTGAGGCCAGCGGTGTCCTCACGGATACCGGGGCGATCTGGCAGCCACGGTTGTATCTGGAGGGTGGCTGGATCGTCTTCCTGATAGCCGTTGCGGTGATATGGGCGGTGCGGTTCGCCGAATCCGCACGAGATATGCAGCGGTCTGTCACCAGGGGTGGCAGCGTATTCATGCAGGAAACCGATGAGGTCAGTGGCGACAGTTGCTGCGCCACTGCGTTGTGGACTATGGAGGTACTCGTAGCCCAATGTCGCTGGATCTGCGTGTTCGTGCTGGGTACCGAAGAGGTGAGTTTCGTAGCCAGTTTCTCGCATATACATTGGCATGGTTTTCTGGCCATAATGGAATTCCCACCCAATGTGCGCAAGGCCCATCAGTCCATTCTGGTGAGGGTATTGCCCCGTCATGATGCTGCCACGGCTTGGAGAGCATTGGGCAGCGGTGCAGTGATAGTTTGTGAAGCGGATGCCATCTGTGGCGAGTCGATCCATGTTTGGGGTCTCCACGCCGGCTCCATAGCACCCGATGTGCTGACCAATGTCATGGACGATTACGTAGATGATGTTGGGACGCTCACGGGTTGCTGCCATGTCATCGCCTCCATCGTATGTTGTGTAAAGGATATTTCGTGCAGATTGCGGCGGAGACCTCCAGACCTGGGATGAGAAGGATATGGTGGATATGGCGGGAAATGGTACAAAACATCATAAAGGAGCGGGTTGATCATGGCAGAGACGGACAGCGCGCCGCCAGTGAGAGAATGGACAGTGCAAGACACTGATGGGCAAGAGTGGGGGCCATACACACTGGAAGAATTGCGTCAATATGTGGCGGAGGGGCGGATTCTTGGAACGTGGCAGGTCAGCGACGGGGTCTCTGTGTGCACTGTGGATGATGTGCTGGTATTGCGAGCAACGCGCAAAGAGGATAATGGGGTCATCGAGAAGATGATTCCCTCTAAAAACCAGCCTGCGCTTGTGGCCTATTATGTGGGCCTGTTTGCATTCATGCCATTTATTGGGGTGGCGCTCGGCATCATTGCAGTGATATATGGGATACAAGGACTGCGGCTGTCGAGTGAGGATGCGGAAGTACGCGGGCGTACCCACGCATGGGTCGGGATAATCTGTGGAGGTTTCTGGGGGCTTGCGCAAGTGGTGGGGGCAGTCATGCTTTTCTTTGCCGCGACGCAATAGGCAACTGTTGCAGGTGTGGCCCGGAAATTGCAGAGGCCGACGGGGCAATGTGGGTGATATCACGCAAGGAGACGGTGCATGCTTGGGATACTTGCTGGAGCTGCGGTGGGCGCAATCGCCGGCGCATTAGTGACTCACACCATCTGTATCAAAGCGCTTGTCCAACAGCAGGAGAATCGACAGACACTTGAATTTCTGACTGCGAATTACCTGCCGGTAGTCAGTTCTATTGGCTATGTTCTGGAATGCGAAGAGCGACTACGCAGTGCCAAAAACAGCAGCGGTGTGCCGGATGATTTTGATGAGCAGACGCCGGAGGTATATCGTCGTGCACTTGTAATGCTGCATGAAGGGTTGCACCAGTCAATTGGGAGTGGCGTGGTAAAACTAGTTGCAGAAGTGAATGTAGAGGTCTCAGCATATATGACGCATGTCTTTTACATTCTTGAACAAGGCTTCGTTGCATATGAGACGGCTGTACGGAATGATCCCGAGCGTGTCGTCAGGTGGAAGACAAATTACCCGCGTGTCGAGATTCTCAAGCGTCTGCAGCAGTTGCTCGGCGAAGTGCGGATTGAACATCTTGCGACGGCGTATAACGCATCGGTGCGAGACGTCAGCAGTTTGGAGTAAAAGTTTTGCGGCATTTTCTGAATCAGCGCGTATTATGCCTGATGTAGCGTGGGCACGTCGGCGAGGCGAGGCTATACAGATATTGTACGGCGGTGAATGCCGAGGGCAAGTATATTTGTTGGAATGCGTTGGATTTTCTGTTGCAGTGTTGCCACTTGTTTTCCTCCGCAAAACCTGTCGCATAGAATTACGACAGCGGAAGAGGCTTAATAAACACAGAAGAGAAGAGCCGGTGAAAATATATTTCACCGGCTCTTCTTTGTCGGAT